>JAAFIH010000001.1 GCA_013297755.1 Cytophagales bacterium
TCTCATCTAAGTTTGGTATAAATTTGGTAATCTTTTCTATCAATAATGAATCGTTTGACATTTTATATCTTTTTACAAAAATAGAAAAAAAATATAAAACGTATCACTTAATATTTAACAAATCCTAAATCGCACATTTGTTTCATATTGGCGAATGTAGAAGAATCTCCTTTTGAAACACGA
This sequence comes from Cytophagales bacterium, assembly GCA_013297755.1. Lineage (GTDB taxonomy): Bacteria > Bacteroidota > Bacteroidia > Cytophagales > UBA9547 > REAG01. The sequence goes on from JAAFIH010000001.1 coordinate 184, forward strand.
GTAAGTTCGTTGGAGAGTAACAAAACTGAATTTATATGGTTTTGTAAATCATTTATGTGGGATTCGTCTCGTGTGATAATATATGCTCTTACGCCATTTTCGGCTTTATAAAGGGTATTGATGATAGTTTTGGTATTTTCTACTACAAAGTGAACTTGCTCCCATTCATTGAATTGGTCTTGCAGTGATTCTTCTGTGGAGTAGGTAAAGTAAAGAGAGATAAGCAAAACCAATACAGAAACAGAAAAACCTGATAAGAAAAGAATAAGGGTTTTGGATAGCTTCATTTTTTGTAGTAGGTATGAAATCAGGTTTTATTTTACAATAATAATAAAACTAATTAAATTTCAAATTTATTAACGTAAATTTTATTTAATTGGTTATTTTTAAATACTAAAAATGGCAAACTTATTGTTTTGAAATCATTTTTTTTCTATAAATATTCGATATTATTCGATAAATTACACTTTAGGAGCTTTGAATAAAAATAATCCTAAAAATTCATTTATTTTATAAATATGATTTGAACTTAATTTTATTTTAATTTGTAATTATAAATATGAACAATAAGCAATGATTAGTATTTCAGAAAAAGCAAAAGAAAAAATTATTGAAATCAGAGAAAAAGAAAATCAATCTGAAAACCACAATATACGAGTAGCCGTGAAAGGCGGTGGCTGTTCTGGCTTGATGTATGATTTATTGTTTGATGCCCAAATAGGAGAAAAAGACCAAATTTTTGAAGATAAAGGAATAAAAATATTGGTAGACAAAAAAAGTATTTTGTATCTAGCTGGTACTATTTTGGAATTTTCGGATGGCCTCAACGGAAAAGGGTTTCAGTTTGTAAATCCAAATGCGACACGTACTTGTGGATGTGGCGAGAGTTTTTCGGTTTGATATAACATCCTAAAGTTACACTTTGGAGTTGAATTAAATTTTTTAAAAAATACCAATCCCAGTTTTAGATACAAAAATTTCTAGGGCTTTGGAGCCAACCAGAGAGTTGCCAGATGCACTCAATCCAGGCGACCAAACAGCTACAGATAATTTGTTGGGTACTATACTTACTATTCCACCACCTACGCCACTTTTTGAGGGCAATCCTACCTTGTAGGCAAAATCTCCTACTGAATCATACATGCCACAAGTAAGCATCAAGGCATTAATTCTATCAGAATCCTTTTTTGTAATAATTTCTTTATTTGAATGTATATCAACGCCTTCGTTTACTAAATACATAAATGCTTTACTTAGTTGATTGCAACTCATAGCTATAGAACATTGATGAAAATAAACATCTAATGTTTGTCGAACTTGGTTATGAATATTTCCAAAACTTTTCATAAAATAAGCCATTGCAAGGTTTCTATTACCAGTTTCTCGTTCGGATTTAGCTACTTCTAAATCAAAATCTATACTTTTATCATTGGAAACCTGACGGATAAAATTCAGAATTTCGGCTTTAGGATTTTCATAATTTGAGGTTAAAATATCTGTAATTACATGCGCTCCTGCGTTGATTAAAGGATTTCGTGGAATTCCATTTTCATGTTCTAGTTGGACGAGGGAGTTAAATTTACTACCTGAGGGTTCTCGCCCTACCCTTTTCCAAAGTAAATTATTTTCTAATCTCATGGCCATGGAAAGAGTAAATACTTTGGAGATACTCTGAATCGAAAAAAGCTCTTTGCTATCGCCAACCTCAAAAAGTTTACCATCTATTGTATGTACCGACATACCAAACTTTTTGCTATCAATACCAGCTAAAGCTGGTATATAGTTGGCTACTTTGCCCAAACCAAGATAAGGTTGAATCTCTTCTTTTATTTCAAAAAGTATTTTTTGATAATCCATTTTTGTAGTTTTAAAGTTAAATTAAGATAAAAGTACCCAACCAGCCTGAATAAAAGCCCCCAAACCCCCGAATAAAAGCCCCCAAACCCCCGAAGGGGGCTTAGCTAACGCATTAATAAACTACAAATAAATGAATTTTAATCAATAATCAATAATCAATAATCAATAATCAATAATCAATAATCAATAATCAATAACTTATAACTTATAACTTATAACTTATAACTTATAAACTTATTTTCTTCTCAATTCTACAAAGCCGCTGATTGTTTTTTTGCCATTTACAAAAAAGTAATAATAGGTGCCATCCATGACTGATTTTTTTTGGTTGTTGGTGCCTTCCCAGTCGTTTTTGTAGTCGGTTGTTTCGTATATCATTTCGCCATATCTATCCATGATGGTAAGTTTGTTGGGTTCTTTTACGTTTATTCCTCTGATGATTAGTCTATCGTTTTTGCCATCGTTGTTGGGGGTTACGAGTGAGGCTGCCTGCAAATCATCGGGTTTGCGAATGAAAACCAAATAATCTTCGGTTTCACCTGAGCCTCCTGTTTTGGCACAGGGGTCGTTGGGGGCTATGGCCGCATCTGCTCGCATGCTCACACGCATCCTGCGTGGGCCTTCGTACTCGGTTTGGTTTTTGATGATGATGTTTTTGATTTCAAATGCGTTGGCGTTTTCAAACGAGGCTGCCACAAAATCGTCTTGGTCAGTAAATTTTCCGTTGTTGTTGTAATCTATCCAAACGGCAAAAAAGGCACTTTTGCCATTGCTTGTAATAGATTGCAAATTGAGGTCGTAGGCATCGCCCATCATCAAAGTATCGAGTTTTAGACCCAAAGTGTAATCGCCAAAGCCTGCTCGGCTGCAACCTGTGTTGAGGTTGGAGAGTTTGCCAAGTTTTACGCCTGTGATATAGGCATTCTTACATTCGGTAACCTCTGGTGGACACTCTACTTTTTTGAGATCTTTTACTAAGTCAGACTCAGCAGATGTTACAGGATTTACACGAATAAGGCTGTTGGAAACAATATTTTGGTCTGCATCTCGTACAATACTTGTAACTTCGGTTTGGGTTGCATTTGGCTCAAATATTACTTGCAAATTAGGGGTATTTTCTGTACCAGGCACTATTTTTGCTCCCACACCAGATATAGACCAAGCGTAAGAATAGCCAGCAATAGAGGGCTGACTATACGTTACTACATTGCCCGTTGGCACTATTGTAGAGCCAATAATATCAAAATCTCGACCTGGTATAGATGACACATTGACTGCTAAAGATTGAAAAGCCAAAGAATCGAAATTGATGCTAGATTTTTGCCATACCAAAATGTTGGTTTGGCCTGCTTTCAGTCCTTTGATTTTAGCGTTTTGAAGACTAGCTACACTTGGGTTTTGAATTTGAAAAATTAATGGCAGACCACTTTGAGCCTCTGCACCAATAGTAAGCGAATCTCCCACAGATATATTGACTGCTTTTGGTAATATTTTGAAGCTATTTGGCGATTTTAATACACTCAATGTTGCATTGGTGTATTCATATTGATAGGCATTATCGGTACCACCAGAAATGATTATAGGGTAATTTCCTACATCTGAAGTTGCGTTGGCTACACTATTTGCCGCAGGCAAAGCATCTAAATTATTGGCCACATCGCCATTGATAAACCCAAATAAACTATATTGGAAACTAGGATTTGGCGTGCCATACACACGATTTGTGTTGATTCCAATGACTGAAAGTGGCACTTTTGCAATAGCAAATACTTGTATCACAGGCAAAGCAGGCAGGTAAGTTGGTGGATTACCAACTTGCGTGGCAGTAACCGTAACGGTACCTCCTCCAAGAATAATTATTTGATTATTACTAAAAATTACTACATTATTTGCAGGATTTGAAGTAACAGATATACTTACTGGCAAACCACTTGTGGCTGTAATTATACCTAAATTTATGGGAGCATCTCCATAGGTTTTGTTAGAAATTGGATTTAGACCAAGGATGGTCTGAGGCATATCTACAAATTGTTCGGTTATAATAACATTTCTACTAACAAGAGTTCCACAAGTTCCAGAAACTGTAACTTGATAGATGCCACCACTCGAAACCGAAATTTGAGACGTGTTTAAGCCATTGCTCCACAAATAACTCAGATTTGTACCAACTGCCAAGACAGAAATTGAAGTTGAAGTGCCTGATAAGAACGAGGCATTTTGGGGTTCGGCCGTAATTTGTGTTGGCGTTTGCAATAATATTGTAATTGGACTACTAATGGCATTTCCACATTGACCAGAAAGTGTAACTGTATAATTTCCAGAAACATTTGCTACAATATTACTTGTAGTATTGCCATTGCTCCAACGATATTGTAGATTTTCGCCAATGGCAGTAACTGATAAAGCGGCACTTGGCCCACAAATGGTTTGGCTTTGACTAATACCATTTATGTTTGTACCTGAAATGGTGGAAATAGTTGCTGTATTTGAAACTGCCAAACCACAAGTTCCAGCAACTGTAACTTGGTAATTGCCTGCTAATGATGTATTTATGCTATTTGTAGTTGCACCATTGCTCCATAAATAACTTAAATTTGAGTCTGTGGCTGAAACAGAAAGTGTAGCAAGGCTACCTTCACATACAGTTTGAGAAATGGGGTGAGAAGTAATTAGGGTTTGATTTTGAAGAGTTATAGCAATAGTATTGCTTACCACAACCCCACAAGTACCCGAAACTGTAACTTGATAATTACCAGAAACATTTGCTATAATATTACTTGTAGTGTTGCCATTGCTCCAACGATATTGTAGATTTTCGCCAATGGCAGTAACTGATAAAGCTGCACTTGTACCACAAATGGTTTGGCTTGAGCTAATTCCCGTAATGCTTGTACCTGAAATGGTGGATATAGTTGCTACATTTGAAACTGCCAAACTACAAGTTCCAGCAACTGTAACTTGGTAATTGCCTGCTAATGATGTATTTATGCTATTGGTTGTCGCTCCATTGCTCCAAAGATAACTCAAACTTGAACCTGTGGCTGAAACTGAAAGTGCTGCAAAGCTACCTTCACATACAGTTTGAGAAATGGGGTGGGAAACTATTTGTGTTTGATTTTGAAGAGTTATAGCAATAGGATTGCTTACCACAACACCACAAGTACCCGAAACTGTAACTTGATAATTGCCAGAAACATTTGCTACAATATTACTTGTAGTATTGCCATTGCTCCATAAGTAAGTTACGTTTTGCCCAACACCAGCAACTGATAAAGCGGCACTTGGTCCACAAATGGTTTGGCTTTGACTTATACCTGTAATGCTTGTTCCTGAAATGGTGGATATAGTTGCTGTATTTGAAACTGCCACACCACATAAACCAGCAACTGTAACTTGGTAATTGCCTGCTAATGATGTATTTATGCTATTGGTTGTCGCTCCATTGCTCCAAAGATAACTCAAACTTGAACCTATGGCTGAAACTGAAAGTGCTGCAAGGCTACCTTCACATACAGTTTGAGAAATGGGTTGTGTAGTAATTGAAACTGGAATGCACTGACCAGAGACTGTAATTACATTAAACCCACAAACAGTATTGTAACAACCACTTACGGTTACTATGCCATCGGTAAGGGCTGTTAGTACACCTGCACCGTTTATGGTTGCTACCGAAGTGGGGTTTGTATTCCAACCTATGAGGGTATTTGTATTGGCATTGGCAGGAGAAAAAGCTGAGGTAAGTGTGATGGAGCCATCAGCTACTGAAATAGTATTGGGACCTGAAACGGTGGCGGAGGTAACGGGCATTGCACCCAAAATGGTTGTAATTGTAACAGCAATAGAAACACTATTGCCACATGTACCAAAAACGGTAACTGTATAAATGCCTGCAACAGAGGTAGAAATACTAGAGGTAGTTTGCCCTGAATTCCATAAGTAGGTTAAATTTGTGCCAAGTGCGGTTACCCCTAAGTTTGCAAAATTTCCTGCTAAAATGGTGGTGTTTTGTGGTTGAGTTACAATAGCTACTCCAACAATTGAATTTAAACTTACTGTATTTGATACTAAAGCACCGCAAGTACCCGAAACAGTAACAGTATAATTTCCAACTATATTTGAAGTTATGGTGCTTGTTATGGAAGAATTATTCCATAAATAAGTTAAACCAGCCCCAGTAGCCGATACCGAAAAACCTATATTGCTTCCTAAACAAGTGCTTTGTGAAACAGGTTGAGTTACAATAGCTACTCCAGCAATTGAATTTAAACTTACTGAATTTGATACTAAAGCACCGCAAGTTCCCGAAACAGTAACGGTATAGTTTCCAACTACATTTGAAGTTATGGTTCGAGTTGTAGCCAAATTGTTCCATAAATAGGTCAGGTTTGCCCCAGTAGCCGATACCGAAAAACCTACATTGCTTCCTGTACAAGTATTTTGACTTTGTGGTTGGGTTACAATGGCTACGCCTGCTACTGAAGCATCTCCTGTGATAGTCCAGCTTCTATTATTAGTTAAGAAATTTCTTGCAACAGAAGGTGAGCAATATTGACGTCCAGCCGCTCCTAAAGTTTTACCCGTAATGGTAGTGGCACTAAAACCTTGCAAAGTAGCTTCATAGTTTGCTATTGACAATCCTGAGTTGTCAAGCAAATTACCTAAAGTTACACTTGAATTTAGTTTTGTACCCCAAGCACCTATTGATTTATCAAATGAAGTTGCATTTGAAAACATTGAATTCATATTATTAACAGCACTTATATTCCAGCCATCAATAGATTGATTAAATGAAGCAGCATATCCAAACATTAAATTCATATTAGTAACTGCACTTACATTCCAACCTCCAATAGATTGATTAAATGCAGTTGCATCAAAAAACATATAATTCATACTAGTTACTGCACTTGTATTCCAGCTACCAATAGGTTGATTAAATGAAGTAGCATTTCGAAACATTTGACCCATGTCGGTTACTGCATTGGTAACCCAATTTCCTATAGGTTGATTAAATGCACTTGCATTTCCAAACATTAAATTCAAATTAGTAACTGCACTTACATTCCAACCTCCAATGGATTGATTAAATGCAGTAGCATCATTAAACATTGAACTCATATTAGTAACTGCACTTGTATTCCATCCTCCAATGGGTTGATTAAATGCAGCAGCTCCTTCAAACAATCTTGTCATGGTTGTGACAGCACTTGTATTCCAATTATTGATATTAGAAGGAATAGTTAAAACAGCACAATTGCGAAACATATTTGCCATATTATTAACACCAGCCCAATTTGGAATATCAGTTGCAGCTATTTTTAAATTACCACATCCTTCAAAAGCACTTGCCATGGTTCCTGTCCAAGTTACATTTCCCCATTGCGCTACATTGGTTAATCGGTTAGCATCTGAACTATTAACTGCGAATCGGTTAAAATTTGTACTATTTAAACTTAATCGAATACGTTCACCAGTAGGAAGGCCAGTTAATGATGCAGTTGGCGCAGTAAAAGAACCCGAACCTGAAACAGTAGTGATAGGAATAGTAGTCCATTGATAATTTACAGTGCCGCTTGGACCAGCAGTAAAAGTAAGCTGATTTGCACCTGAGCCTGAAACAGCTAAATTCCATTCGGTAACAAAAGCATTGTCGTTGTTAGTAATGGTTACATTGATAATATTGGAAGTTATAGTTCCATAAACGCTTTGCAAACGCACTACGCCATTGCCAAATTGATTTGCTGTAAGAACACCAGTAACGGTATTGAAACTAGCAATACCATTGAGGGTAGTGTTCCATGATGTTACTGTAGTATTTGTATTTGCATTTGCAGGTGCAAAAGAACTTGTAATTGTTGTTGAGCCAAAAGAAGAAATAATAGGGTTAAAAGTAGCATTAAGCCCAGATGATGTGACTTGAATTATTGCATTTGAAACTGAATAACCGTAAACTCTATTTGCGGCACAACTTGAATTTGGAAAATTTGCCCGAACTCGAAAAGAGCCAGTACCTGTAGTAGTAGGAATACCAGCAACCACACCTGTTAAAGAGTTTATAAATATTCCTAGGGGTAGACTTCCAGTTTGAATATCCCAAAATTGTGGTGTAATTTGATATGTTAAACCTGATACTGAAAATGGCGTTGTATAAAAACTATTTATAATCCCTAAAAGTGTAAATAGAGTGGGACCAACAGCCAAGTTACAATCAACTGTGGTAACATAGATTCTACTAGCTAAACAACCTTTACTTAAACCTAAAATGGTTGTAGTAGTATTTGCATTTTGACCTGAGACTGTCCCGAACAATAAACCTGAAGTAGTATTAAATGTAACTCCTAATGGCAAATTATTAGTGCCTAAAATCGTAAAAGCACTAGGTAAACCTGTCATACTTGTGATAGAAATAGATTGAGATGCAAGATCTGATAGCCTAAATGTAAAAGATGAAAATGAGGTCGGTGATAAACTTACAGCAGGGCAAGTAACATTCAATATTTGACTCAAAGGCGTGGCTGCTTGATAACTGGCATTACCCGCTTGATTGGCTGTAATGGTAGTTACTCCTGCACTCAAAATATTGACCACATTGCCACTAATAGTAGCCACTGCCAAGTTGCTACTCGTAAACGTAACCGCATTGCCAGAAAGACCTCCATTTACACCTAATATGGTATAAAAATTGGTCGATGCGGATTGGGTGGGGATGGATGTGAAGCCTGTGATGGATTGGGGGAGATTTGAACCCGTTCCGCTCCCCAAAAATGTAAAAACATACGGATTTCTAAAACTAGCATTTGTATTAAGTGAAATATCTAAATTTCGTATGCCAGTGGCTGTAGGTTTAAATATAATCGAAAACGAAGTAGTGCCTCCTATACTTACCACACTAAGCATTCCAGTAGTATTTACAGAAAATTCATTTCTATCTTTTCCTAGACTTAAACCTCCCAAAGTTAGAGATGTTCCTGCACTAGTGCTGTTTTGAATCGTAATCGTAATGCCAGCTGATGTAGTATTTATCAAAGTAGGTTGGAAAAAATTATTAATAGAACTGAAACCAACTATTGTGTTTAAATTCTTAAAAATTGGATTTGAAGAAGCAACCGAACTAAATACCTTTATAGCTTTATTCGACCATGTATCATGCGTTATTATTTGCCCCTGAGGATTTATGGCAGAGTAATAAGGACTAAAATTAAATATATCCAGATTCGCATTTTGGGCATTGATTACAGCTTGAGCTACTCCAAATTCATTATATTTCCATATTCCAATACCAGGATTATCTGTAATAATAATTTCATTATTAGAAGATTTGTACAAACCGGTAGGTTGTTGAAGAAAATTGCTACCGGAAAAAGTTTCTTGAAATTTGTACAAAAATCCACCAACGGTGTTTAATACCTGTATGCTATAGCCTGAGTTATTTGCATCTCCTATGTATAATTTGTTATTTAGGTATGCAATTAGACTTGGTGATTGGAATTGACCATTAGTGTTTGGACCTAAGTTGAAGTTGAAACTATTTAATAAGGAGCCAGCATTATTATAACATTGATAGCTTTTATTGCTGCTATTATCAATAAAAATAACATGCACATTTTCATTTGCATCTATATCGAAGTCTTGAATATATCCATTACCTCCAGTTGATAGTTTAAAACGATTAAGAATAACCCCATTTGTGTCGTATTTTGTCAATGTCTCTGCCAAATTATAAATGAAATTTCCAAAAGATTTTACTAAATAGCCATCCAAAGATGCTATTTGCCTTTTGAAAACGCCATTTTTAGAAAATATAAATATTCTATTGTTGCTTGGCAGAACTATATCGCTAGTAGTTGAAATTATACCTCCAAAACACCTCCCAAGTTGTATATTAGTATATGGATCGTAGTTGCCAAAGAATCCTGTAAAAGTTCCATTGGGGGCAAATTTGTATAAATCGCCATTTGCTAGTATTGTTTCAGAATTTGAGTTAATTGCAAATCGTGGATAGCTAGACCAAAAAAAATCATAGGAATAGCTATTATTTTCTCGTAATTTATATAGGTACGTACCCGAATTATTAAACACTTGAATTCTATTAGTACCAAAGTTATAACCACGCTCATATAAATAAATTTTGCCATCTGTTCCTACTTCCAAATCAGAAGATAGGTATGAATCAAACATTTGCCCTGTATTTGTGCCATAGTTTCCAAAATGCGAAATGTAATTGCCGACATTGTCGATTTTAAAAATTTTAGCAAATGAGTTTGCTCCATCTTCTGTATAAAAGTAAATATTTCCAGAATTATCGACCGATAAGGGGCCAATCAATTTCAAATTTACTCCTCCTATTGTCGCACCAGCTTCGACAACTGTTCGTATTTCTACTCCTAATGGAGTAAATTCTTTTATTTGGTTTGGACCAGAAACCAAAATATTGCCATTGGTATTGATTTTTATAGTTTGAGGAAGTACTAATATTATTGCATCACCGAATTTTCTAATAAAATTTCCATTAGAATCAAAAACTTGAATATCGTTTCTTGTGGCATCCAAAACATAAATATTTCCTGAATTATCTACAGCGATGTCTTTAATTTCTCTAAATTGTCCATTGCCATTCCCAAATCCTCCAAATTTTCGTAAAAAACTACCGTTTGAGCTAAACACTCGAATATCAAAATCACCACTATTTTCTCCTGCTGCATACACATTTCCTACATTATCATAACTTACTATACTAAAACCATTTGCACTTAATCCATCTTGGTTTTTGTTTGAAATAGTTGATAGATAATCTCCATTAATAGAGAGCACATAAATTTGAGAAGGATTAGGCCCGCCTTTTAAAGTGTAAATATTATTTTGTACTGCAAAGTCATTTAGGTATCCTACCGAATTGTAATATTGCTGACCAGTTTGTCCATCAATTTTAGTTAAAAAAGTACCCGTAGTGGAAAAAACTTGTATTCTACTTCCTACATTATAATTATCTCCATCAATTGCATAGATTTTATTATTGAATATATCAATCTTTAAAATATTTTGGAATTGACCATCACCACCACCAAATGTACCAAATTGAGATTGATATACGCCACTTAAATTAAAAGTTTGTATTCTATTATTTTTTGAATCACTTACATAAATTCTGCCTGTTGATGTGAGAACAAATAGTGAAGTAGGTTCATTAAATTGCCCATTTCCAGTTCCAGATACACCAAATTGAGATTGATAAACACCTAAGTTATTGAATTTTTGTATCCTATGGTTCTTGGAATCAGCCACCCAAATATTGCCCAATTGATCTACATTTATTCCTTTAGGCGTATCAAACTGCCCGTTACCAGTTCCAGAGCTGCCAAAGGCACGAATAAAATTTCCGTTAGCATCGAATACTTGCATTCTATTATTATCGGACACATATACATCACCAGTATAACTAACATGAATTGCATTTATTGCCAAAAAAAAACCAGTTCCCGTACCATATCCTCCAAATTTGCTTACAAATTGATTTGAAGAATTAAATATTGAAATTCCATTATTTCCTCCAATGTAAATATTCCCGTTTACTGGACTTACGTCCATTGCGGAGCAGCCGCTCAAATTTTCGATTCTACTTGTTTCAAGTGAATTTCCAAACTCAAATAAAAGTTTGTGCTGCCCCCAGCTCCAAACCGAAAGCAAAAGAAAGAGAAATGTAAACCTATAAGGTTTCTCAAACCTTATAGGTTTGAAAGAAGTGGTAGTGTTCATTTTATTGGTTTTTAGTAGATTTTTCATAGTAGTTGAAATTTTTTTTTGTAGTTTAAATGATAATAAGGGCTTTGAATGACAAAAGTAAGTGTTTTAATAAATTTTATGATACTAGATTCAAAATTTTGTAATTTTTGCAATAAAATAAATAAAAAATTAAAAGTCAATCCCCTATTTGGGGGATATTTTTAAAAAACATCGAAATTGAAGTAAAAACGAATAAAAATTTAATAATTTTCTTAAAAAAGTTTGAATTAGTAATAAAAAGCTGTAATTCGGATATAAAACCGCTCGAAAAGTAAAAAAAACTTTTCGAGAGTAGCTGGAACAATTGGAGCGGTTGAAACCCCTCGAAACGGTTTATTATTATCGAAATGTAAACCTATAAGGTTTCACAAACCTTATAGGTTTGGTTTTTTTACGCTGACAGGGTTCAAAACCCTGTCAGCGTTTTTGTTACAATTTTTCAATTTGTTCTTTTGTCAGCCCAGTAGCTTGCAAAATAATATCGATTGATATACCAAGTTTTCTTAGATTTTTTGCAACTTCTAAATTTCTTTCCATTTTTCCTTGTTCAAATCAGTAATCTAAGGTATTTTTATAATCTCAATGAGCTTTTAAACTAAGTTCATAAGCATGTTTTTCACTTTGTCCTAAATTTGAAATATCAGCTTGTATAAACGCTTTTGCAAAAAAATCATCTATCATTTTAGTATTTTTTACAATTTTTCTATTTGTTCTTTTGTTAAACCAGTTAGTTGCATAATAACTTCGGTAGCTAACCCAATTTTACTTGCATTCTTAGCAACTTCAAATTTTTCTTCCAGTCTACCTTCGTCATAGGAGGTATCAATCGTGTTTTTCAAATCTCTATATATTTTGAGGCTTTCTTGGTAATTATTACGCTCTGCTTCAGAATAATTGGCTATTTCTGCTTTTTCAAATGCTTTTATAAAAACGGAATCTTTGAAAATGACTGGTATTGACTGAAAATCCTCGAGATGTTTGATAAAATAAAGCCATTTGTCTAAACGGGTTTCTAATTCATGTTCTTTTTTGTCGAAATGAGGCATTTCGAGGTATATAAAAGTAAGCTTATCATAAAATATTTTGTTGTTTTGGTCTTTAAGATTTACGGTATGCACAACTTCTTTTTTGCCCTCTTTTAGGTTCTCTTCAAATGCAAAATCCAAGATACCAATGCAATACACCGCTTTTAGTTCGTAATTCCAATCGCCAGTTTCTGATTGTTCTTGAATAGGAAAAGTGCTGTAAAAAACTGTGCGGTCTTTAAAATAATTTTGTTTTGCTTTTTGTAACTCAATGATAATTCGCTCTCCAGCAGTATTTTCACAGTATATATCAAAAATTGCTTTGCGGTCTTCTACTGTTTTGCCTAATTTTTCTTTATCTTTAAATAAAATATCTGTAATTTGAGCTTCAGGCAGCAAACTTTGCAAAAAATCCATCAACAAAGGCTTACTCGCCTCTTCGCCAAATATTTTTTTAAATCCAAAATCAGTAAAAATGTTGATGTACTTCGCTTTCATATCAAATTAGTTGCACAAATTTACAAACAATTTTGGTAATTATTTTAATTTTAGCTGACAATTTCATAACTCTAAACCAAATGCAAAAGGTGGAGAAGAGCAAACCTTTAAGGTTTGATATAATTAGTTTTTTCGTAATTGACATCCATATTGGCACTATTTTATAGATTGTTCTATAATTATAAAAATTAAAATATTGATTTTCTTCAAATCTACAATCGTAACTTTACTTTTTCAAGTCCCCAAACTGAATATATTTAGATTATAATTATATGTAGGAAATAGCACATATAGTTATTCCTCCGTTGAAAAAGCCCTTTTGCCTTATGGAATTTTACACCAAAAATAGAATTTATTGGAGCTAGAGTCAAATTAAGCCTTTGATTCTAAATCTGGAATGTTATGTTTTTAAAAAAAACATATTATTATTAAAATTCAAAGCCATTTTTTATAATTTTGAAAAATATTTACACGTTATAAACTTAATATAATTTCAAAAATCACATTTGGGTTGATGTAATATGTTTTTCAGCAAAACTATTGTTTTGAGAAAAGACGTGGATTGCTCCAAAGTGATAATTTTTAAAAAAATAATTGGTTAAAAAAAATCCATTAAATAAAAAAACTCAACTTTAAGTATGTATGTATAATAAAATCATGTATGAATTTTAGCAACTCAAAAAAATTACTCTTATTAATTTTAATTTTTACTTTATTTCTTAATCACTCGTGCGTTACACGCAAAAAAACATCATTGCGAGAGTTGATAAGTAAAATAAATTCTGAAATTATTGGCGAAAACAAAGCTGTAGATACATCCTATAAACCAAGTTTGGCACTTACCAAAAAACAAGATTTAAAAAAAGAAGAGGAGAAAAAGAAAAAAATTGGAGCAAAAACATTTTATAATCTTAAAACCATGCGCAGATTTACTCGCAAAGGTAAAGACCCCAAAAACCGAGAGTACGAAATATTTTTTGTACTAAAAAAATACCTTGAACCCGACCCACTTATCAAAGACATATATTGGTATTATAGTAAGAAAAGAGTAATTGTTACTGGCGATATTACGAAATTTGACAAAAAATACTTAAAACCTTTGCATGGACCTTATCTGAAAAAAATTGGTAAAAAAATTATGGAAGAAGGTATTTACTATGTAGGTACAAAACATGGTAGATGGAACAAGTATGATAAAAATTATATTCTTTTGGATAAAAAAAGATATTACAAAGGCTATGCCACAGATGCAGAAATAACCTATTATGATGAAGATAAAAAGAAAATAAAAGAAGTAATTCCTTACCAATTAGGAAAAATGGAAGGAGAATATTCTTACTACCTCGAGGATGGAACTTTAATAATATCAGGCACTTACAAAGATGGCATAAAAGTAGGTGTGTGGACAGAGTATCATCCAAATAAAAAGAAAAAACGTGAAACCCAGTACGTAAAAGAGAAAGATCCATACCAAAATTTTACCCCATTTACAATAAGAGAATACAACGAAAAAGGCAAACCTATCTATGATTTTAAAAAAGAAATTAAAAAAGATACTACCCAAATGAATAAAAAATAAAATAAAATTTTGTGTTTAAAAATAGTTTTCTATATTTGCACTCCGTTTGAAAAACGGATAGTTAGACCAAAAAAAATATCTCATAGAGAGGTGGCAGAGTGGTCGATTGCGGCAGTCTTGAAAACTGTTGACTGTCATAGGTCCGGGGGTTCGAATCCCTCCCTCTCTACACAAAAACCGCATTTATTTACATTAAATGCGGTTTTTTATTTAAAAAAATAATCGATAATAGATTTCATTCTATTGTTTTCAAGATTATCTAAGTCTTCTATAAATCTTAGTTTAGAGATTTATAGAAGACTTAGATCAATTTTTAAAATCTAATAAAAGGTTTTTAGAAGTGTCTATTACAAAGAGAGGTGTCTGAGTGGTCGAAAGAGCACGCCTGGAAAGTGTGTATGTCAGCAATGGCATCGAGGGTTCGAATCCCTTCCTCTCTTCTTATTTTGATTAACTCAAAGTTGATTAATATCAGTATATACTCAATGTGCATTTTTTAAACCATATTTTAAGTTTTTTTCAAAAATATGCAAAAAAAAATTATCATTTCTGTAACATCAGATCTTGTGTCTGACCAAAGAGTTCACAAAGTAGCACAAACTTTGCACGAAGTCGGCTTTGACATAACATTGGTAGGTAGAAAAAAAAAAAACAGCCAAAAATTAGATATTAGAGATTACAAAACAGTAAGATTCAATCTTTTGTTTGATAAATCATTTTTATTTTATATTAATTATCAAATAATTTTATTTTTTTACCTATTATTACACAAATCAGATATAGTTTTGAGCAACGATTTAGATACTTTATTGCCAAATTATATCATTTCTAAAATCAAAAATACAAGTATTGTGTATGATACCCACGAATATTATACAGGAGTACCCGAACTATTGCAAAGACCAAAAGTAAGAGCAATATGGAAAAAAATTGAAGATTATATTTTCCCAAAATTACCAATCATCTATACTGTTAATGAATCTATTGCAAAGATATACACAACCGAATATGGCAACAATATTACTATTATCAGAAATTTACCTTTTCTAAATAAATCAATACTAGACCCAGAAAAAAGTCCTTATTATGCTCATTATCAAACGATTAGGTCTATAAATTTACCCATCATATTGTATCAAGGTGCTGTAAACAAAGATCGTGGATTAGAAGAAGTAATAGAAGCTATGACATGGATTGACAATGCCAAGTTAGTCATTATAGGAGATGGAGATGTGTTAGAAAAATTAAAAAACAAAACATCAAATATTACCAATAAAGTGTATTTTACTGGTAATATTCCTTTTCAATATTTGCCTCAATTTACTGCTCTAGCCACTCTAGGCATTTCGCTAGAAAAACCAACCAATATCAATTATACTTATGCTTCGCCCAACAAAGTGGTTGATTACATACATGCAGAAGTGCCTGTTTTGGCATCAAAATTGATTGAAATAGATAAAATTATTACTCAATTTGAAGTTGGTTTATGTATAGATTGGCAAAATGCCAAACAAATTGCTGATGCCATAAATAATATAATTTTTGATGTAAAAAAAATCAATAATTGGAAACAAAATTGTATTTTAGCAAAAAATATTTTGTGTTGGGAAAACGAAAAGCACAAACTGATTAAACAATTCAAAAATCTCTGATTTAAAAAACCGAATAAATTAATATAACATGATTCTTCCTATTGTAGCCTATGGCGATACAGTTTTAAAAAAAGTGTCTACAACGATTGATGCTGGCTATCCAGAAATAAAAAAATTGATTTCAGATATGTATGAAACCATGTACGAAGCCCATGGTGTTGGTTTGGCTGCTCCACAAATAGGTAAGAATATACGATTATTTATTACAGATGGCTCTCCCATAGAATCATTAAAAGATGCTGGATTTAAAAAAGTATTTATCAATCCAGAAATCATCGAAGAGTCTGGCCAGGAGTGGGTTTACAACGAAGGCTGTTTGAGTATTCCAGATATTAGAGAAGATGTCATGAGGCTTCCACAACTCAAAATCAAATATTTGGATGAAAATTTTGAAGAACATACCGAAACTTACGATGGCGTAGCAGCTCGAATTATTCAACATGAATACGATCACCTAGAAGGAATTTTGTTTATCGATCACCTTTCGGCCCTAAAAAAACAATTACTCAAAGGAAAATTATCAAACATTAGTAGAGGAAAAACTGATGCTGAATATAGAATGAAATTCCCGTTGGCTAACAAAAGATAGTTATGATTATTGATTATTGATTAAAATTCGTGTATTTGTAGCTTTAAAATTGCTTTTATCGCAATTTTCCCTTCGGGGGTTTGGGGGCTTTTAAAAAAATCCTATTTTCCCCTCCCTTTGGGATGAGGGGGCAGGGGGTGAGGCATTTGATTATTGATTATTGATTAAAAAACTATTTTAAGAAGACAAAAAAATAATATTCTGAATTTTAGGATTTTTAAGAATATTATTCTATATTTTTATGTTTATTTTTTTATTTTAGAATATTATTTTGTTTATTTGTATTTATATTCAAAATAACTATTTAAAAATGTTAAGAAAATTATTCCTACTTATTGTTATCTCGATACAAATTGTTGTTTCACAAACTATCGAAAGCCAAACAGAAACTTGGTTTCAGGTATTTGCCAATGTTCGTTTGCATGACAAATGGAGTGTAGCGGCCGATGGTGGTTTTAGAAGAGAAGAAAATTTTGTACAAAAACATTTTCAAAACCTTTCTAGGATTGGTCTTGTAAGGCATTTTGGTCAAAATTCTTTGACTGCTGGGTATGCTTTTTTTACGACAGATGGCAATATTGAACATAGAGCATATCAATTTTTTGTTACTCCTCAATCCTTTGGAAGACTGCAATTACGACATAGGTATAGGTTTGAACAAAGGTGGAGACATCAACCCAAGTTGGATAAATTTATATTTAATTATAGATTTGGCTATCAAATCAATATTTCGATTCCACTTAGTGGCCCAAAAATGGCACCCAAAATTCCGTTTTTAATTATTCAGGACGAAATATTTTTTAATTTTGGAAAAAATATTACCAATAATTTCTTTGATCAAAATCGATTGTTGATTGGTTTTGGGTATCCTTTTAGTAAAGTTATCTCGGCTACTATTGGCTATCAGTATAATTTTGTACAACGTGCCACCCCCGAAACTTACGAACAAATAAATTGTATCAGATTAAACACTATTTTGAACTTTGATTGCCGAAAACCCAAAGAAGAGCCTGTGAAAAATTGATGGAGTAATTTAAAATTTAATACTAATTAAATCAATGTTGGTTAATTAAGAATCAAATTATCTTTCTCCTTTGGAGATAGAATAAAATAAAGGCAAAAAAAAGATTAAGTAAACAACATTGCTAAACAAGTCTTAAATAGATTCTAGCAAATATTTATTTATATTTTTTTGAATATGCCCTTTTCTGACTTCTAAAAAGGGTTAAAATATTGAAACTTATAAATAATTAATAGTCTTTATATTTATTAATAAAATCACTTAGTTAGCTCTTATTCTAACCCATATCAGTAAGAAAATAATAATTTATTTGTTTATTAAGACAAAACCGTAATAAAATTTTTAGTTGCAAAAAAAAACAAACCAACTATTTAATAAATGATTTATAATTTTGTTTAAATAAAATGTATATTTGAACCATAAATAATTATTCAATAAGATTTATATGTATTCTTACGAAAGTTTAAAAGAATTTACTGAAAAAATATTTGTAAAAATGGGTTGCTCAGCAGCCGAAGCCAAAAGTGGTGCTGAGGTTTTGTTATCGGCCGATTTGCGTGGTGTCGATTCGCATGGCGTGGCTCGTTTGTCGGGTTATGTGCGTTTATGGGAATCAAAACGCATAAATGCTACCCCAAATGTGCATATTGTGCATCAAACCCCAAGCACAGCTGTAGTCGATGGCGATGCAGGGTTAGGATTGGTAGTAGCCCCTCAGGCCATGAAAATAGCGATAGAAAAAGCCAAAAATGTGGGTACTGGATGGGTAAGTGTAAAAAACTCCAATCACTATGGCATAGCTGGCTATCATGCCATGATGGCCCTAGAACACGACATGATAGGCATAAGCATGACCAATGCTAGCCCATTAGTGGCACCTACATTTTCGCTTGACAGAATGCTTGGCACAAATCCTATAGCTGTTGCTATCCCTGCCCATAAAGAGCCTCCTTTTGTGGCCGATTTTGCTACTACAACTGCCGCAAATGGAAAATTAGAAATATTACAACGCAAAGGAACAGAAGCTCCTATGGGCTGGATTCAAGATAAAAATGGTGCTCAAACCCCCAATCCACACGAACTCAAAGAAGGTGGAGCTTTGCTACCTCTAGGGGGCGACCGTGATCATGGAAGCCACAAAGGTTATTGTTTAGGAGCAATAGTAGATATTTTTTCGGCAGTACTTTCTGGTGCCAATTATGGCCCTTGGGTGCCTCCATTCGTAAGTTTTTTGCCAGTTTCTGACAATCCAGTAGGGCAAGGAATTGGTCATTTTTTTGGTGCTATGCGTATAGATGCTTTCAGACCAGCTAACGAATTTAAACATCATATTGATAATTGGATTTCTACTTTTAGAAATGCAAAAGCAATAGACGGCCATCATGTACAAATTCCTGGCGACTACGAAAGAATTGAATCTATCAACAGACTAAAAAACGGTATTTATTTACTACCACCCGTTGAAAAAGATTTAATTGAACTTGGGCAAAAATTTGATGTTAAATTGAATTAAATTAGAAAGAGCAACCTTATTGATCTTTACATTTACTAGGCTTTTGGTTTACTCAAAGTTTTGATTTAGGAATCTACATTCGAATTGAAAATCTCTGTTTACCAAAAGCTACAAACCGATACATTGCATGCTATTTGGACATAATAAAATTGTCTCCAAAAAATGAATTTATTACATGAATTAGATTTTCTTTTGCTAATGGCTTTTGCATAAAATTATAAAAACCCGCTTCTAACATATCCACTTTGTCTTGGGGGCGTACAGAAGACGAAATACCTATATTACATATATCTTTTTTCTGATATTTTTTTAGCACTTCTATTACTTCAATACCTGATTTTTCAAAAGTTCCTAAATGAAAATCTATAATTGAAACATCAAATTGAATATATTGAATTAACTCTTTTGCTACTTCATAATTTAGGGCATGAAAAAGCAGAAACTCATTTTTTAATAATTCAGAAATAATCAACATATTAATAGGGTCATCTTCTACAATGATTATTTTCTTTTTAGGATTCATATTCTTAATTCAACAATCTATTTATACATATATATCACAAAAAAAATAACTATGTAACTATTCTAACTATGTATTATAACATATTAGTATGTAATAAATATAGTCAAAAAATTGGTTTAAAAGTGATTTTTGTAAATAAGCTACTTATAAATGACTTAAAAAGTATATCAAAGTAGCTATATTAGTAATTTTTTTTAAATTACAGGAATTATTAGAAATGTATGATTATTTGAAATGATTAAACATAAACAAATAAATAAAAGATTTAAAAAAATAAATATAAACCTCCCAAACCTTTGTAAGACAAGCAATAATATTAATATTTGCAAAAAAGTAATTTTCAATGACAAAAGCAGAAATTGCTACTACTATAGCAAAAAATCTTTTAGAAATAGAGGCTATCAAACTAAGACCAAGCGAACCTTTTAAGTGGAGTTCGGGTTGGAACTCGCCTATTTATTGTGATAATAGAATTGCATTATCGTTCCCAGAAGTAAGAAATTTTATAAAAAATTGCCTTGTCGAGGAAATTAAAATCAGTTTTCCAGAAGTAGAGGCCATCGCTGGTGTGGCTACTGCTGGGATTCCACAGGGTGCTTTGGTGGCCGATGCCCTAAACCTGCCTTTTTTGTATGTAAGGCCTACGCCAAAAAATCATGGTATGGAAAATCTAATTGAAGGAAAAATTACTCCAGGCCAAAAAGTTGTATTGGTAGAAGATCTGATTTCTACGGGTGGTAGCTCGCTCAAGGCGGCAGAAGCCATGCAAAAATCAGGATTTGTTATACATGGAATGGTGGCCATTTTTACATACAATTTTGAAACTGCAGCTCAAAATTTTGAC
This sequence comes from Cytophagales bacterium, assembly GCA_013297755.1. Taxonomy (GTDB): domain Bacteria; phylum Bacteroidota; class Bacteroidia; order Cytophagales; family UBA9547; genus REAG01. The sequence continues at coordinate 21,065 of JAAFIH010000001.1, forward strand.
AATGCTAATATCATTTTGAAAACATTGTGCGATTATTCAAGTTTGATTTCTTACTGTGAATACAATAAAATATTTTCAAAAGATGAAATTGCATCTCTCAACGAATGGCGTAAAAATCCATCTATTTGGAAGATATAAATAATAAAAAACTAAAATTAAATAATTATGCCTGACAGAATAAGTAAGATTAAGCGTTTGTTGCATCTGATTTCTCCCAAAGCTTCCTCAGCAGTTGTGGATGATATTGCGGCTCAATCGCATACAGAAGCCGATTTTTTGATTCAAATAGAAAAAAATCATATTGCTCAACTTTTTGACAACAAATCATCGTGGGACGATATATCATTTTCGCTTCGTAAATTAATCATCGAAAATCATATTGATGTAGATATTATGGCCGATACCATGATAGAATATGCAGGTAGCGATAATATGCTGGCCAAAGTAGCCAAATCGTTTGCTAAACAAGGCTGGGCAGTGTGCGATTTCAACGATGCTCCCGAGCTTTACCATTTATCCATAGTGCCTATGCAAACAAAAAACGAATTGAAAAAAGAAGTAGAAGACTTGAAATGGTATGTACAGTTTTTTTAATTAAAAATTGTTAAAAAAAATATAAATATTACTAATTTTAATTAAAAAAATTTTAGTTTTGTCTTAGTTTGAGATTCTGACCTCAAAAATGATGCTGCAGTGAATCAACGTTTGATTATTCTCAAATGGGTCTGCCATGCAGAAAAGCCCCGTTTTGTGAAAAAGCCATGTTTCGAGCAGTCCTTTGTAAGTTTATGTAGATTCTATTATTTTAATTTCTTCTTCTGTTAAGTCATATAATTGGTAAACTAATTGGTCTATTTGGGCTTCCAAGGCTGATGTGTCTGTAGATGGGTTTTGTTTTTTAATTAATACTTTATCAACTAATTTTATCAAAATTGACTCTTGTTTTGAATTAGGATAAACAACTGGTACTTGTTCAATAGCTTGAACTGTAATTTCTCCATCAATTCCACCGCTTTGATAAAATTTAAGAAATGCAAATTGAAATAATTTAGAATTTAATAAAGCTAAAAGATATTTTAACTTTTCGCCAACAAGAATATAGCTTGTGTTTAATACAAAATGTCCTTCGTTGTCATAAGCAAATGCTTTAATTGTCGATGCTTTTGAAAATACTATTTTTTCTTTCTCAAATTCACTTGAATAATTAGACACATCTTGTATTTCAAACCACTTATAATTTCCTGGTTTTCTGCCTATCTTTTCTTCACTTAATTTTGGTGTTAGATTAGTTTTATAATTATTTAAGTAATCAATTACTGTCTTATATTTATGTTCATTTAACCCTCTTTTAGTGAAAATCAACCACATTTGATTTTGTAAGAACCTATATTTTTTAATATCCCTCCCTCTCAAAAGTGGTTTTATAATTTCTGTATTTTTTTTATTTTCATTTATTAATTTATCTTTTATTTCTTTTTCAACAACAAAAGCATCGTTGAAACCAGTTGTTATACCTCTATAGAATCTCACATCCCAAGTTTGAAGAATTTTTCCTTTTTTTTCTATTTTTTCTCTGATAGATTGGTGCTTAAATCCTCCTAAATTCCAGTTTTCATTTAGATTTATAATTTTTGTGGAGGATTTAATATTGTTTAAAAAATCAATAACTGTTTCTGACTTTTCTTTTACATCAAATTCCAAATAGTCAGTTCGTTTGCCGTTTTTGTTGGAAAATGATAACAAACAAGCATCAACTGCTGCTTCATCAAAGACTTGGAATTTATTAAAATCAACTATAAAAATATCGCTAGTATGTTCAGACAAAAAAGTTCTAGTTTTTTCACCATAACTTGCAGTAAGCCATTTATTGGAAACAATAAAATGATTAAATCCCAATTTATTACCAATATTTTTACAAAGTTCGATAAACAAGCAATAAATATCGGTACTTTTTATAAATGTTTTATGGTTTGTGGCTTCAAAATAGCTTAAATATGATTTTTCTATATTTGAAATTGAAAAATAAGGCGGATTTCCAATCACTACATCAAAGCCCACAAAATCTCCATTATCATTGAGTACTTCAGGGAACTCAAAACGCCATTCAAAAGCGTTTTCAAAAATCTTGTTTGATTTTACTGCTTCAATTTCAATGTCTAAATTTTCTAAATCTTGGCTTATTTTATCTATTTTGATTTGGCGTTCTTGTTTTTGGGTTTCGTTTTCGTCAAACAAGCCTATTTGCATAGTAAGGTTATACAATTCGCCACCCAACATGGCTTTTCGTTTTATTTTTGGGTCGTTTTTTGTTATTTCGGTTCTAAAATCAGACTTTATGCTGCTTATCAGCTTTTCCATCTCTCGCTTTTGCTCTTTGTTTTGGGCATTTCGATAGGTGTCTACGGCTATGCGGTAGCTGTCGATTGTCCATTTGCTTTTTTTGAGGGTTTGGCTCAAATCGGCATCCATGGCAAAACGGCTTACCAGCGAGTTTCCACATTTTATATTGATGTCAATATTTGGTAGGGTTTCAAGCCCCCTAACTCCCGAAGGGGGAATTTGAGAAGCAGTTGAAGCAGCCTTTGCTCCCCCTTCGGGGGTTGGAAGGCTTTTATAATACGCACTTTTCAATAGTTCAATCCATAACCGTAAACGACAAATTTTCACCGAATTTGGATTTATATCCACCCCAAAAAGACAATTTTCTATAATAGTTTGTTTTTCTTGAAAAATGGTTTCTTGTATGCGTTGGCTTTCTTTGTTTGTTGGGTTGTATTCAAACAGCTCTCCATCTTCGTCTGTTATTGATAGCTCATCGTTATCAACCGTTATTTCGTAACGTGTTAAAGATTTTCCTTCTTTATCTTCTAGTATTTTCAAATCATTTTTTATTGCAATCATTTCGTTGAGTGCCGAAACCAAAAAATGTCCTGATCCTACTGCTGGGTCGCAAATTTTTATTGAATTGACAATTTCATTGGCTTTTTTCCTTGATATTTTTTGAGGAATCAACTCATAAATATCTTCAATAGTACTTATTCCCCCTTCAGGGGTTAGGGGGCTTTCGTTGAATTTTTGAACCACTGCTTTACGTATCGTTTCACGACACATATACATGGTGATGAAACCTGGCGTAAAGAAAGAACCATCTTTGTAGCCGTTTATTTTCTCAAAGATTAAGCCAAGAACAGAAGCATTAATCAAAGTTTTATTTTCTTCTTGAATTTCTGCTGATCCTTCGCTGGCAAAGTCGTAAGCGTTTAAGAAGTCAAATAAATAGGCTAAGGTGGTTAAATTTCCAGCTTGTTTTTTGCCTTGGTCGTTTTTGAGAACAGTGGTTGAAATGACTGGAATCGTTTTATCATCTTTCAGATTGCTGATAAATAAAGTAACTTGTTCCAATTCTGTTGGCTCAAAAAGCGAACTATTTAAGTGTGGCACTTTTTCAAACGCCTTTTTTACATCTTGGTTTCTATCTTCGTACTTGCGTGCCAACACCTGAAAAAACAAGCTGTTTAGGTCATCATAATTTTTGATTTTATCTAAGTTTAGAAACGAATACGATTTGTCGCCTTTGTGATAAGCAATTAACTGAGCTTCTAATAATTTGAGAAACAAAATCCTATTTATCCAAGTAATAGAAAGTTCTAGGGCAACATTGAACAAGCGTTCTTGTTGTGTTTTTCCAAATTGACTTGGTTTATCAAGTCTGTTCAATTTATCTAAGCTATCAAGCTGAATGATGGTATTCTCAAGAATAGAACCTGAATTTCTTTCGCTCTCTATGTTCCTTTCAATGAGTTTTTTGCTTCCATCTTTGGTTTCGGTCAGGCCAATAATGTGCAGCAACTCGCTATAAAAACTTTTGTTTAGGCTGTTGCTGTCGTTAGTAAACGGAAGTTTTAAGAGATGCTCGGCCGAAAGTAGTTTGAATAATGCAATGAGTTGGTGGTCGTCTGCCTTGTCATTGTTGCGAAGTGGCTTTTGATAATCACGAAAATCGAAATAGGTAAATTCAAGCCCACCCCCTACTCCTCCCGAAGGCTGGGGAGCTAATATTTGAGCAATGAAAGGCTCTGCGATTTGTTTGTAGAAAAAATCAGTTTTGGTGTCAGCCAATCGTCCGCTTTCAAAGTCGGCAAATTGTTTTACAAAATTTTTGTTTTGAGCAAAAAGCCTGTCGAATATTATAGCATCAAATATAAACCATTCATTTATATTGGTTGCCACCAAATGTTTTACTTCAAGATTTTTATGTGTTATTCTTTCTCTTAAATAATATAGCACTAGCTCCTGAAGTGCTTTTTTATTTATATTATCAAGAGTTATCATTTCGGCTTTATTTGTCTGCTTTTTTGCTTCAATGATTACACCAACAGAACTACTTGCGTTATTTCCGTTATGAATAACGAGGTCGTTTCTACCTTTGGTATTTATAAAATGGTTTGGGTCGTAATAGGTTTTCTTTAAAAAGTCAATAACAAGGTTTTTGTGAAACTCCTCGCTTTCTGTTTCATTTGTACTGTCGAGCAACTGGATAAGATTTGTTTTAAAACCCTCAATTTCGGTCCTGTTCGGCTTTAATTTTAAAAAGGCTTTGTTGAGTGCCTTTCTGGGTTTCAATACTTTCAATTCCATCTTCGCTTTTGTCTTTATATTTTAGAGATGCTAAGATACTATTTAATGTCAAAAAAAATGTTGATGTATTAAAAAAAAACTTTTTTGGTATTGCGAAGCAATCCATTGTGTATGTGGTAAAAAAATAAGCTATTTTTTTGGGTTTGCATTTTGGTTAGATTTTATGTCTATTAGGGTTGCTTTGAAAGTCTTATGGGGTTGTTATTATAACTTCAATTCCTCATCTAAATAAATTTCTCAAAAGCCAATTTATTTTTTACAACAGTTTCTTTTCTTACTTTTTCTTGTAATTTTATTATTCCACCAATGAGTGCTTCTGGGCGTGGAGGGCAGCCTGGCACATACACATCTACTGGAATAATACGATCTACCCCTTTCACTACATGGTAGCCATGCTCCCAGTAGGGGCCACCACAATTAGAGCAAGAACCCATCGAGATAACATACCTGGGTTCAGGCATTTGCTCATAAAGCCTTTTGATACGATCGGCCATTTTGAAAGTAACTGTGCCAGCCACCAACATCACATCTGATTGGCGTGGCGATGGCCTTGGAATTACGCCAAATCTATCTAAATCATACGCAGAGGCATAGCTGCTCATCATTTCGATAGCACAACAGGCCAAACCAAAACCCATAGGCCAAAGCGATGACAGCCTAGCCCAATTAATTAAATCGTCTAACTGAGAAATAAAAATACCTCCATGTTCTACATCTCTATCTAATAATCCCATGACTACAAAATTAAATTTATTTTATTGTTTATTTTAAAAAAGTTTGATTTTTAAGATTTTATTCAAAAATCAATCGTACAAATTATAAAAATTAGATTTATAAAATTAAATTTATGTTATAAAATACAAAAATTTAACTTTTAATGTATAATTTGCACCTATAAAGTACATACAAAAAAATAAAATATGTCAGAAGAGATTTTAAAGGCGTTGATGCAACTTTTTGCAATTATTACTAAACAAGACGATGGAGTAAGCGAAAAAGAAAGACTTTTTGTAGAAAATTTTCTCAAAACCCAACTCAATACCGAAATGGTGGCTTCGTACATGGCTTTGTATGAAAGTTTTTTGGGCACCAAAGAACAAGAGCAAGAAGACGACACCAAAAAGAAAAAACTTACTTCTGTCAAAGATTCTGTAAAGACATTATCTATTTGCAAAAAAATAAACAAAACCCTTACCCAAAAACAAAAATTTGTAGTTCTAATTCGCTTATTTGAATTAATAGATACTGATACTGTAGCAGAAACCACAGCCAATCAACGCTCTGAAATCATCAATACAGTAGCTACTGTATTCAATATCGAAGAATTTGAATTTGCTCAGATAGAAAGATTTTGTCGTACAAAAGACATAAATTTATTAATCGAAAATCCAAATATATTACTCGTAGGCAACGGCATACAAAAAACCGAAAATGGTGCCAAAGTAATAGCCAACGAAATAGATAGCACCATTGGCATACTTCATATTTTGTCAGAAGATATGTATTTTATGCGCTATTTGGGTACCACAAATATATTGCTCAATGGCCAACCAGTAAGCAAAAATCAAGTAAGTTTATTTGCTTATGGTAGCACTATAAAATTGCCACAAGGCGAACCCATTTATTACTCTGATGTGCATACCAGATTTTTGTCTTCTTTGGATATTCCCAAAATATCATTTGAAGCCAAAGAATTAGAATATAAGTTTGCCAACGGCAATATTGGCCTCAGAAACATACAAATAAGTGAAGGCCCAGGCCATCTGATAGCCATTATGGGTGGCTCAGGAGCCGGCAAAACCACCCTTTTGAATGTGCTAGCAGGCCTCGAAAAACCAACCAATGGCACCATTACTATCAATGGAATTGATGTAGTCAAAAACAAAAAAAAGATAGAAGGTGTGATTGGTTTTGTGGCCCAAGATGATATACTTTTTGAGGAACTTACGGTGTTTCAAAACTTATTTTTCAACGCCAAACTATGTTTCAAAGATTATACCGAAATTCAATTAACAGAGGCTGTGCACAAAACCCTCAAAAGTTTGGGTTTATTTGAGATTAGAGATATAAAAGTTGGGAATGTTTTAAATAAAAAAATAAGTGGCGGCCAACGAAAACGCCTCAACATAGCTCTAGAGTTAATCAGAGAACCAGCCATTATGTTTTTGGACGAACCCACCTCTGGTTTATCGTCTCGTGATTCTGAAAATGTGCTCGATTTATTGAAAGAACTTACTCTAAAAGGTAAATTAATATTTGTAGTCATCCACCAACCCTCGTCTGATATATACAAAATGTTTGACAAAGTGGTCATTTTGGATGTGGGCGGCTACCAAATATATTATGGCAATCCAGTAGAAGCTGTGTCTTATTTCAAACGAATAACCAACCAAATCAATGCCGAAGAAGGCCAATGTTTGAGTTGTGGCAATGTAAACCCAGAACAAATTTTCAATACCATAGACGCCAAAATAGTAGATGAGTATGGAAATATTACTGAAACCAGAAAAATATCTCCCAAAGTATGGAATAATTATTTCTCAGAAAAAATAAAAATAGAAAAAATAGAAGTAGTTTCAGATGCATTACCCAAGTCGCTTTCTGTGCCTAATATATTGAAACAATTTATCGTTTTTACAAAACGGGATGTACTTTCTAAAATTGGAAATACCCAGTATATGCTCATCAACTTGCTAGAAGCACCACTTTTGGCGTTTTTGTTAAGTTTTATAATTAGATATATAGACGACCCCAAGGGCGACACTTATTATTTTGGCACAAACGAAAACATCCCTGCCTATCTATTTATGAGTATCATTGTGGCCTTGTTTATGGGGCTCACTATCAGTGCCGAAGAGATAATAAGAGATGCCAAAATCAGGAAAAGAGAGACTTTCTTGAACCTCAGTCGCCTAGGCTACATCACATCTAAAGTTTTTATTTTATTTACCATTTCTGCCATTCAAACATGTCTGTTTGTTGTCATCGGCAATTCAATTCTAGGCATTAGCGATATGAATTTTAGTTATTGGGTTATGCTTTTTTCGTTGAGTTGCACTGCCAATATGATGGGTCTTAATATTTCAAACACATTCAACTCTGCTGTTACGATTTATATACTTATCCCTATTTTATTGATACCACAAATGGTATTGAGTGGTGCTATTTTTAGCTTTGATAAATTAAATAAATTTGTATCCAACCGAGATAATGTGCCCATAGTGGCCGATGTGATGGCCTCGAGGTGGGCTTTTGAAGCCTTGGCGGTAAAACAATACAAGGACAATAAATTCCAAAAAATGTTTTATGAGTACGAAAAAAACGAAAGTTTCCATGATTTCAAAAGTGTATACTGGGCACCCAAATTGGATAATAAATTGGATGAAGCACGTAGTTTGTTTATATCAGCACAATCCAAAGAGGTAACGCAACCTTTGATAGAAAACTGCAAAAAAGTAATAAAAGCAGAGTTTTTATCTGAAATTAAAGCCAACCCATCGCTTGCCTTTGATGCTTCAGATTTGAAAAATGCGTTCGATAAATTTGATTTTCGCTCTTTAGAATATCTCAAAAACTGTGTTTTGGTAATGAAAAATTATCACAGCAACAAATACAACGAAGTCAATAGTCAAAAAGACGAATTAGTATCCAAATACATGGATACCCAAGAGCATGTAGCGTTGTATAATGACACAAAAAAACACTATTTTAATGAATCTCTGGCCGATTTAGTAAAAAATCAAAAATCTAAAAACAAAATAATAGAATATAAATCAAAATTTGTTCAATTAAAAGACCCAGTATTTTTAGATGCTACCATCCAAGAATTTCCGCTTAATTATCGCACCCATTTGTATGCACCCAAAAAACATTTTTTTGGCAAGTTATGGGATACTTTCAATTTTAATTTATGTGTCATTTGGCTTTCTACATTGCTATTGGGAGTAAGTTTGTACTATGATTTATTCAAAAAATTGCTATCAAGTTTCGATAAAATATCAATTTTGAGTAAGCTAAAAAAATAAGAATAGACGAATAAAAAGATTTGTAAGTTAATATTGTGCATTTTATTTTCCATTTCTGCATTTTCAAAGGCAACAATATTTGGTAAAATCATAAATACTACTTGTACTGGTTTAAAAATCAGCTATTTAACTAATATTATTGAAGATGATAATTATACTGATTTTTATACAACAGTTGATAAAAAAGGAAATTTTAAAATTGAGATAGAGATAAATCAACTCAAGTCTGTAATTCTAAATGTTGGTAACAAATACTTGCCTTTATATATTGAACCAAATGATAGTTTAAATATTTTTTCTGATAATAAGGATTTTTTTGCTTCACTTCGTTTTTCAGGTAAAGGAAGCGGAAACAATAATTTAAGACATAAAAAATTTAAAGAATTCGGACATTTGTTTTATTCAGGAATTGATAGAACTTTGGTACAATCAAAAGCTGAAAAATCTAATGCTCAAGAATTTACATTATTCACAGACAGTTTATCAAATTATTACAACACTTATCTTGAAAACAACAAAAAAGATTTAAGCCTTGAGTTCTATAAATATACTAAAACATCTTTGTATTTTTTGATACTCAATCAAAAAATCATATATCGCTATTTCAATTATAATAACATTTTTAAAAAGGGAGAACCAGTAAGTTTATCTCCATATTTTGAATATTATCGGTTTTTGGATTCAATTACTGTTTCTCAAGATTCCTTACTTTCAAATGAATATTATAGGGATTTTTTACAGCTATATCTTAATTTAAAAAGAGATTTTACATTAAGTTCATTAAACAACAAATATGCTACAATTAATCAAAAATATGCGTTTGGTAATTTACCAACTTATTATTTGAGCGATATGCTGTTTAGTGATAAAACTCGCGAATATATGTTGGCGTATAGTGTACATTCAGGCTTTTTTTATAGCACACAAAAAAAAGAAAGAGAAAAGTTATATTCATTTGCTAAAAAAGACATTAAAGATTCTTCATACCTTAAAATTATAGAAAAATCTTATCAAAACAATCTAAGCAGAATAGATGAATTACAAATTAATGACCAATTTCCAGATTTTAATCTCAAAGATATTAAAGGAAACACAATTACTTTAAACTCACTCAAAGGCAAAGTAGTTTTTGTTGATTTTTGGGGTGCGTGGTGCAAAGGGTGCATGGCCGAAATGCCAAAAGTCAAAGAATTAAAAGAAAAACTCGGAAACAAAAAAAATCAAATTGCTTATTTATATTTTAATTGTTTTGACCAAGAAATAAAATGGAAGGAAACAATAGAAAAAAATCAAATTGAAGGCTTGCATTTTCATTTACCCAAAAAAGAAAATATTGATTTTTTTGCTATTAACGGATTCCCAAAATATTTTTTATTAGATAGAAACGGTAAAATAGTAAAAGTTTCATTTGGTTTAAGTGATGATTTTTCTTCAACTGAAATTTTAAAAGTTTTAGAATCAAATTAATAAATTTGGATTCTTTCTTCGTGGTTTTAGGCACACAAAACACCAAACAAATTTGTATTCTGTGAGCTAAGTATAAAGTTGTAAGAAGTGCTCTTTTTGCCAGAGACCTTGTTGAAATTTATGGTAAAAAAACAATATATTTTTAGTCAAATATTTTTATTTTGATTTTTTTTGAGAAATGACTTACCACAAAAGACAGAGTATGTAGCTTAAAAAAAGATAATAAATTTTTATTTTACTGAAACTGATTCAATCGTTGGCTTATCAAAAAATATTTCATAAAAAATGACTAAAATACCAACAAAAGACATAATTCCAAACAACAATAAGGCTTCCATAATTTTTATTTTTTAGCTTTTTCAAATAATATTATACCTGCTAGAGATAGTATAAGTGTGCAAACTAAACCAAAAGCAACGATTAATATCTTAGGAAAATTATCAATTTTTAGTACTGTAGCCAACACTACACCACCAAAAATAAGTTTTCCAAAATCAATAAGTAACTTTGCAATTTCTTTTTTAGTTTCATTTGCAATCATACACAAATTTGTGGTATTTATATTTAAAAACAAATTTATTTTATATATTTTTTATTCTAATATTGAAATTAAGCCTTTCAGCCTTTCTTGGAATTCTTCTCCAACAAATCAAGCAATATTGAAAAAATTTTTACTGATTGAGAATATTTACAAAAAGACAAAAATTACTTATATTTAAGGATTGGTGAGTAATAAAAATCCATTTGATTCTATTAACTTTTGTCCTCTTTCAGATTTGCAATAATTTATAAAATCCAAAACTGAAGTATTATTTTTGTCATACATCAGGTATAAATCTCTATAAAGTGGGTATTTTCTGCTTTTGATATTGGCTTCGCTAGGTTCTATCACGTTGCCATCGCCAGATTTGAGGGCAAGTGCTTTAATATTTTCGTCTACAAAAGCACAGCCTACATAGCCAATGTACTCGTTTGAGGCCCCAACAGCATATATGATTGAAGAAGTGTTAGAAAACTGAGCACAGCCTGGGCTAATATTACTTTTCTTCATCAAAGATTCTTTGAAAAATTCGGCCGTTCCCGATTTTGTATCTCTTATGATAGGTTTGATACCTATTTTTTCATCATCAAAATAAGACCAAAATTTAATCGTTCCATTATACACATTTTCTAAATCATCGAAAGTAATATAATTTAATCTATTTCTTGAATTGACAATAATACAAAGTGCATCCAATGCCAATGGATAAATTTCATAATTTATATTTTGTTTTTTAAGAGCTTCTATTTCGTCTTTGTGCAACTGCCGAGATAGCATAGCAATATTATTTTTTTTAGTAATAAAATCTTGTATTCCTACACCAGTACCCTCTCCGTGTATAGTAAAAATTGTATTTTGACTTCTACTGTAACTGGTGGCTATAGATTTTACTAATTGAAACATCGTATTGCTACCTGTGATAGTAATATTTTGAGAATAAATAGTAATATTGAATATACAAATTATTGAAACAATATAAATTATTTTAGTCATATTATAGTTATATTTTAAAATTTTAAAAAATATATTTTTATTTATTTATTACGAAATATTGAATTAATAGTTTCAAATAAAAGTAATTTATTTGACAATAATTTTAAATTCAAAATCCATTTTCAAGAAGTCATAGATGACAATATATGATACATCCAATCGTTGTTTTGTTGGCACAATTCATATTGCGAAGCTATAACCTGATTAGATTGCACAAAATCATCTTGTTGTAGTTGGCCAACCTCGTCAAACATACCTTTGATGGCCAATTCTGTCATTTCTGGGTGAAATTGTAGCCCCAAAACATATCCATCGTTGAAACTAAAAGCCTGATTTTGAGTGGCTTCGCTACTGGCCAAATGTACAGCACCCCTTGGCAACTCAAATGTATCGCCATGCCAGTGCATTGTTTTAAATTTGCTTGGTATGTTAGCAAAGGCAGGTATTTCTTTAGATTTAATTTTTAAATCAATATCAAACCAACCAATTTCTTTTTTGGTATTGGGATACACTTTTGCACCCAAAACTGAAGCTATGATTTGTGCACCAAGACATATACCAAGTACTTTTTTGTTATCCAAAATACATTGTTTAATCAATGCTTTTTCGGCTTCCATCCACGAGAAAACTTGATCATCATTGGCCCCCATAGAACCACCCATAACGATTAAAAAATCTATATCTGAAGCCTTAGGGAATGGTTCGTTTTCAAATATATGGGTATGAGTTACAGAGTGATTGCTAGATTTCAACCACTGACGAATACAACCTAGGTCTTCAAATTTTTCGTGTTGGATATAATGAATTTTCATATTTTGGAAATTTAATTTGTAAATTTAAAATTTATGTTTCAATACTAAATCATATTTTTTTACTTTTACAAAAAAAATAATACATGAACAAAAACATATTAATCATTCCAGGCGATGGCATAGGCCAAGAAGTAACCACTTGGGGCAAAAAAGTACTCGAGGCCATAGCTCAAAAATATAATCATACATTCCATTTTGATACTGCACTGATGGGACACGTGGCCATAGAAGCCACTGGCAACCCACTACCAGACGAAACTTTAGCCAAAGCCAAAACTACTGATGCTATCCTTTTTGGTGCTATTGGACATATAAAATACGACAACGACCCATCTGCAAAAGTAAGGCCAGAGCAAGGTTTGCTCAAAATAAGAAAAGAACTAGGCTTATATGCCAATCTTAGACCTATAAAACTATTTGATGAGCTATTAGGAGCATCGAGTATAAAACCAGAAATATTACAAGGAGCCGATATTTTATTTTTTAGAGAACTTACTGGAGATGTGTATTTTGGCGAGAAAAAAAGAAGCGAAGATAGACTTACTGCATCTGATTTGATGGTATATTCTGCGTACGAAATAGAACGAATTGCCCATAAAGCATACAAAGCTGCACAAACAAGAAGTAAGAAATTATGCTCTGTTGATAAAGCTAATGTGCTAGAATCGAGTAGATTATGGAGAGAAACAGTACAAAAAATTGCATTACAATACCCAGATGTAGCCACCGAACACATGTTTATCGACAACGCAGCCATGCAATTAATCAAAGACCCAAAGAAATTTGATGTAGTGCTTACTGCAAACTTATTTGGAGATATTCTTACTGATGAAGCCTCTCAAATAGCAGGTTCTATGGGTATGTTGGCCTCGGCCTCTATTGGCGATTCAGTAGGATTTTACGAACCTATACATGGCTCTGCCCACGACATAGCTGGCAAAGGCATAGCCAATCCTTTGGCTTCCATTTTGTCGGTAGCTCTCATGTTGGATATATCTTTTGGATTGCAAAATGAAGCTAAAAATATCATTAGTGCAGTAGAAAAAACTTTAAAACAAGGATACAGAACTGCTGATATTGCCGACAAAACAACCACTGAAAATATGCGTTGTTCTACCCAAAAAATGGGAGAAATAGTCATACAAAATTTGTAATATCAGAAGAATGTTATTTTGTAAAAACTCCCCTCTCAAAAATTTTGAATCAATCATTCATAAATCTATTTGGGTGGGGGTTTTATTTTATGAATCTGAAATGATATTAAAATTCTAAAATTTTTATTTTTTATTTTTTATTTTTTGAATAAATCCTACTAAATGTTTCTTTAGAAATTCCCAAATAAGAGGCAATATCTTTTGACTTCATTCTATCAATTATATCTGGCATTTTAGTAATAAAATCATCATATCGTTCTTCGGCAGAGGCAAAAAGCATGCTATGTAAATGAGCATCGTGCCTTACAAAATACATTTCGGCAATTTTGCGTCCTACTGTTTCTACACAATGATATTTAGCATACATTTGATGCACTTTGTCTCGTGTGGTTTCTAAAAGTACACAATCCTCGACTGTAATTATATTTTCGATTGATGGCTCGTTAGTAATAAAACTTTTATAATTAGTAAATGGAAATTTATCCATCATTATCCATGTAGTACATTCTCGCCCATCTTTTAAGAAAAAACTTCTCAAAAGACCTTCATATAAAAACCACATTTTATTAATTTTTGTACCTTCTTTGGCCAAAAGAGTATTTTTTTTTACAATTTTAAGTTCAAAAATGGTGCTAATATCTGCTATGGCTTCGTCAGTTAATGGAGAAATAGAAGTGAAAAGATTTAACATTTCTTTGCCTACAACGTCTTGATTTATTTTCATATATTATTTATTTGGGTTTATTCATGCTATATTTTAACATCAAAAAAAATGTTTTGCTTATCAAATTGATTAACAATTATAGTTTTTTTTAACAAGTATTTATTAAAAAGAATGTTAATTAATTATGTTTATTTTGAATTAAATTAAGAAATTAGAAAAATATGTAATTTATTTAAAAAATATAAAAATAATAATATTCAATATTTATTACATTTTATTTTTTTTAAAAATATATACAAAATTACTTATTTAAAAAAATGTTTTTTAAAAAATATACCCAATTCAAATGTTATTTTAATATTTCATCAAATAATTTAAAATCATTTATATTACTTAAATTATTTTTTTTTATATTAATAGTAAATAATACAAAAAAAATGATAGTTTTGCCAAAATTAACAAAACAATTACCTATATGTATTGGACACTCGAATTAGCATCCTACCTTGAAGACGCACCTTGGCCAGCCACAAAAGAAGAATTAATTGATTTTGCGGTACGCACAGGGGCACCTATGGAAGTTGTAGAAAATTTACAAGAATTGGAAGACGATGGCCAGCCATTTGAAAACATAGAAGAAATTTGGCCTGATTATCCTACCAAAGATGATTTCTTTTTTAATGAAGACGAATACTAGCCTTTAACTTTTGGTAAGATTATGAAAATAAATATCAAAAGAATAAACGATGCCGTCCATTTGCAAGCTACCAACGAAGAGGGTATAACTATGCAAATGGATGGTTCGACAGCTATTGGTGGTCAAAATTTGGGACTTAGACCTATGCAACTGCTTTTGGCTGCCTTAGGTGGCTGTAGCTCTATGGATGTGCTTAGTATTCTCAAAAAAATGCAACAAGAAGTACTTTCGTATGATGTGGAAGTTGATGGAGATAGAGAACAAGGTGTAGAACCATCGCTTTTTAAAACCATTCATGTCAAATTTATCTTTAAAGGCAATAATTTAGATAGCTCTAAAGTAAATAGAGCCATAGAATTATCAATGACAAAGTATTGTTCGGTAGCCAAAACACTTGAGCCAACTTGCAAAATTGATTATAGTTTTGAAATTTTATAGTTGGATAAATTTTGTGAATTAAATCTATCCAACTATTTACCTTTTTTAGAACTATTGCAACAAAAACGATTTAAAAACATTGAAATCGTTTTTCATTTTTATTGAAACTTTTTGTTTATTTTCTAGGTCAGACAATGCTTTTGGAATTTCAACTTTGGGTTTCATATCAGGTTCGTAAGTATCCACAAACTTGGCTGGGTGGGCAGTATGCAAGAACACACCAGTAAGATTTTCTTTTTGTGTATTCAAATATTTCATCAATCCTAAATACCCAACAGCCCCATGTGGGTCCATCATATATCCTGTTCTGTTATATATTTCTCTGATACTATTTTGTGTAACTTTATCATCAAAAGAATAACCCGAAACATGATTTTTTATTACTCCAAACTCTTTGTTAAACAACTCATTGATACGCACAAAATTACTAGGATTGCCCACATCCATAGCGTTTGAAAGGGTGGCCACAGATGGTTTTGGTAGATAAGTGCCAGTGTTCAGAAATTGCACAAATGTATCATTGGCATTGACAGAGGCGACAAAATGATGCACAGGAAGCCCCATTTTTTGTGCAATCATACCAGCACAAATATTGCCAAAGTTGCCGCTGGGGATTGAATATACGATTGGTTTACCCAGCTTTTTCAACTGAGCATACGAAGCATAATAATAAAAAGATTGAGGTATAAGTCTTGCAATATTGATAGAATTGGCTGATGATAAATTTACTTTTTGAGTTAAATCTGAGTCCAAAAATGCAGTTTTAACCAATTTTTGACAATCATCAAATGTACCATCAATTTCAAGAGCTGTAATATTGTGGCCAAGAGTTGTTAGTTGTTTTTCTTGTGATGCACTTACTTTTCCGCTAGGATACAAAATAGTTACATTGATGCCATCTGTTTTAAAAAATCCACTTGCCACAGCACCACCAGTATCACCAGAGGTGGCTACTAAAATATTGATATTGTTATTTTTTTTGCCTAAAAAATATGCCATTAATTGTGCCATAAACCTTGCTCCAAAATCTTTGAAAGCTAAAGTAGGTCCATGATACAATTCTAGTGAATAAATATTGTTTTCTACATGCACAGCTGGAGCAGTAAATGTAATCGCTTTTTGAATAATAGTATGAATATCATTATCTGAAATAGAACCCACAAATAGGGCCTTGCAAACCTCAAAAGCTATTTCTTGTATAGATTTATTCTCGATAGTATCAAAAAAAGCTGATGGCAATTTGGGAATAACAGTAGGCATATAAAGGCCATTGTCAGGAGGAAGGCCCTTAAATACTGCTTCTTGTAAATCTACAATATGATTTGGATTATTGGTTGAGTATAATTTCATTGAATAAAACTAGATTTGGCAATATCTAAAAAGAAAATATTTTAGATATTTTAATTAAAGTTCAAATGTAAAATTTATAGTTAAATATACCAAAAAAATTGTAGCTATTACATCTATTTAAGGCTGCAAAAGTGATTATAAACTTATAAAATTGCAGCTCTATCAAAAATATTTTTAAATTCTGGATTTATGTTGGCATATTCTTTTAAAGCCAGAACGATGTTTTTGTTTTTCTTAGCTTCCAACTCAACAGCATCTTTAATGGGTGCATTTGCAGCTCTTCTATCCCACCACATATATATAATAGAACCCAAAAGACCTGCGATAAGTGTAAGAATTAGATTATTAGTAAAATCAATTTGTCGTTGCAAGGCCTCAAATCTAGCATCAGTTTTTTTGCTTTCAGCATCAAATTTTGAATTAATTGAATCAAACTTTGAATTTATTGCATCAAATTTTGCATTTATTGCATCAAACTTTGCATCAATGGTTTTCAAGCCTTCTTCTAATTTTGCTTCAAGTCTCATCATCCTATCACGGTCGTCCATAGTGTAGGGTATAACTTTAGAGTCGGCATTGATTTTGAAACAAAAAAATAAAGATAAATTAATAAATATAGTTTTCATAGCAAATAAATTGATTTATAAAATTGAAGCTCTATCAAAAATATTTTTAAATTCTGGATTTATGTTGGCATATTCTTTTAAAGCAAGAACGATGTTTTTGTTTTTCTTTGCTTCCAACTCAACAGCATCTTTGATGGGTGCATTTGCTGCCCTTCTGTCCCACCACATATATATAATAGAACCCAAAAGACCTGCGATAAGTGTAAGAATAAGATTATTAGTAAAATCAATTTGTCGTTGCAAGGCATCAAATCTAGCATCAAATTTTGAATTAATTGCATCAAATTTTGCATCAATTGTTTTGAAGCCTTCTTCTAATTTTGCTTCAAGTCTCATCATCCTATCACGGTCGTCCATAGTATAGGGTATAACTTTAGAATCGGCATTGATTTTGAAATAAAAAAATAAAGATAAAGTAATAAATATAGTTTTCATAGCAAATAGATTGATTTTACAAAATTGCAGCTCTATCAAAAATATTTTTAAATTCTGGATTTATGTTGGCATATTCTTTTAAGGCAAGAACGATGTTTTTGTTTTTCTTAGCTTCTAACTCAACAGCATCTTTAATGGGTGCATTTGCTGCCCTTCTGTCCCACCACATATATATAATAGAGCCCAAAAGTCCAGCAATAAGAGTAAGAATTAGATTATTAGTAAAATCAATTTGTCGTTGCAAGGCATCAAATCTAGCATCAACAGTTTTCAAACCTTCCTCTAGTTTTGTCTCAAGTCTCATCATCCTATCACGGTCGTCCATAGTATAGGGTATAACTTTAGAATCGGCATTGATTTTGAAATAAAAAAATAAAGATAAAGTAATAAATATAGTTTTCATAGCAAATAGATTGATTTTACAAAATTGCAGCTCTATCAAAAATATTTTTAAATTCTGGATTTATGTTGGCATATTCTTTTAAGGCAAGAACGATGTTTTTGTTTTTCTTAGCTTCTAACTCAACAGCATCTTTAATGGGTGCATTTGCTGCCCTTCTGTCCCACCACATATATATAATAGAGCCCAAAAGTCCAGCAATAAGAGTAAGAATTAGATTATTAGTAAAATCAATTTGTCGTTGCAAGGCCTCAAATCTAGCATCAGATTTTTTGCTTTCAGCATCAAATTTTGAATTAATTGCATCAAATTTTGCATCAATGGTTTTCAAGCCTTCTTCTAATTTTACTTCAAGTCTCATCATCCTATCACGGTCGTCCATAGTATAGGGTATAACTTTAGAGTCGGCATTGATTTTGAGTAAAGAAACAAAAAATAACAACAAAATATATTTTTTCATTTTCATTTTCATTTGTAATTCTAATTTAAGTACTAATTTTAAAATTAGCAAATAATTGTATTAATTCTAATATAACTATAAACTCCAATATAAAAAATTTGTTATTTTATTACGATAAATACCTTTTAAATCTATAAAGAAACTATTTTAATTTAAAATTATTAAAAAATATTTTAAAAAATCAAAAAAAGTATTTTTATTCTATGAAAACTTACTTTTTTAAAAAAAAATAAAAAAAATCAGATTTTTGAAAATTTAAAAAATATAAAAAAAGAAAGATATTTAAAAAAAATCCTTTTTGTAGCATTATTGCTACAAAAAGGATATAAGCACTTACTGAGCCAATTTAAAGTTAATAGGCACTGTAAATTTTACTGATGCAGCTCTACCATTTTGCTTACCTGGTTTCCATTTAGGAAGAGATTTTATAACTCTGATAGCTTCTTCATCACAACCATCTCCAATTCCTTTCATAACTTCTGGACTTACAACTTCACCTTCTTTATTTACAACAAATGATACAATTACTCTACCAGTAGTACCCATTTCCATAGCTTTGGCAGGATATTTTATATTTTTTGCTATATATTTCATCAAAGTTGCATTGCCACCATCTGGAAACTCAGGCATTTCTTCGACCGCCAAGAAGATTTCATCTTTTACCTCTTCTACCACTGCTGGTCCTGTTTCTACAATCTCTTCAACGGTAGTTTTTTCGCCTTCACGGTTTTCAGTAGAGATTTGCTTGTCTTTCATATCGTCCACTGTGGGTGGATCTTCTTCTGTTACTTTTTCGTCTTCTACTACTTTTGGTGGAATAAATTTGACAGCTGCCGCCAATTTTGGTGCCTCAATTTTTGGAGGCGGTGGTGGTGGTGGCAAATTAGGATCCATAGGTGGTGGTGGTAGCAATTCAAGATTAATTTCTACCATTTCGGCTTTCTCTTCTTTTCCTAAGTCTAGCACACTCATAATTAATGGAGCTGCAATAGATATTGAGAATATTATACAAGAAATAATAAGCGCTCGAATGATATATCTATCATATTCGGTACGCAATTCATAAGCACCGTAAGATTGATTTCTATTATCAAAAATAATCGATTTCCAGGTTTTGTTAATTAAAATATCAGCCATCTTCGTATTTCTTGATTAATTCTTTTTCTGTATCATCTAATCCCACAATAGCGTATCTTTTAGATCCAGTAATGTGCATTTCATCTAATATATCAACCATATTTTTATATTTGGCAGTTTCGGCTGCTTTTATAACAATAATGATTTTGTATAGCTTTTTTTCTTGGTCGTAACCAATTTTTTTGGTTTCATCAAGGATTAATTTACGAATGCCATCGGCTGAAAAGTCTGTTTTTTGTAACAAGTCTTTTTCTTGTGCTTCTTTGGCTGTAACACCCGAAAACCAATAAATTTGGTCGTCTTTTCCCATGATTACAGTCATCGTTTGAGATGCTTTTACATCTTGTTGTTCGTCTGTAATTGTTTTGTCGGGCATATTCAATTCCATAGTTTTGGGCTTACTCATGGTTGTAGTAAGCATAAAAAATGTAATCAGTAGGAATCCCAAATCTACCATGGGGGTCATATCAACTTTGGTGGAGTTTTTCTTGCCGCCTTTCTTCTTGCCTTTTTTGCCTCCGCCTCCGTCATCTGCAATTTCTGCCATTTCTATTTATTTTTTAAAATGTTTGACATAATATTATACCATTACAATCCAGCAGCCATAGGTTTGGCTTCCATTCCTGTAATCAAATTAAATCTGTTGATGTTTTGGTCTTGCAAAGTAGCTATAACTTTACTCACAATTTTTGCATCTGTTGCTTTATCGCCTTTGATAGCTATTCTAGATTTAGGATTGGCGTAGCGTGCTTGCATTACCCATCCTGAAAGTTCGTTTACTAGCGAATCGCAAGGGATACCTGGTTGTTTGAAACCTGATAATTCTGGACCTTCAAGATTAAGAAATGCTGGTAAAGCTGCTATTGAAACTCCAAAATTATCCATCAACATAAAGTTTTTGACTTGTTTGGCGTTTAAAGTTAAACCTTTTTCTTGAGCTACTTTTTTCAAAATAGCTTCTCTAGTTGGCTGTGCATCTACTCCAAAGAAAATTTGATTATCTTTCCCAATAGAAATGGTAATCAAATCTGCATCTGGAATCGGCAAATCAGAAACTGATGTAGGTGTATCCACTGGCATAGCCTCATTGGGCTTAAACTTAGTGGTTAATATAAAGAAAGTAAGCAATAAGAAAGCCACATCACACATGGCTGTCATATCTAGGGAAACTCCTTTACGTTTTACTTTTACTTTTGGCATTTTTTTAGTGTTTTAAATTTAAAACATGAAATTTAAAATCGACTATTTTTGTGTTGCTGCAAATGTTTGAGATATTGACATTCCTGCCTCGTCAATAGAATATGTCAAAGTATCTATTTTGCTTGTAAAGAAGTTGTACATGATAATAGAAATGGCCGAAGTTCCAATACCGATAGCAGTATTAATAAGAGCCTCAGAGATACCAGTAGCAAGTGCAGTGGCATCTGGTGCACCAGCCGAAGACATGGCAGCAAATGCTTTTATCATACCCAATACAGTACCCAAAAGTGCTACAAGCGTTGCTACAGAGGCAAGTGTAGATAATATAGTAAGATTTTTTTCTAACATAGGCAACTCAAGTGAAGTATTTTCTTCCACAGTTTTTTGGATGTTAGCAAGTTTTTGTTCTTTGTCTAAGCCTGTAGCTGAGGACATTTCTTTGTAGCTTTTAAGTGTGGCTTTGATTACATTACCAACAGAACCTTTTTGTTTATCACACTCTGCAATGGCAGAATCAACATTGTTGGCAGACAATAGATTTCTGATTTTAGAAACAAAACCTTCTACAGAACCAGATCCATTGGCTTTAGATAAAGTAAGAAAACGCTCGATAGAAACAGTAAGTACAATCAATAAAAAAGACATTAAAAATGGAACTATAAAACCACCTTTGTAAACTATACCTAAGTAGTTGCCTGGCAATGGATGGTTGGCATTATCGCCACCTTCAAAGTTTGTGCCTGCTCCTAATATAAAATGATAAATTATTTGTGCTACAATAATACATACCAAGATGGTTGCACCAGCAAATATTGAGCCAACTTTGTTTTCTTTTTTATTTTCCATTTTTTGTTAATAATTATGATTGAAAGGGATTTGTTACTTATGTTAAATAATTGTTAATAAATAGTATTTTTTATAGATAATACAACTGCAAATATATACTTCAATTTGATTAACGAAAATATTTATAAATTATTTTTTAAAATTATTTTATAAATGGTTTTCAAATAAGGCAAGAATAGGATTAAATAGTTCCAAAATAGCTTAATTTAAAGCAAAATAGGCAATTTTTAATAAAACATCTATTTTAGATTTTTTCTAAATAATATTTTAAATAATGTTAAAATAGGATAAAAACTATTTTGAAAGCAACCTGCCAACGAGTAAAACTGCAAATAAATGGCTCCAAACAGCCTCTATCACACTTACATCTTTGATGATAGGAATGGCATCTGGATATGAAGTATCCAAAGCCCCAACAACATTGAGACTGTATGATACACACATCATGTAGCTATGAAAACGCATTTCGTGCAATACGCCAGTAGCATTGGGGTAGACCAAACACACTATATCGTAGACGCTCGCAAAACTGATTGTAATCATCAAAAAAATACTTGCAGAACCCCACATACGCTCTTCCATGTTGCTGTTTTCGCTAAATATTTCGATAATGGTAAAATATATCATGGTACAAAAACTGTAATATAAGCTACATTGCACACAAAAAAGTACAAATCTTTTGACAGATTCGTCTAATATTTGCACTCCAGGGCTTGCCAAAGTTGCTCCTATCACAAATGCAGTTATTAATACAATATATACTGTGTTTACAATTTTAGTGTTTGATTCAAAACCTTTGACCATTTTAAATAAACTATACATATACCATATAGTAGTGGCCAGAAACATCAATTCGCCTACGCTTTTGGAAGCCTCAGTTATTTCTCCAAAAATCATTATAATAATGTCATCGGTTAGCATGGCCTGAACCACCATTATAAATTGACTAAAAATAGTCATTTTAAACCTATTTACTTTTGCATTTTCGTTTATTTCCATTATTGATTATTGATTATTGATTATTGATTATTGATTATTGATTATTGATTATTGATTATTGATTATTGATTATTACAATTTTATTTTTATTAAAAAAATATTACATTTAATTTAATTAAATTTATGGCTAATTCAAATTAACAATTAACCATTAACCATTAACCATTAACCATTAACCATTAGAAAAGCATTTTCAACCTCTTCTCTATCGTCAAAATGTTGTTTAACGCCTTTTATTTCCTGGTAATTTTCGTGTCCTTTGCCAGCAATTAAGATAATATCGCCACTTTGAGCCTGATTTACCGCATGTTGTATGGCGGCATGCCTATCAGCAATGGTGGAGTATTTTTTAAAATATTGGCCTTCAATTCCAGTTTTCATTTGTTCTAAAATTGAGTTAGGATCTTCGTTTCGTGGGTTATCAGAAGTTAAGATAACTTTATCAGCATATTGGCAGGCAATATTGGCCATGATGGGTCGTTTGGCGGCATCTCTATTGCCCCCACACCCAACAATGCAATATACAGTTTCGTTTCTCGTTCGTAAGTTTTGTATGGTTTTTAATACATTTTCGAGTGCATCAGGCGAGTGAGCATAGTCTACAATGGCCACAACCCCATTTTTCGAGAGTATAGTCTCAAAGCGACCTTTTGCACCAGATACAGCTGAGAGTGCTTCTAAAACTTTTTCTTTATTTTCGCCCAACAATACTGCTGTAGCATATACACCAAGTAAGTTATAGGCATTAAACTCGCCAATAAGTTTAAACCAAATATTGATATTATCTATTTGCATTTCTAATCCTTGCAAACCACAAGAAAGTAATTTTCCTTTAAATTCTGCAGCTTGTTTTAAAGCAAAAGTATGATTTGTAGCTTTAGAATTTTGAAGCATCACAAGCCCCCGTTTATCATCTATATTGGATAAAGCAAAAGCTGAGGTTGGTAAGTTGTCAAACAATTTTTTCTTGGCTTTAATGTAAGCATCAAATGTGCCATGATAGTCTAAATGGTCGTGGGTAATGTTGGTAAAAACGGCTCCATCAATGCTAATTCCAGAAATTCTATCTTGGTCTATGGCATGGCTACTGGCTTCCATAAAACAATGTGTACAACCTGCTAAGACCATTTTGTGCATCAAAAAATTCATCTGAACAGCATCTGGAGTAGTGTGAGTGGCCTCTACTATTGTGCCATTGATAAGATTTTGGACGGTAGACAACATACCCACTTTATAACCCAGTTTTCGGAATAAATTATACAATAAAGTAACATTGGTGGTTTTTCCATTTGTGCCAGTAATGGCCACTACTTTGAGATTTTGGGATGGATTTTGGTAATAATTTGAGGCCATTATACCAAGAGCTGCTGCTGCATTCTCGACTTGTATAAAAGTAATATTTTGATTTTCTGCTTCTGGTAATATCTCACAAACAACTGCCACTGCACCATTGTAGATAGCTTTTGAAATAAATTCATGTCCATCTACATTTGTGCCTCTGGTGGCCACAAAAAGTGATTTTTGATTTACTTTTCGGGAATCAAATTGTATATCCTTGATTTCGATTTGGGTATTTCCAAAAATAGAAATTGTTTTTATTTTAGTAATAATACTTGATAGTAATTGCATTGTTAAGAAAAATAGATTTATTATTTACTTGCTTTTTGGAATTTTTAATTCATAACAAAGCAAATATATTCTAAATTCATAAAAATCAATATAATTTTAAAATTTATATCTTAATATACTATTTTATATTTTAGATTTGTCAAAAAACATTTTTAATACCATGCTCAATATTGATATATATTCAAAATTGCAAAGAAATTTTGTAAGTCATAATTTTAAAATCGAAAACTGGGAAACTTTAGTGCCTTATTTTAATCAACTTTTGGATAGAAATTTAGACTCTCCAGAGGCTCTACATCAATGGATGTTGGATAAATCAGAACTTGAAAGTATTATTGAAGAGGAATCTGGTTGGCGATACATTCTTATGAGTTGCGACACTGCCAATGAAGAAAAACAAAAAGACTATAACTTTTTTATTACAGAAATAGAACCACATATTCAACCAATTAGTAATAAACTTGACAAAAAACTACTTAATTGCTCCTACAAAAATAGCCTTAGTTCTACAGCTGAAAAAATGATAGTAAAGACTGTAGAAAATGCTGAAAAGATATTTAGAGAAGAGAATATTCCCATTTTTACAGAAATGCAACAAGCCCAAGTAAAATATGGTGCTACCGTTGGTGGATTGATGGCAAATATTGATGGAGAAGAGATGACGCTTCCCAAAGCGAGTAACTTTATGTTTAATCCTAACCGAAAAGTAAGAGAAAATGCTTATTTTGAAATTCAAAAACAAAGATTATCAGTAAAAAATACTCTTGATGATTTGTTTGATAATTTGATAAAAATGCGTCATAAAATAGCTATAAATGCAGGTTTTGACAATTATCGAGATTATATGTTTGTGGCCATGAACAGGTTTGATTACACCCCAAAAGACTGTTTTAAGTTTCATGAGGCTATAGAATCTCAAGTGTTGCCTATTGTAAACAAAATTACTGAAAACAGAAAAAAAGCCCTTGATGTGGCCTCGCTAAAACCCTGGGATTTGAGTGTGGATACTCAAAATAGACCAGCCTTAAAAGCATTTGATACTGGAAATGATTTGATTAAAAAAACGATTCAAAATTTTAATCAATTACATCCTTTTATAGGAAAATGTGTTGCAGAAATGCAAAACATGGGCCATTTGGATGTAGAATCACGTAAAGGAAAAGCACCTGGTGGCTACAATTATCCTTTGTATGAAACAGGAGTGCCTTTTATTTTTATGAATGCCACTGGAAATGTGCGAGATTTGGTAACAATGGTACACGAAGGTGGCCATGCTTTGCACTCTATTCTTACCAAAGATTTGGCTCTGGTAAACTACAAAAATTTAACTTCTGAAGTAGCAGAACTTGCCTCTATGTCTATGGAGCTGATGTCTATGGAATATTGGGATGTGTTTTTTGACAACAAAGAAGACTTGAAAAGAGCCAAAAAGGAACACCTAGAATCAATCATTGACACCCTGCCCTGGGTAGCAACCATAGATGCTTTTCAGCATTGGATTTACGAAAACCCAACCCATACCAGAGAAGAACGAACCAAAAAATGGAACGAAATTCATTCTAGGTTTTCGTCTACGCACATCGATTGGAGCGATTTGCAAATCAATAAATCTAATATTTGGCAAAAACAACTACACCTTTTTGAAGTTCCATTTTATTATATAGAATATGGAATGGCACAGTTGGGAGCTATTGCTGTTTGGAAAAACTTTAAAGAAAATAAACAAAATGGTCTAGAATCTTACATGCAAGCATTATCACTTGGATATACAGAAAGTATTGGCAAAATATATGAAACAGCCCAAGTAAAATTTGATTTTTCAAAAGAATATATCCATTCATTGATGGCATTTGTGCAATCAGAGTTGGATAATTTATGATAGGGATATGAAATAAATATAAATCCACCACCCTCCAAATGAAAATGATTAAAGACTTTCTTTATTTACTTTTCCCAGAAAATTGTTTTGGATGCCAAGCAGTGTTGGTGGCGGGCGAAAAAACCATTTGCACTGGTTGCCAAATAAGATTACCCAAAACAAATCATTTTATAAACCATGAAAATGACCTTAAAATTAGGTTTTATGGTAGAGTTAATTTCAAATATGCTATTGCCATGCTACACTACTCCAAGCATGGCATAGTGCAGCAATTATTACGAAATCTAAAATATAAAAATGCACCTGAAATAGGATATTTTCTAGGCAATTTGGCTGCCAGCGAAATGCAATATTATGGTATAAACTATGGATTTGAAACCATAATACCAGTACCATTGCACAAAAAAAGACACAAATTGCGAGGATACAATCAAGCAGAGGCTTTTGCAAAACCCATAGCCGATAAATTAAATATTGTACTTGACATAGATAGCATAGAACGAAAAGTGGCCAATCAATCGCAAACAAAATTTTCGGGTTTGGCACGTTGGCAAAATGTAAAAGATATATTTTTTGTAAATAATCATGTAAATATTCAAAACAAAAATGTACTTTTAGTAGATGATGTAGTAACCACTGGTGCTACCATCGAATCTTTGATAGAGGAAGTATTAAAATGTAATCCCAAAAGTATCAGCTTGATTACCATAGCTGATGCCAGCTAAGAAAATGAGCATAGATAGAAAAACAAAAATTCAGCGTATTTACCTTTGTTTATGCTTAGGTGCTTTGATGGCTTATTTTTCGATGATTTTTTTTAGTATTCACAATGCTAAATTATATACCCACTTAAACTCTTATAATTTTTTTGTTAATACTTTTTTAGCTTTATTTACAGTAAGTATTTTTAATTTTTACAAAATTACCATTGGCTCGTTTGATGGCGAAGGGTTTAATGATTTGCTCTGGAAAGCATTTGTAACAGGAATTATAACCACAGCCATTTGCACTACTTTGTATCTATTTATAATATCCAATAGCTCTATCGTCTATGGGTATATTTCTATATTTTATTACTTATTATATGTTTGTGCCATTGTTTACGTATGCCTTTTGTTTTTTGTATTTAAAAAAATGATATTGTATCAAAAAACAAAAGAAACATCCAATTTTTGGCAAATATTTGAAATACTTTTATATATATGTATAATCATTAATTTTTTAAAAATTCCTACTTATGATATACTCTTTCCATTGATATTAATCCCATTAATAGTGATGGGTTTGATACTAAGTTTGAATCTTGGATGGGTTGCCTATTTGAGTTATAAATTAAAAATAAAAGCAAGTATTTTTTTAAGTTTTATTCTTATTTTTTCTTGCATATTTATTTTCATTTTGTATCACTTTGATAGTTTTTCGAGTATTGGCACATCGCTATCTCAAAACATTTTTTTGATTTCATTATTGATATTTATTACTATTTATGCTTTGATTTCAGTATTGGTATTGTTGTTTAATTTGCCAACATCGTCTGTATTTGAGCAAAAATTTAGTGAAATATTGCAATTACAACGCATTAGCGGAAACTCTCAGTATGGCAAAACTGAATCAGAGGTATATGATATGTTGATGGATAGTTGTATGGGAACTTTTTTGGCACAAACGGCTGTATTGGAGATTTTGAATAAAGAGGGCGAGATTACAGAAGTAGTTTTTCGTAATTTTAATGCCAATAATTTTTCGGAAATAAAAAAATTGATTCGTAAGAATAATCTTAAAATAAATGAAGAATATTTAATCATTGAAGACACCAGTAAACTTAACAAAACCAAAAATAGTGATTACTTTGGTATTCAATCTTTTTTGGTTCTACCATTGCTAAATTTTGGCGAAAAACTGGGCAATATTTATATTTTTTCAGAACTTAAAAGTGCCTTTGAAAAAGAGATGATTGATATAGTTATTACTTATGTCAATCAAGCTAGTGCATCTATCAGTAATTATAGACTTTTGGCTCAGGAAGTAGAAAATGCACGATACAAAGAAGAGAGAGAAATTGCCAAAAAAGTAAAAAAACACCTTGTACCAGCACTTGAGATAGATAACGATGACTTAGAAATGGTGGCCGTAAGCAAAAGTGCTGACGATGTTGGTGGCGATTTTTATGATTTTATTGCTATCAATTCTCATCAATATGCCATCATTATAGGAGATGTGTCAGGCAAAGGCACCACTGCTGCATTTAATATGGCTGCTATGAAAGGTATATTTCATAGTTTGATTCAAAATTTTACAGATTGCGAATCTTTTGCTAAACAAGCCAATCAGTCATTGTCATTTTGTTTAGAAAAATCTTCTTTTATTACTTTGTCGCTTTTTATTGTTGATACAAAAATTAATTATATTTCTCACTTTAGAGCAGGACATTGCCCCTCATTTTTATTTCATTCTAAAAACCAAGAATGTATCAAGTTGATGCCCTCTGGCTTGGGTTTAGGTATTATAAGAAACGATAACTTTTTAGAACATCTCCAATCAGAAATGTATGCTATAACCAATGGTGATATAATTTTTGCTTTTACTGATGGCATTGTAGAAGCCGAAAATGAAAACAAAATACCTTTTGGATATGATAAAATCGTTCAATTTTTATGTTCAAATTACCAAAAGCCATTGCCTAGTATGAAAAATGAGTTTGAAACTTTATTATTAAAATATTGTGGTTTAGATGCTCTAAACGATGATTATACTTTTTTAATATTAAAAATTAAATAAATTTCAATAAAAAATAAACTTACAAATATGTTTATAAATTAAAACTTCAATAGTTTTGAATAAAATAAGATATAAACAATACAAAAATGAAACAGTATAGATTAAACAGGCTTTTCAATGCTAATTCTAACAAGTGCTTTGATGTGGCCATAGACCATGGTTTTTTTAATGAACATTCATTTTTACAAAGCATCGAAAATATAGAAAAAGCAATAAAAGTAATTGTAGAGGCCAACCCAGATGCTGTACAGCTAACCACAGGCCAAGCAAGATATTTGCAAAGTATCCCAGGCAAACAAAAACCAGCGTTGGTTTTACGTACTGATGTAGCCAATGTATATGGCACTTCGTTGCTTTCGACCTCGTTTTCGTTGATGCTCGAAGATTGTGTAGAGCAGGCCGTGAGGTTGGATGCCGCTTGTATGTGTGTCAATCTTTTTCAAATACCAGGTGCCCCTGAGGTTACCAAAGAGTGTGTTCAAAATATTTTGAAACTAAAACCACTTTCTGAAAAATATAGTATGCCTATGATGGTAGAGCCTCTTGTATTCAGACCAAATTCAGAAAAAGGTGGGTATATGGTCAATGGTGATTTGAAACAAATATTACCATTGGTACGTCAGGCTGTTGAGCTAGGTGCTGATATTATCAAAGCTGATCCATGTGATAACGTAAAAGAATATCACAAAGTTGTAGAGATAGCTGGTACTATTCCTGTGCTTGTGCGTGGTGGTGGTCGTGCATCTGACGAGGAGATTTTGGATCGTACAGAAGAGCTAATGAAACAAGGTGTAGCTGGTATTGTATATGGTCGTAATATTATCCAACATCCAAAACCTACTGCTATCGTAAAGGCTTTGATGGAAATGGTGCATCATAATATTTCGGCAAAAGAGGCCATAAAATATTTAAAATAGTAAAGATTATTACTAAAAGTTGGTCTTAAAAATGGCCAACTTTTAGTCATATAATAAACTAAATATCAGCCAATGATTTTAGTTTTAAATTATTTTCAAAATCAGCTTGAGTGGCTTCTGTCTTACAATGAACTACTACTGGTGTATTTGGCAGCATATCTAAGTAATTGTCATCAAAAAACACTTCAATTTGGTCATTTTTTATGTAAAGTGATTTTACAAAAACATCTGATTGCAATGTAATATCAAATCCAGTTTTGGTTTTGGTTATAGACTTTGTAATAGTTGGTTTGTCAAATGTAATGTTTTTTGGCACATCCAAAAGCATTGTGTTATCTGCAAATATTTCGCCTTTATTACTTTTCGCATATACATATAGTAATACATTTTTATTGATATTTTTGCCAATTAAAGCTAAAAAATCTTTGGTAATTGCTGTTGTGTTTTCGTTGGCAATGGCAGTAGATTTTACTTCTTCATTGGCAATAATATTACCTTTAAAATCCATTAACTTAAACCCTACTATCAAATCTGTGTCTAATATTTTGTCAGATAATATACTAATACTTAGGTTATTAAGATTTAATTTAGGTAATATTATTAAATCTTGATATGCTTTTTTTACAGCGTAGTGAGCTGCTTTCCATCTAAAGTAATAATCAATAGAAGACCACGAAATTGTGGGCCAGCAATCGTTGAGTTGCCAATACATACTGCCCCAGCAATAAGGTTTTTGGCTTCTATGGGCTTGTATAAGTGTTTTTAAGCCATCGGCTTGCACAAGTTGGCTTAGATACAAAAAATTATCAAAAGTGGTTGGCGATTTGTAATACATTTTGATATAAGCCAAAACCATATCGTTACCATTGATTACATTGCCAGAGCTATCTTTTCCTATCCAGGGCATAACGCTTCTTTGTTTGTAATCAAACAATTTTGCATCGTAAGTTGTATCATTTGGAGTCGAAAAGGCTTTGATAGTTTTGATTTCAGGGTAAGATTGTAGGCCATATTCGCTTACAAAACGCTGTTTTATGGGTGCCACTTGTTCAAATGTTGTTTTGCTAAACCAAACTGTCCAGTTGTGTACATCACCAGAAGTAGGCGTTTGGCGTTTATCAAATTCATATCCTCCAGAGGGCGAACTTGGCCAATAAGCACGTGTGCTGTCGTATTTTTGAATAGTTTTTGGTATTAATCCATAAAAAATTTTATTATAAGTAAGCATCAAATCAGTAGAATCACTGGGTTTTAGGTTATATTTTTTTTGCAAACCCCAGTCAAACCAAGCTACCATATTTTCATTATTGCCACACCAAAGAGCCAAACTTGGATGCTGGCGAAGGCGTTTTACATTATATTCAAATTCATTTTTTAGATTTAATAGATGAGCAGTATCACCTGGAGACATGCTACAAGCAAACATAAAATCTTGCCATACCAAAAGGCCATTTTTATCGCATAAATCATAAAATTCATCGTTTTCGTAGATTCCACCACCCCAAACTCTTAGCATATTCATATTGGCATCTTTGGCAGCTGCTATTGTTTTTTGGTATCTTTCAGAAGTTACATCAGTAAGGATATTATCTCCTGGAATATAATTAGCTCCCTTTATAAATACATCAAGTCCATTGACTCTAAATTTGAATAAATTACCTACAGAATCAGGGGTTTGCACAAGTTCTATGGTTCGTACACCTACATTTTTGGTAATTTCATTGGATGGTTTATTGTGTAAAAATAGTTTTGCTGATATGGCATAGAGTGGTTGCTCGCCAAGCCCATTGGGCCACCAAAGTTTTGCATTATTGATGTCAATATTTAATTTTATGGTATTTACTCCTTTTTTAAGAAAAATTTTCCTTGAATTAACAACCCTTTGCTCAATAGAAACTTGAATCATGGCTTCCGTTCGCTTAGCAGAAATAATTTCTATTTGGGCATCAAAATTTGCTTTAATTTTAGTAATACTTTTTTGTTCGTAATAAACATTAGCTATATGAGCCTCGTCCCAACCTTGTAAAACGATGGGCCTATAAACCCCAGCTGTAACAATACGTGGCCCCCAATCCCAACCATAATGATAGGGAGCTTTTCGGGTAAAAACACTGGTTTTTTTGTCATCAGCGGCCAATTCGTTTACTGCAGGCACTAAATATGGGCTTTTTTCTAATTTTTTCATTCCTACTTTAGTGGCCGACAAAAAAACGAGTTTTATGCTATTCTTACCTTTATGAAAATGTTTCTTGCATGGTATTTTGTGTTCTACAAACATATTGTCGGCTTTATAAACCATTAAATCATTGATATAAATATCGCAATAGGTATCAAGTCCCTTAAAAATTAAGTCCAAATGATGTTTTTCAAACAACTCTTGGGTAATATCGATGGTTGATTGATATATCCAACTTTTATTTTCTATTGCTATGGCGGCTTTTTCGTTATCGAGCAAAAGTGGATTAGGTAACAAATGATTTGCTACTAAATCGCTATGTACTGTACCAGGGATTTTGGCAGGAAGCCAGTCGTTGTTGGTGCTATCTTCCCTAAAAGTCCAATCTTGGTCTATATAGACTTCTTTGTAGGTAGCTATTTTTTCTTCATTTTTGAATATAAATGGGAAAAAAATTGAACCAAAAATTAATACTACAAATATAATGTATCGCATAAACTTAATTTATTGATAAAAATAACGAAATTATACTATAATAGGTTGTTAAATGTTAAAATTAATTATTTGTAGCTTTTAATATTTGTAAAAAAGTTCTATTTAATAGTGCAAAAATCCTTTAGTTTGTAATTTTATTTTATAAACACTCCTAGGTGTAGTTACATACAAGTAGTCTAAGTTTGTGCCACCCCAAGCCAAATTGCTTGGATTTTCGGGTACTACAATAGTGCCAAGAAGTGTACCATTTGGATTAAAAATGACAATTCCATTATTTCCTGTGGCATATATGTATCCATTAATATCTACTTTGATTCCATCTGGGTTGCCAGTTATTTTATCAGATTGATAAAATATTTTAGATGATATTACATTGCCGTTTGCGTCCAGATGGTAGACTTTCCATAACCAATTAAATTCTGATTGAGCCACATACAATTTTGTTTCATCAGGCGATAGGCATATTCCATTGGCTCTTATCAATGTTGAATCTATCAAAGTACATTTATGGTGATTGAAAAAATATACGCCTGTAAATGAAATTTGGCGAGGAGTATCTTTAAAAAATTGATAATGCCCATAAGGTGGATCTGTAAAATACAGAGAACCATCTTTTCGCATCACTACATCGTTGGGGCTGTTGAAAGATTTATCTTCGTATTTTGAAACTATGGTATGCAATTTGCCATGTTTCAATCTAGCAACTCTTTTATTGAACTGGTCGCACACCACCAAGTGTTTGTTTCTATCAAAAGTAAGCCCATTTGAGTTACCAGAAGGAATCAAAAAAGTGCTTTTTTCGCCCATTTCTGTAATTTTAAAAATTGTATTTGCGGGTATATCACTATAATAAAGGCATTTATTATCGACATCCCAAACGGGACCTTCATTAAATTTATGACCAGTTGTAACAAAAATAACCTCTGTTTCTTTTGGAACTATGCTAAAAAATTCATCACTCTCTGGAATTAAAAACGATTGACAAAAAACAAGTAATGGTGTAATAATAAGTGATTTCAGAAAAATAGACTTCATTGATTGGGTTGTAAATTAAATTTAATAAAAAAGAGACATTTTTAAAGTACAAAAACTAACTATACCATTCAGATTGTACTATTTTCTGAAATTCTTGGTGTATATCGCCACCACAACTTGCTACAATATTTCGGCCAAAAATATAATCGTTTCCACCTCTAAAGTCAGTAACTTTGCCACCTGCTTCTTGCAAAATAATACAACCAGCTGCTATGTCATAAGAATTGATATTGTATTCAAAATAGCCATCAAATCTGCCAGCGGCCACCCAAGCCATATCTATGGCTGCCGAGCCACACCTTCGCAAACCGTGAGAGTTTTTCATTAATTTTTTTAAAATGTTGATGTAAGCATCTAGTTTTTCAAAATCATAAAAGGGTATTCCTGTTGCAATCATACATTTAGACAACGATGGTGGTTCTGACACATAAATTTTGGTATCGTTGCACCAAGCCCCTCCGCCTTTGAATCCATAAAAACATTCATCTCTGTTGGGGTCTAAAACTACACCTGCTACCATTTTTCCTTCTCTCATCAAGCCTACGCTACATGAATAAATGGGTACTTTGTGCATAAAATTATTGGTACCATCCAACGGATCGATAATCCACATCAAATCTTTTGTTTCTTGCAGTACAGTTTCTTCTTCTGTAATAAACCCAGCTTCTGGCACTAATTTTGAAAGTGCATCTACTAATAATTTTTCGGTTTCTTTGTCTACATAAGACACCATGTTGCTTTCGTGGCCTTTGAACTCAATTTTGGATTTATCAAAATTTCTTACCTCTTGTTGGATAAATTTACCAGCATCGTCTACAATAGATGCCATTTTGAGCGTAATTTTTTGTAAGTTTATCATTTAATAAATATTTTAAAAAACATAGCTATTATGATTGAAATAAAAGAGGCAAAAACACAATAATATCCAATATAATCACCATAGCTTACGTAAAAAGAAATAGATTTGTTTGTAAAAATTTTTTCTTTTCTTACATCTTGTTGAGCATAATTGGTACGTTCACTAAAATCGCCTTTTTGGTCTACAAAACAAGATATACCAGTATTGGCAGCTCTAGCAATGGGCCTACGTGTTTCTATGGCTCTTAATCTTGAGAATGCTAGGTGTTGTGTATGGCCAGGAGTGTTGCCCCACCAACCATCGTTGGTTATGATGGCCAAAAATTGAGCCCCATTTTGTACATATTTACTCACAAATTCTCCAAATATGGATTCATAGCATATAATTGGTGCTACACTGACTCTTGATTTATTCACAAAATTTAATCTTTCAGGTTGAGTACCCAAACTACCAGGTATAAACCCCAAATCTCCTGCCAACACGTTCAAATATTTTGTTAATACAGGAAATGGCATACACTCCACCCCAGGCACAAGTTTGGATTTGTGATAAAATTGTAACTTATTTTTATTTTCAATACATACTGCTGTATTAAAATAATCATACCAGCCCAAACCCTCTTGATACCTAGAGGTAGTAAGTTTATCAAATTCTTTCATATAAATCTTGTATGTATCAGCCCCTGTGATAAGAGTGGCGTTGGGATATTTGGCCAAAAAATCTTTTATTCTAAAAATCTCTGGTTGGGTGCTCATTAAATCTTCGTCATACCCTTGAGGAATGGAGGTTTCTGGCCAAAATACAAATTCGGTATTTTCAGTCATTTTTTGTTTCGATAAATCCATCATTCTATCCAATTGTACATTGTAAGGAATAAATTTAGAAGTACCACTAAATTTCTCTTCAAAAGGGTCAATGTTGGGCTGTACTACTACTACTTCAATGGATTTTTCTTTATTATCATAAGTAAAATAAGTTACCAAACTTACTAGCATTGGCAAAATAAAAGCTACAAATAATATTACTTTTCTTTTAAAATTATTTCTTATTAATAATCTGTAAATCAAGATGTTAATTAATAAAACCCAGCATGTACCACCCAAAGCACCAGTGGTTTCGTACCATTGCACCAAATAATGTGCATGACCAAAGCTGTTTCCCAAATTGAGCCACGGCCAAGTAAGATCCCACTGCATGTGCAAATACTCAAAACTAATCCAAAAAAATATAAATATTACAAATTTAAAAGATCTTAATAAATAGATAAACTTTTTAATATTGATTAAAAAACGTGTAAGAATGACAGGGATACACATCAATAAACTGTTCAGAACGAAAGCCAAAATAGCCCCAATCCAAGTACTATTGACTACCCACCAAGTAACTAAAATATTCCAAACCAAAAACATGATATAAGAATAAAAAAATAACTTTTTATTACTTAATTCCTTTGAGTCAAAAAGACAAAGTAGAGGTACAAATCCAATAAAAGTAAAAATAGGATGAACATACCAACCCAAGGAAAGTACAATTGAAGCCATCAAAACTGATAGCAGTGGGTTGGATTGTACTTTTGTAATAAAAGATTGCAAATTTTTGAAAATATAATAGTTATGCAATTTTAATTATTTTAATTGAATAAGTATTTTTTTTGTTTGATTTTTATAAAAAACAAATTTTTTTGTCGCTAAAATGTCATTCATTAGTTGATTTATGGGAACTTATAAAAAACCTAATTCCTATAAAGCCCTCCCTCTTGGATTCTGTGGCATCGTAACAGAAATTGGTTTGGGAGGGGTTTTTGAAATTAAATTATGGGTTTTTAGAAGTTCCCTTATTGTATTTGAAATTATTGATTTATTCAATTACATTTGTTCAATCAAATCAATGTTGCAACTTATGGTGTTATTTTTTCAGATATTATTACGAATTTTGCTTGGTGGATTATTTATATTTTCGGCCTATACTAAATTATTTCCTGTCGAATATTTTGAATATTTTTTATACAAACATGGTTTTAGTTTTTTTTGGGTACAATGGTTTGCTCGTATCATTATTTGGTTGGAGTTTTTCTTAGGTTTTGGTTTTATTTTTATATCCAATATCAAAAAAATAATCATTCCTATCGCCTTCATTTTATTGAGCTTGTTTTGCATTCAGTTAATATATACCCTTATTTTTGTGGGCAATACAGATGATTGTGGCTGTTTTGGTAGCTACATGCAATTTACTCCACTTCAGGCTTTGATAAAAAACATCATTAGTCTTGTAGCTATTTTATACTTATTTGTTTATAAAAATATAGAATATAAATATTATAATATTACTAAATCATTTAATAATATTTTACATTTATATTTGAAAAAAAATACTCAAATATTGATTTACATATTGATTATAATCACACCGATTTCTTACATTTTATACATTTCGCCACCTGTAGCATTTTTTATTTTTGACAAAAAAGAATACGAACTGGAAGACAAAAATTTGAAAGTTTCATTGTTGTATGAAAGCGAAAAATTTGAAAAACCTAAAATTGATTTCTCAAAAGGCAAGTATGTGATAGCTTTTTTGAGTTTAACTTGTCCTCATTGCAAAATAGCTGCTTTGAAACTCCATGCTCTAAAATTCAAAAATCCTACTTTTCCAGTGTATATGATCCTAAATGGCGAAACACAAGATTTGAAACCTTTTTTGGACGAATCCAAGTCTACAAATGTGCCATTTACAAGACTAAATGAGCCTGGTTTTATAGAAATAACCCAATATGTAGTGCCTACTATTTTACTGATCAATGATGGCAAAATTGAAAAAAAACTGTCCTATAAGTATTTAGATGATGTATTGATTTCAGAATGGCTTTTGAAAAATTGATAAATTATAAGTTTTTTAAAACTGAAATATAGGGCATTTCTAAAAGAAATACCCCACATTTTCAATCAAAATTATTTGGATAGACTTCTACCAAATTATTTTTGCGAATGAAGACCTATCGTATTTCCCTCGCTGTCAATAAAAATAGAGATATACCCAAATTCACCAATGTTGGTTTTAGGTTGTAATACTTTGCCCCCTGCTTTTTCAATTCTTTTTTCTTGAGTTATACAATCTTCTGTTTCAAAATAGACGATTGTAGCGTTTGGATGAGGTATCATGTCTTTTTTTTCGACTAAAGCTCCCGAAATATTTGGACTTTCGTGGTAAAAAGGAAAAAAAGACTGCCTGCCCCACTCCATTGGCAAATCTGTAAATTGAACATCGAAAACGGATTCATAAAATTTTTTTGCTCTGTCGATATTGGCTACCTGAATATCAAACCAACACACTGGATTTTGATGGGTCATTTTTTTACATTTATTGTTTATTGCAAAATTGCGTTACAAAAATAAATCATCACAATAAGGTAAAATTGTAAAAATGGGACATATATATATATCATTATTTATCAAAAATTAAAGACATTTTTAAATCATCTCCATAAAATTCTTTTGGGGTGAGTCCTGTAAATTCTTTGAAATCTTTTATGAAATGGGCTTGGTCGAAATATTCGTTTTCATAGGCTAAATCAGTAAGACTTGTTACTTTTTTTGATAATAATTTTTTCAAAGTAGCTTGTATTCTTATGGTTTTTGAGAGTTGTTTGGGGCTTAACCCAATGGATTCTGTAAATTTTCTACATAATTGTCTTCTGTCGATTTTAGTTTTATGAGAAAGTTCATTTACAGAAAAAAGACCTTTTGAGTCTAAAATAGTATCAATGGTTGATTTTACAACATTATCTATTGCTTTTTTATTTGACAATCGTTTTAATAAAAAAGATTCGACTAGGCTTATCCTTTCAAATGTAGATTTTGAATGTAATATTAAATTGCCTAATTTTTGGCCATCAGCTCCAAAAAGTCTATCTAAAGGCACTGCTGTATTTTCCATTTCTTTGATAGGTATGGTGGAAAAAGGCAAAAAACCATTGGGATGAAATCTTACAACAAATGAGCCAGTATGTCCGAGGGGTTCTACAATATAAGGTTGGGTCAGTTGCCCAATCAAAAAACATTTTGGAAGTATTATGCTATCGCCATTTTTGGGATGATGCCTGTATGTATCTGCATAATGAAAAATAAGTTTCATTGTGCCATCAGGAACTATGGTATTCATCAAAGGGGTAGTTTCTTTACTGCCTTCTAAATTCCAATAACACATCACAAAAGCTGACAAATCTTGCGATGAATCAAATATTTGTGGTTTCATGTAAATACATTTTATATATTTAAAGGAATAAATTTTATATTATATTGAACCGAAAAAAAAATATTACAATTTTATTTTAAACCCCTCTTTTAATTTCTCCCCAAGTGGAAAAAAAAATATAGGTATGTAATTTTAATTTTTCGGTTTGATATAAATCAAGAAATTGATGTTTTAAAACATTTTACTTTCAACCCCTTTTATGTTTCGCAGTACAAGTGCTTTTAAGATATTTTAAAAATAAATACCTGTTTTTTTTAAAATAAATACCTGTTTTTTAAAGCACCAACCCAACCCAATTTTACCAGGGCAAACGCATTTAAGATATTTTAAATAAAATTACCTATTATTTTAATAACCCCACCCTAAATCCCTCCCCAAAGGGAGGGACTTTAGATTCAACTATTTAAAAAATATTCTTTTTTAGTAATATTTTACTATTTTTTATTCTATAATATTTTTAAATACGTTTGCCCTGCAATTTTACAACACCACATTCCTAACTCAAAACTTTCGTTTTGGTCTGATTCCACAGAATCCAAAAGGCTGGGAATTTTGATACTATTTCTAAAAATATTACTTTTAAAGTAATATTTAATATTATAACTTATATTATTTTTAAATGCTTTTGCTCTGAGCCTTTTTCTGAAACTTTGATTTAATTTTATCTATCATTATATGAAAATAATCGGTTTCAAGCACTCTTGAGTCGTTTTTGGCTTGTCTCAAAAAAAACAAACCTATGGGTAAATATATAAGATTGGCAAGCCACATCCCAAAAACAATATTTACAAAACCTTGCTTAGACCATTTTTCAAAAACGATTAATAATACATAATAAGTAATAAAAAAACAAATCCCTATCAAAACTGGAACTCCCAAACCCCCTTTTTTGATAATAGAACCTAAAGGAGCAC
Organism: Cytophagales bacterium; assembly: GCA_013297755.1. GTDB lineage: Bacteria > Bacteroidota > Bacteroidia > Cytophagales > UBA9547 > REAG01. The sequence goes on from JAAFIH010000001.1 coordinate 60,880, forward strand.
CCACCAAAAACATAACAAAACAAGCCAATGAGATTGTAAATTTACGCAAACGCTCAATCATACTGGCATTGTAATCTAATTTATAAAAATCTTGTCTTTCTTTTTGAGATGCAATAAAAGATTTGATACTTCTGGCATGGTTGGTGGCTTGTTCTAAAATACTTTTTTTCATGATAGTATCTACCAAATAGGCTGGTTGCCGCAATTTCATTTCTGGGTTTAGTTTATATTGAGTAGAATCAACATATAAATTATGGCTATAAAATGGTCTTACACCAATCAGTGCTTGTTTAGAAACGGTATCTATTTGCTTACTTATCGAATCAGCATCATGTTTCAACTCACTCACATTGCGCATAATTTTATTTTGCTTAAACAAGTCTTCTTGGGTTCGTTGTAAGCCAAACGATTCTAAATTAAAAATAATTTGACTGGTAGAATACTTATTTCTTACAAACTGTTGTTTATTAATATTCTGATTTTCAACCATTTCAGAGCAAGATGTGCCTTCAAATAATTTCATTACCAAGTATCTATCATCCATGATTGTATACATTTGTGCTGAATCGGCCACTACTACTTCTATATTTCCACGTCCTTGTGTGTGATTATAAATGATTACGTTTCTCATGGCACGACCTTCGTCTGTTTTTTCGCCAATTTTGATACTATACCCAGGAATACCATTATAAAAAGCACCTTCTTTAAAATCTAAAGTTGGTTTTTTTTGGCGTGCATCATACAACAAACTAAATGCTTTAAGATTGGCATATGGTACTACATTATTATTTAAAAAAAACGATGCTACACACAAAATCAATGCAATAACTCCCACTGGCACCAAAATTCTAATCAAAGAAATACCAGCACTTTTGATGGCTGATAGCTCAAAATGTTCGCCAAGATTGCCATAACTCATCAAGCATCCAATCAAAATGGCCAAAGGAAGTGCATTTGGAGAAACCGAAATAGCAAAAAATAAAATTAATTGTCCAAAAACATCCCATCCCAAGCCTTTGCCTACCAATTCAGGAAAATATTTGACCAAATATTGAATCAAAAATATAAAAACTACTACCAAAAAAGATAGTATAAAAGGCCCTAAAAATGATTTAATGATTAATTTATCTATTTTTTTCACCTCAGCCGCCTACTTTTTCTTTTAAGTTTCTCATAAAATTGTCCCACATTTCGTTTAGTTCTGCTTCATCGTTCATTTCCGAAAAATCTGTAATTTTAAAATAAGTAACCCCTGCAAAATCATCAGTTTCGAGATGAAAATCTACATAATTGGGGGTTGTATTATCTGAAATTTCATTTTTAGGGAAAAATTCAAATTTTACAAACGAGTTTAGTCTATGGGTTTTCAAGACTGCTTTGAGGGGTTCGCCTTGCCAATCAAAATGAAAAACTTGGTTAGAGTCAATCCAAACTTTGTCTACAAACCAATCGCTAAGCCCGCTTACAGTACTTATATAATGATACAAAATTTTGGCGGTAGCTCTAAATTCATAATCTTTTGTAAATTTATATTTTGCCATTGTTGATTTAGTTTAATTTGTTGAAGTAGTAATATTTAAAATTTTTATCAAAGTCAAAATAAATCCAAACATTTAAAAAACTCAAATTCATAATAATAACTAAAATAACATTCAAATTTTAATAACTAATAAATAAATTTGAAATAATACACATTTAATTGAGACTAATTAGTAAATGAAGTATTAAAAACCCTAAATTTATTTTTTAAAACCTCCACCCAAACCCGTTTTACAACCTCAGAACTTAGATTAAAATTTCCCTTTTACGATAATACATAGAATACAAAAGGTAAGACTTCAAAGGAATTTAAGTTTTTTAAAATTAAATTTATAGTTCAAAGTGGTTATTATTTTTAAAAATTATTCTTAAATAATATTTTAAAATACATTACACTACTTACATTTGTGTACCTTAAATAAAATAAAAAGTTTATTTTATTTAAAAATATTTATTGTTAAAAATTTAAAATATAGTGTTAAACTGATTTTTTAATTTTAAGCCTGTGTTAAATGATTCAAATCCATTAATTTTATATTCATTTTGAGTAGGATTATTATTATAAGTATCTAATGTAATTCTGTGTAAATGACTTTCATTAAAACTTAACAAATTATTTTCTCGTTTTTTTGCAAATCCTTTTTTTACTAAAACATCAAAATCTTTTATAGCTTTTTCATATATTTCTATTATTGAATCATTTTTAAAAGCAAATTCATTTTCTGAAATTATTATTTTTAATTTATTTGAAATGTTGTTTTCCATTTTATATAAATTTCCTTGTTTGAATAAATATTGAATGTCTATTTGTTGTTACAAAGTCAAAGAATAAATCATAGTACTGTCTAATTAGTTTTCTGTAATCCTCATTGCTAAAGTCTTCAATCATCAACCGAATACTTTATAATGTTTCAATATTTATTGGTCTTCCATGAGATTTCCATAAATTACTGTCGCTTAATTTATCTGCAATTTCCTTGGCTCTTTTTTCTTTTTGTTCTGATGTTACTTTTGTTCCTTTAAGAGTAGGGGAAGTTTTATGTACTATCCAGTTTTTAAATTTATATTTTACAAGCCATTTTTTAAGCAAATCAATTGTCAAGTTTTTAGCTTGCTCATATCCTCTTAATTCAGCCAAATCAATATCTTTCAAAATCAGAAACTCTGCTTGTGTCAATTGATTATCAGGTTCTTTTGACTTTGCTTTTTCAATTAACTCATTTACTTTGTCTAAATACCCTAAAGCAGCTACCCATTTGCCATCTTTGTTTTGTACTTGTGGGTCAATAGGCCCTAAAACAGAAAAATAATCCATCAAAATATTGTCACCACTCATACAAAATATAGTACCAGCACTATATGCACAATCGGGAATTATAAAATTTACCTCATTGTAATGGTGTCTTAAAATATTAACATACCTTTCTACTGCAACTGCACTTCCACCTGAAGTAGTTAGCATTATGTATATTTTATCTTTTTTTTCTTTATCTGTTGCTATATCTTCTACAATTTTTAAAAATACATTTTCATTTCCATCTACAATAGGTCCATAATAAACCAAAAAATCAGCTTGAAAATGATTTTCAAGTAATACTAATTTATCAGTGAGTAAATTTTTAATTGAAGAATCAACTGCTGGCTTCATTTAGAATGTATATCATTTTACAATATTATAAATAATATTTGAAATAAGCTAAAAATCATAAACCCCAAAAAGTTATTTTTTGACTTCAACAGCAGGTACACCAAATACCGTCTGACCAGCCCTAACATCGGCCATTACTACTGAACCAGCCCCAATTCTTGCATTTTTTTCTACTTTAATGCCTGTTATGATAGTTACTCCTGCTCCAATAAACACTCCATCTGCGATCACTACATCGCTAGAAACTATGCTATTGGCACCAATCTGCACATAGTCGCCAACTTTGGACCCACAATCAACAACAGCATTGACTCCCAAAACACAGTAGCTTCCCAACGTAGACTTGGCATTAAGACAAGCCCCAGCTGAAAGCAAATTGCCATGCCCCAAACTAGCAAAGGGCGACACAGTTGATTTTGAATGTAAAGCATTTACAGGCACAACTTTGTGTACATTTAGTAACAAATCTACAATATTTGATTTTAGTTTTGTGTTTTCTATGGCCACAAAAGCATCGCATTTTTCGCCAACTAAACTCAAAAATTTGTCGTCTTCTGTCGATCCTAAAATAGCGATATTTCCTATTTCTTGTCCATGCAATGTTTCATTATCATCTAAAAAACCATAAACTACAACATTATTTTGTTGAAATATCTCAAGAGCAGTAGCTCCCAAATTGGCGGCTCCAAAAATAATTAACGGATTTTCCATATTAGAGGTCTATTATATAAGTAATAAATAACGATGAGTTGAATTTATATATCTTTACAACTTTACATAAAAAGATAAAAAAACTATGCTGGTTTATATTCAAAACCACATTTTTGTAAAATTTCTAAATTCCAACCTGCAATTTTCTTATTTTGGTCTGTTAGTGGTTTTCGTTCGAGAGCAAGATTAGCCAACATTTCGTAAGATATGGGCTTTAATTTTTTATTTTTTTTGTCCCATTGTATAGCTTGGTTAAGTACATCAAGTGTAACTTCTAATTTAGGATACACTTTAGCATTAGGATCGGCCACTTTGGGTTCTTCTATAAGCAAATCTGGTGCATTTTGCTCTACTATTTCTAATATTTTGATGCCATTGGCAATATCAAAGTTTTCAAATTTTATAGCTTTTCTTATTTTGCCAGAAATACCAAAACAGAATGTTTGAAGGTGCTGGGACAGCAACCCAGATTCACGCCCCCAATTTTCGATTTTTTTCCAAGTATCAGCTTCGTAAGATTTTATACGTTTTGTATCTATACGTTGCTGTATAAGAATGGCCTCGTCATGAGCGGCCTGTTCTTTTTTTGATAATTTTGCTGGTGTTGTTTTGGTAGTTGTTGTCAATTTCTTTGGTAAAATACAGTGCAAAACTAAAAAATTTGAACGAAAAAACTATTTTAAATTTTAAAAACATTAAATAGTGTTTAAAAAAATAAAAATAAAAATAAAAACTAATGTTTAACTATAATTTTTTTTCTAACACCACCAATATCTACAAAATATTGTCCCTCAAATGGTAAATCAAAACTATGTATATAATCTGGTTTTTGTGATTCATAAACTACTACCCCTAACATATTAAAAACTTTTAAATGTGCGCTTACGCTTGATTCAACATAAAAATAGTCGTAAGATGGATTGGGATAAATAAGCAAATCTTGAAAATTTATTGGTTCAATTTTATAGTCAATCTTTGATTGCTCATCCTGAAATGGTATAATCTCAAAAGGTACTTCAACGACACCAAAAGCGCCCACTAAAGTAAGATTTCCTTCAATAAATCTATTAAAATAATTTGAATTATTAACTAAAGTTGAAGAAACATCATCTGAAATATTTAAAAAAATCTTTAATTTGACACCTTCTGTTGTTTTAAAAACTATTTCACTTATAGTATTTAGTCCAGATCCTGTAATTAAAATTGATTTATTTTTATCATATCCAATGGCTCTTTTTATGACTGGAGTGGGCTGCTTTTCAATCTTTTGATAAGTTAATAGATTGAAATTGGAAATACCATAACAATCCCATCTTTGTATAACTAATGTATATTGGTCATTTTGATTACAATACCAAATCAAAGATGTGTCAGCTCTATTTTTTGATAATAGGTTTCTATATTTGTCAAATATCAAAATTTCATTGCTTTCTGTTACATCAAATTTGTAAGCATTACCTGCTACTCCAGTAAAAGTCCAATAATGTATCATATTTTTAACTAGATAAGCATTTTGGGCTTCATTTAAAATGGTCAAATTTTGATGATTTACAGTATTATTTTTACAAAATTCATTGTTTTTAATACCAACTATTATTGGAAAAAAATCGCCAGTAAAAGTAATATTTCCTTGAATAATATCACGCATTTCAACTTCTATTCTTTTGTCATTATAAAATTGATTAGACACAGAAATTGAACTGATACCATATTTCGTTTGAAAATAAATAGAATTGATACTTGTTAGTCCCACACCTTCAATATAATATCTTATCTGACCTTTAGAAACGGAATTAACTATTGGATTTTGCTTTACTGGCTCAATCTTTTGTCTTACTAAAACAGAACCAAACCCACCTGTAAGTGTAAGATTACAAGAAATTGCATTTGTTGGGAGTATAATTATGATCACTCCAGCTGAATTTAGATACCAATATCGAACCCTCGAAATTCCATTTTTATTCTGACAGTATATATTATCTACAGAACTAAGATATGCACCTTGCAATGTGGTATTAAGATTATTTGATACAACATTTCGTATAAATGGACGAGGATATTTTACTTTTAAATATATGGGTACTTCTTTTAAACCAAAATAACCAGAAACAGTAATAAAACCTGAGGCCATTGAAGATGGTATATCAAAACCAAAATTTGTGTATACAATATTGGTCCATCCTACATTGTTATCAAATGTTTTATAAATAATATTTTCAATATATTCCAATCCTTGCCCTTTGATAGTATTTATATTTCCTACACTAATAATATTTTTACCAAAAGAAGTAATAATTGTTTGTTTAACAGCTAATTCTGGTATAGAAATAACTTTAGAACCAAAACCGCCAGAAAATGTAAAAACCCCATCTTTACAATCCAATGGAGTATCTGCAACCAACCTAAAAGAATTATGCGAACTGTAAAAAATCTTTAAATTTGATTTATTATTTTTAATATCTGTATATGTTATTTCTTTAATTCCTTCTAAATTATTTCCTATCAAAGAAGTAATTTCTCCATAATAATTTTCATAACCATTTAATGTTTTATCAATAAATGGATATTCAAACATATTGTGAGCAGCTACAGTTGCAGTCCCAAAATTACCAACCAAAGTAATTACACCATTTTGTCCACTGAGAGCATAGACTTTCAAAAATTTATCTTTTGGCCTAGAATAAATATTCCCTTTTTCATTATTCATAAAATATGTATAAAGAACATCATCAAAACCAGCTCCTAATATGGATATACAGCCATCTATAGTCCCAGAAGTTGGATAAATTCCAGTAATTGTTGGTGTTTTTGCCGAAAATATAAGCTCTGGGCTTTGTAGTGTTCCAAAACTTCCAATCAATGTCAATTTTCCATTCAATATATTATTTGAGTTATTATAGATTATTATTTGGTTTGTGTTAATAAGGTTAAAATAAACACTTTCGCCTTTTGGATTATTTACAGTAGAAACGCTTATATATTCAACTTCTTCTAATCCAAAACCTACAAGAGTAATATTATTATATACATTTTGTAGCTGCCCTACAAAACCAGTTATGGTTGGTATAACATTGGGTTTTGAATAATATTTTAAATCAAAAAAGTTTTTTTCTGGGCATCTAAAAGGGCTTACTATCAAAGTATAAGTACCACTTTTGGTGCATTTAAAATAATTTTTATGGTATGAAAAAGAAGAAGAAAAACTTTCAATATTATCAATTAATTTATTTTCTGAATCAATTACTTTAAAATAAAAATTATAGTCAGTAAATAAAAAACTATAAATATCGCCCTCAATGGCATCAAATTTCCAAGAGTGAATGGTATTGGTTTTGAGCCCAGAAATAGTTTTTATGTTTGCGTCTATATCTAATACCCCATTTTGTGAAGTATAAAATTCACAATCTACAGATTGTGTTTGTGGTATTTGTGCTAATACTTGCACATTGATATAAAAAAATAAAATAAATTGTAAGAAAAAAAATTTCAATGAAGTAAAATCTTGTTATGATATGCAAAAATATGAATTAACTAACAACTTTTATTATATTTACATTAATAAAATAAAAATATTACTTTTAATGTCATAAAAATAATCTCAAATTGTAATAAATTAAAATCAAATCACAAAAACAACAATATCGCTGTACCTGCCAAAATCCTATACCATCCAAAATATTTGAAACCATATTTTGTAAGAAAAGTGATAAAAAAACGTATAGCAATCATGGCAACTACAAATGCAACTATATTACCAAACAACAATAATTGTATGTCTTCTACTTGTATTGATTTGTAAGATTTCAATAATTTATAACCAGTGGCAGCACACATAGTAGGCACTGCCAAAAAAAACGAAAACTCTGCAGCTTTGCGTCTACTAAATCCTTGTATCATACCACCAATGGTGCTCGCTGCCGAGCGAGAAACTCCAGGTATCATGGCTATGGATTGATAAAAACCTATTTTTATTCCTTGCCAATAAGTAATATTTTCGCTATTATCTTTGCTTGAGGCAAGTAATTTGTCTATAAAAAGTAACAAAATACCACCCAATACCAAATTAATGGCTACTACTGTTGTACTTTCCAAAAAAGTATCTATCCAATCGTTGAACAAAAAACCCAGTGCCAAAGTTGGAAGTGCAGAAACTGCTAGTTTGAAATAAAAATCTATGGATTTGAAAAACTTACGATAATATAAGACCACAACCGATAATATTGCACCCAACTGTATGCAAACTAAGTAAGTTTTTTGAAACTCTGTACTTTTGATACCCAACAAGGCCGATCCCAAAATCATGTGCCCTGTTGATGAAATTGGCAAAAACTCTGTTATACCTTCAATCAATGCTAACAAAAAGGCATCCCAATAGCTCATTATTTTTTTATATTTATGGTGCTATTTTTAGATGCTGTCGAAGATGTGTCTTTGTGTAAAATGGCCCAAAACTGTATGCCAAACCCTGCCATTACTACCAATGGCCCAAGAGTGATGCCCAAAAAACCAAAACCATAATCAGCCTTGTCGAGCGACATTAATATAAAACCAAACACAAGCACAGCAACGCCCGAAAGCATGATTTGGTAATTTTTTTTCTTAAAAACTAATTGCATATCTGTATAATATTTGTGATATTATTTGTTAATACCTTGAAAAATTTTAGAATTTATCAACCCCCATTTATGTAATCTGTAAGTAACAGACACCCTAAGTACTCCAAGTCCATATTTTGAACTTCGCTTAAAATTGATGCTACTTGCTTCTTTAAAATATTTGGTAGGGCAGGTTACTTCTCCAATATCAAAGCCAGCCATAGTTATTTGGCCTAGCATTTCGTTATCAAACACAAAATCGTCATCGTTGCGTTCTAGTGGAAGTGTTTCGAGTACTTTTTTGCTAAAAGCACGATAACCAGTGTGGTATTCGGCCAATTTTTGATTCATCATTATGTTTTGAAATAATGTCAAAAATCGATTGGCAATAAATTTATACATAGGCATACCCCCCTTGAGTGCCCCCTTACCCAGTATTCTTGAGCCAAGCATTACCTCAAACAAACCATGAGCAATAGGATAAATCATGGCCTCCAACAACAATGGTGTGTATTGATAATCAGGATGTAGCATCACAACTATATCTCCACCAGATTCGAGAGCTGCCTTGTAGCAAGTTTTTTGATTGCCACCATATCCACGATTTTGTGGATGGCGTATAACTTTATTGATACCCAATTTTTTGGCCACCTCAGAGGTATGGTCTTTTGAATGGTCATCTACCAAAATTACCTCATCTACAATATTAAATGGTATTTCGTTGTATGTTTTCTCTAATGTAACAGCAGCATTATAAGCTGGCATTACTACAATTATTTTTTTATTTCCAATCATAAAAATTGTTTCAAATTCTAAAAAACGATGCGAATATAGTTTAATTATGTAATAAGAATATGTTTTAAAGATGATTATTTTTGAAAAAATATCAATAAAAGATATATTTCTTTCAAATTAACAAATCATTTAATTAGATTCTTTATCATTTTTTTTGGCCGAAAAAAAACCTTTTATTACTATAATTGATGTAATGGCAATAAATGCAAAAATGATATATTCTAAATAATTGAGAATTTGAGGAAATTTTACACCTAAATAATAGCCTCCAATAATCAACAAACCTGCCCAAAGTACTGCACCAAGACTATTGTAAATCATAAATTTTTTGAAATCCATGTTGATGACACCCGCCAAAATGGGTGCAAAAGTACGAACTATGGGCAAAAAACGACCAATCAACAAAGTATTGCCTGCATATTTGATGTAATAATATCTAGTTTTGATGATAAATTCTCGTTTAAAAAAAAACGAATCTTTGGCATTGAGAAGCCGATTTCCAATCAAAGAGCCAGAATAATAACCAAAAGTAGCTCCAGCTATGGCAGCAGCTATGACCATAGCTGTAAGAGTAAGAACCGAAACTTGAAAATCGCCTGTGCCACACAATATACCAGCCGAAAACAACATATAATCTCCTGGCAAAAAAAAGCAAAAAAACAAGCCATTCTCTGCAAAAACTATGATAGCAATTAAAATTAGACCTCCTTTGATAATTTCTTGGGAGCTAAACATTTCAGTAATAGACACTTTAATAGGTATGATTAAAAATTAGAATGCAAAGTTGCAAAAAAATAGCATCATTTGTTATATATTTGTGTTACAAATTTTAAAATATTTTTACTACTATTGCAAATACTTGAATTTAACAGAAAAAAACAACTTGAAATTAATATCAAAAAAAATAGTTACTACAAATATTGCCGTAATTGGTGGCGGTAGCTGGGCCACAGCCTTGGTCAAAATATTATCAGAAAACGATGTAAAAATAAAATGGTGGCATAGAAATGCTGAAACTGTAAATTATATCAAAAATTTTCAACACAATCCCAAATATTTGAGCGATGTACAGTTGAATTTAAAAAAAATAAAACCTGAAACGAGCATAAAAAAAACCCTAGAAGGTGCCGATTATGTAATCATAGCCACCCCAGCAGCATTTTTGAAAGAGGCATTAGCACCTCTTACAAAAGATGATTTTAAGGGTAGAATCGTGGTTTCGGGCATCAAAGGCATAGTGCCAGGCAATAATCAACTGATTACTGATTATATGGAAAGAAATTATGCAGTACCCGAACACGAAATTTGTGTTATTGGTGGCCCTTGCCACTCTGAGGAGGTAGCCCTCGAAAAACAATCATACCTTACTGTAGGGTGTAAAGATTTCAATAATGCTATTCAATTTTCAAATCTTCTTACTTGCAGGTACGTCAAATGCAATGCCATGACCGATGTATATGGAATAGAAATATGTGCTATCATGAAAAATATTATTGCCATTCTTACTGGTATTACACATGGATTGGGCTTTGGAGATAATTTTCAGGCTGTACTTATTTCAAATGCCATGCAAGAGGTAAAAAAATATTTAGAAACGGCCTCACCTGCCAATAGAGACCTATTTTCATCGGCATATTTGGGAGATTTATTGGTTACTTCTTACTCTAATTTTAGTCGCAATCGTATGTTTGGCAATATGATTGGTCGTGGCTATTCTATCAAAGCTGCTCAAGTAGAGATGAATATGATTGCAGAAGGATACTATGCAGTAAAAAGTATGCACGAAATTATAAAACAATTTGATATAGAAATGCCCATTTTGAAGGCAGTATACCATATTTTATACGAAAAAATAAGTCCACAGGTAGAAATCCAAATTTTAAAAAATTTACTGAAATAAATTTTATAATGCAATTATTTTCCACATACAACATTTGAATAAAGTAAATGTATAAATTGCGAAAAAAATTAATAATGCTCAAATCTATCATATTATATACACTAATTTTTGCATCCTATGCTACAAATGCTGCTGTGCAAGATTCTGTAGGAGTAGCCAAAATAAATGGAAAACTTCATTTACGCTACATGGTATCGCCTGGCGAAACTATATATCGCATTTCTACAAAATACAAAACCTCGGTTTCTGATTTGATGGACATCAACCCTGAATTGGAATTTGGCCTCAAGACTGGGCAAATTATCAATATTCCTTACAATTTAGATCTATCTACCGTTCCCAAAATATCAGAAAAAGCTGTTGTGGTAACTCCAACTCAAAATCAAAATCAGCCCAACATCTCTGCCAGTGATTCTATCACAGAATTGGGTGTGATACACACGATTGCTGCTGGCGAAACTTATACATCAATTTCAAAAAAATATAATATTAGTATAGAAGATTTGTTAAAAATAAATAAAGTTCAACTCAAAACAGGCCAAAAAATTATTGTAAACGAAGTTATAAAAAAACCATCCAGTAATAATATAGCTAAAAATAATGAAAAAGAAAATTCAATTTTAGTACAAAAAAATACTGAAAATATTACTAAACCAGTAGAAAAAGTAGCCGAAAAAATTACTTCAAAACAAGAGGAATCTACAACTTTAAATGTGCCAGAATCAGATGCAGACAATGTGCCATTGGTACCCATAGAATACAATAATCAAAAGAAAAAGATTTTGATTGTGCCATTTGATCCTTATTTATATTTTTCGGATGCTGATGATGAAATTGCGGCTGGTTCTAAAATGAATCGAATAAAAGTGCGTCAGGCTTTCAGGCGAAGACTAAACGCTTTATTAGAACCTCCTGGATACGAAACTGTGTATCTTTTGGGTGGCAAAGCCAAAGATTCTATTACTGATTTGAACAGAGTGTACAATTCGGTAAGTTACAGCTACCAAGATGTATTATACAGCCCAAATGCTAGTTCACAAACAGAAAATTCGTCAAAAGCTGTTACTATTGGTAGAAAACAAAAAACAGATATTGCCCTGAATATTGGCGATAACTCAAGAGCAGCACTTGCATCTGATGCAAAAAAATACTTTGGAGTAAAAGTAAGGAATAATGATTTTTATACTTATTTTAATAATAAATATTTTATTGATTATTACGTTTTTGTAAATCAATTTGAAGTAAAAACAAATTATGAAAATTGCTTAGATCGTGCTACCTTGAATTATGAACGTGGTTTTACTATTCACTATTCTATATTTGATAAAAAAGGAAAACAAATAGCTGGCAATAGGGTTTATATTGATTACAACTCTAATACCAATCAAATACAAAAGATATTGGCCGATAATATGCAAAGAGTTGCTGATAAAATAATGGCTGATTTGCCCAAAGCTGAGTAATTATTGTAAAATAATATTACAACTATTTCATCAAAAAAGTATTTTACTTATAAAAATTTACAAATTCTAATCCATCCAATTATTTTTTGTTTTAAATATTCACTATTCAATGCTTTAAAATGTTTGATTTAGATAAGTGGCAAGAGATATATCACAGCGTGAGCAAACACAAATTGCGAACAGCCCTTACTGCATTTGGCGTATTTTGGGGTATTTTTATGCTAATTCTTTTACTTGGTGCCGGCAAGGGTCTCGAAAATGGCGTTCAGGGAATGTTTAAAGGATATTCTACCAAATCGTTTTATATGGGAGCCGAAAAAACAAGTGTTTTGTATCATGGACTAAAAATAGGTCGTCCCATAGAACCCAACATAGAAGATATAGAAATAATAAAAAAAAACTTTAGCGAAATTGAATCTATTTCGCCCAAACAGCAACTTTGGGAAGAAAATAGTATTGTTTATAAAAATAAAAATGCCAACTACAATGTGCTTGGCATATATCCTGAGTGGAGAAATGTAGAAAATATAAATATTGCTGAAGGCCGTTTTTTAAATAATTCTGACCTCAAAGAAAACAAAAAAGTAGTTGTTATTGGCAAAAATGTAGCCGAATTTTTCTTTAAAAATGAAAGCTCGGCAGTTGGAAAATACATCAAAGTAAGGGGTACTTATTTTAGAGTTGTAGGTATATCAACCCCTGTAACCTCAGGTTGGCGAGCCAAAGAGGAGCTGCAATCACTTTGGATTCCTTATAGTACCATGCAGGTAACTTTTAATATGAAGAACAGAGTAAGTTTTTGGGGCTGTGTAGTAAAAGAAAACTATAATTCTGAGGCAGCTGTAAAAAAAATAAGAAAACTCATGAGTAAGAAATATAGTTTTGATGAAACAGATGAAAAAGCTATATGGTCGTGGAGTATGGAAACAGAATCAAATAAATTTAAAGGCCTTTTTGCAGGCATCAAACTATTTGTGTGGGTTGTGGGGCTTGGCACAATAGTTGCTGGTATAGTTGGCATTAGTAATATTATGCTGATTGTTGTAAAAGAAAGAACACGAGAGATTGGTGTACGCAAGGCTTTGGGAGCCACTCCAGCATCTATCATTAGTTTGATTTTACAAGAATCTGTTGTCATAACCACTGTAGCTGGCTATGTTGGCTTAATTCTTGGAGTAGGATTAATTGAGGGATTAAATTATGTGCTTAGCTCTATGGAATCGTCCAACGATTTTTTTAAAAATCCTAGCATAGATTTCAATGTGGCTATTTCTGCCCTTATATTATTGGTTGTGTCTGGGGCATTAGCTGGACTAATACCTGCCATCAAGGCTGCCAATGTGCAACCTATAGAGGCTCTGAGAGATGAATAAATAGGTAATTGAGGAAATGAAAGCAGGTTTTATTATAAGAAACCGAAAAATTAAAATTTCATTCCTATAATTTTTCTACCACTTGGGGAGAAATTAAAAGAGGAGTTTAAAATAAAATTGTAATTTTTGTTTTTAGGTTCAATATAAGACAAAAAATACTTAATTAAAGTAATAGTTTCTTAAAGTCAAAAGCCTTTCTCCATTGTAGAAAGGCTTTTGAGAAAAAAATATAATTTTAAATTCTAGTCTAAAAAATTATTTACCAATCAAAGTTTTGTAAGCTGAGGCATCCATCAACTTATTGAAATCAGCCTCCTGATTTGTCATTTTGATTTTCACAATCCAACCTTTTTCGTAAGGATCATTGTTTACGTTTTCAGGGTTGTTGTTGAGGTCGCTATTGAAGGAAAGTATCTCACCAGAAACTGGTAAAAACAAATCTGAAACTGTTTTTACGGCTTCTACAGAGCCAAAAACCTCAAACTGTCCCACCGTTTGGCCAATGGTATTGATGTCTACAAACACAATATCACCCAACTCGCTTTGAGCAAATTCTGTAATACCAACAGTGGCAGTGTCGCCTTCTACTCTTATCCATTCATGGTCTTTTGAGTATTTTAAATTATCTGGGAAATTCATTCAGTATAGTTTATTAAAATATGTTAAATTAGTTTTAAAATAATTTATAAATATAAATCAATTTTTTGAATATAAAGTTTGATTTTTTAAATCGCAATATTAAAACAAATTTATATGTAAATCTATGTATTTCGTTAAAAAAATGTCATTCATTTGACTCCTTTAAAGTTGCATATATATATGTGATAAACATACAATTATAGTCTTTACCCTAATAGTAGTTTGTCATTGAATTTGAATAGAAAAATCGTATATTTGCACAAATAATTTTAATTGAACTTCTCAAAACTCCTCATTTATTTTCAATAGTCCTACTTAAACCAAATTCTGTTACTATATTGTTACAGAATTCCAGTCGGAAAGATTTATGGGAACTTCTAAAAACCTCAGTTCCTATGAAGCCCTCCCCATTGGGGAGGGTTTGGGTGGGGTTTTTGAAAATAAAATTGGGGTTTTTAGAAGTTCCCTTATATGAATTGAGGTTTTTAAAGGTTACTTCAACGACTGAATGTGTAAAAATGATATATCTTATTCAACCATACAAAAAAAATTTTATACCTTTTAAGTAAAAAAGATATGACATTAGCTAGATTAGATAACGAAGTTTTTTTCAAAAAAGCATTTACAGACGAGGTAGTTTTTAAGTCATTTATAAAAGATATTGTTGGTATTGATATAGAACCAGAAAAAATAGAAACTGAAAAATCTTTTCAACCAAAACTAGGCAATATCGCTTTCAAATATGATATTTTTGCTGAAGACATTAAACGTAGAATAATTATAGAAATACAAAAAGTAGAATACGACCACAATTTTGACAGATTTTTGCACTATCATTTACAGTCTATTACGCAACAACAACGCACTTCTGAGGATTATTCAGTCGAAAAAACCGTATATACGATTGTTGTAATTACAGCCCCATATAAAATAAATCCTAAAACTAACGAACTATACAAAGACGAGGTGCTGATTTCGAGTATGAATCCAAAAAATTTGGTTGGACTTGAACGTAAAATTTTCAACCACGAACTTATTTATCTCAATCCAAACTACAAAGCACAAGATACGCCTCAAAACTATCGTGATTGGTTAGATTTGATTTATGAAAGTATTCATCATCCTGAAAATCCAAAAATCAATTATCAAAACAAAGGTATAAAACGAGCAACAGAAATAGTAAGTTATGATAATATAAGCCCAGAAGAGTGGGAAATGGCCAAAATTGAGGCTTCAAAAAGGAAAGTGATTACATTGGAGCGTGAAGAAGAGAAAATAGAAATTGCCAGAAATTTGATTTTGCTACAAGTAGATGATTTAACTATCTCTAAAAGCACTGGGTTAAGCTTAGAATTTGTGATTCAATTAAAATTGAAGTATTAAAATATTTATAGACATTTTCTATTATTCCTTAACAAAATAATTAATAATACATTTAAAACTTTTATCAACTATAAAATTTATTTATAATTTTATAAATTATTGATACATAAAACAAAAAATGAAAAAACTAATTATAATATTTATTACTTTTTTATTAGTCATAAAAACTTCAAAAATTTTTGCAACCCATGTAAGAGCTGGCGAGATTATAGCCAAGAAGGTTGGTGGAGGTGCAAGTGCACGCTATAATTTTACATTTTATTTATACAAAAATTCTAGTCCAAATGCCGCTGATCAAAAAGAAGTAACTCTTTATTTTGGCGATGGCTCAAACCAAACGTCTTCAAAAAATGTAAAATTTTTGAACGATAATACAGACGAGTTTACTTTTAATTTTACACATACATACCAAAATCCAGGAGTTTACACCGTTTACACGATTGTAGAAAATAGAAATGGCGGTATTTTAAACATTACCAATTCAGATAAAGTCAATTTTTATATTGAAACTCAAATATTGATAGATCCATTGTTGGGCCAAAATAGTACGCCAGTAATGAAATTTCCGCCCATAGATAAAGGTGCAACAAATCAAATTTTCACGCACAACCCTGGAGCCTCAGACCCAGATGGAGATTCGTTGGTATTTGAATTGATAGTGCCAAAATTCTTACCCGAAAACGATGATGTGGCACGAGAAGTGCCAGGACATAGAAACCTAAATAATAGCGAATTTAATACCGTAGAATGTACATCGTCCCTGAAAATGGATAGCAAAACGGGTACTATTACTTGGGACAGGCCATGTATCAAAGGCGAATTTAATATTGCTTTTAAAATCACAGAATTTAGAAATGGTATTCAAATAGGCTATCTTACAAGAGATATGCAAATAGATATTATAGATTCAGATAATAAAAAACCAGTTTTAACAGTACCCAAAGATACTTGCATTACTGCAAACAGTTTTTTGTTTACCACTATTACTGGTTCTGATCCAGATTTTACTGACGACCTCAATATTCAATTTTCGGGTGCTTCTTTTAATGTGCCAACGTCTATAGCGTTTATGACTCCTTTCTTAAATCCTTTGAATAATCCAACAAAAGTTTTTTTTAACTGGCAAACCACTTGCGACCATATCAGGCAAGAAGACTATATCAATACTTTTAAAATAGACGATGATCGCCCCACCAATCTTAAATTGGTAGAGTTCAAAACTTTTGCTATTAAAGTAAATGGTCCTGCTATTTCAGGCATCAGTGCATTGCCACTTGACAAATCAATTTCTGTCAGTTGGAACAAATATCAGTGCAGTAATTTTGGAAACTCAAATATCAAAATCATGCGAAAATCTTGTAGTAATAGCACTTTTTCTGGCAATAGTTGTGCCACAGGTTCTGATGTATCTGATGGATTTACCGAAATTGCCGAACTCAATGGTGATGCCGTAAATTATAAAGATACCAATGTTTTTCATGGGTTCAATTATTGCTACTATGTATATGCAATTCATAAAAAAACAGGAAAAGGCGAAAGTAAACCATCTGCTTTGGCTTGTGGGCAACTCAACAACGATATTACATATATTACTAATGTATCTGTTACAAGCACATCGTTGAATAACGGAAAAATTATAATTAAGTGGACTAAACCAAAACAACAAATTATTACCCTTGATGCTGCTCCATATACCTATGAAATATGGCGAAAATCGACCAATGAATTGCCAACCCTTGTTGCTACTATGGCAGGTATAGAAGACACTTCGTTTGTAGACAACAATTTGAATACTGTTGATATTCAGTATTTTTATCAAATTAAATATAAATATAGCTTTGCTTTGTTGTTAAAAAACACAACAGCTTGGGCCTCTAGTGTAAAACTAGAAGGATTTGGGAAAAATAAAAAAATAACACTTTCTTGGAATAGTTCTACACCTTGGTCGAATAACTACCCAACTCTTGTATACAAACTCAATACAATTTCTGGTTTATTTATTAGGATTGCTAGTACTACTGGAAATAGTTTTGAAGACATAGGTCAGAACTCAGAACCTCTAATAAATGGACAAAAATATACTTATTTTATTACTACTTTAGGAAAGCAAACGGTTGGATGTCAGAATATTACTACCGCAGGTTTTACATTAGATTCTTTATTAAACAGGTCTCAAATTATTGAAGGAATTATTCCAAAAGATTCGGTGCCACCTTGTACTCCTGAGATTACAATTAACAACTTTAATTGTGATAGTTTTGATGAAATTATTACTCTTCGTTGGAAAATCGAACCCTTACCAAATTGCGAAAATACAATTTTGGGGTATAGACTATATTACTCAAAAAACAATGCAAGTACTAGTTTTGATATGATTCAAAATTTTGATGCAAACAAAACTTCGTTCCAAGATGTCAATAATAAAGCTCTTGAGGGGTGCTACAAGATCAAATCTTATAGAAATCTTGAGAATGGAAACACCATAGAAAGTAATTTCAGTAATGCCGTTTGTGTTGATGTATCAAATTGCGAAAACTTACCTTATTTTGATTTTCCTAACGTATTTACGCCAGAGCCAAAAGACGGATACAACGATGTGTTAGTGCCTAAACCAACGCCCAGATTGGTACAATCACTTGACTTTAATATTTACAACAGATGGGGAACTAAAGTGTTTTCTACCAATGAAATCAACATCAACTGGGATGGTTCTGGCAGCCCAGAGGGAATCTACTATTGCTATGCAAAAGTTAAATATTTCTCTGGCAAAGAACAAGAGTTTAAAAGATGGATACAACTGTTGCGATAGTTGGGTTGAAATAAAAGCAAAATTAAAAATTAAAAAATAAATAATTTCTAAAAAATATTCTTTTGCCATTGACACAAGGAATTTCTAATCTGAGATTTCAAAAAAAGGACAGATTATAAGTTCAGAAATAGTAATAATATTTATTTTAATTATAAAAAAATGTTTTCATAATTAATTTGTAAAAACATAAAAAAAATGGAAGATACCATAATCAACAAAGTTTCGAGTAGTGAATTAATTTCGCTTGATTTAGAATCAATTTTTCCTGAAGGTAATCGTATAATCATTGATATAAAAAATTTACTTTTTCAAGAATTAATTTTAAAAGAAAAAGATTTTAGAGAATATATAAAACTACATGATTGGACTCAATATCAAAATCAATACATAGCCATTACCTGCAGTGCAGATGCTATTGTGCCTACTTGGGCCTATATGTTGTTGATGATAAAACTACAACCTTATGCCAAAATAGTAATATTTGGAAGTTTAGAAGAACTAGAAAATCATATTTGGCAACACACTCTAGGCAATTTAGATTTGAGTATTTATAGAGATGCAAAAGTTGTAATCAAAGGTTGTAGCAAAAAAAATATACCTATATTTGCCTACACTGAAATTACTCGATTGATAAAACCTCTGGCCTCATCTATCATGTTTGGGGAGCCTTGTAGTACAGTGCCATTATTTAAAAAATCAAAATAGCTATTAGAAATCAAAGTCGTTTATTTAAGAATCAGATAATCTTTCTTCTTTGGAGAAAAACTTAGATAAAGGCAATAAAAAATGTTTAGGTAAACAACATTGTATAATAAATAATTAAATAGTATTAAATATATGAAATTATTTGGGCTTGTAGGCAAATCTCTTACACATTCATTTTCAAAAAAATATTTTACCGAAAAATTCGCAAACTTAGGTCTTTTAGATTATTCATTTGAACTTTTTGAAATTCCATCCATCGAAAATTTCACTGAATTATGGACTTCAAAACCTAATTTGTGTGGCATGAACGTAACCATTCCTTACAAAGAACAAATCATAAAATATGTAGACAAGCTAGATGAGTCAGCACAAAAAGTTGGTGCTGTAAACGTAATAAAAATTACTAAAGACAGAAAATTAATTGGCTTTAATTCTGATTATTATGGCTTCAAAACATCTCTTGAGTACGAAATATCTAATTTTAAGTATCAAATATACGAAGCCTTAGTACTAGGCACAGGTGGTGCCTCAAAAGCAGTAATAGCTGCTCTAAATGATTTGAATATTTCTTACAAAATAGTATCTAGAAATCCTACTCAAGATGGCATTACTTACTCAGAAGTTATGAAAATGGTTCAACTGCCCCATTTGATAGTGAATTGTACGCCTCTGGGTACATTCCCAAAAGTAGATGAGTGTCCTGAAATACCATATTCAGTAATAAACGAAAAAAATATGCTTTTTGATTTAGTCTATAATCCATCAGAAACATTATTTATAAAAAATGGTAAATCTTACGGAGCTACAACTCAAAATGGTTTAGATATGCTACACTTACAAGCCGAAAAAGCTTGGGAAATTTGGAATTAATAAGTTTAGAGTTATAAGTTTTAAGTTTTAAGTTTTAAGTTTTAAGTTATAAGTTATAATTCATAATTCATAATTCATAATTCATAAATTATTTTACGCCATAGTTCCTTCTTTCATTTTTTCGGCATTATCGGCAATGCGTAAGTTATCAATAAATTCTGCAATATCACCGTCCATGACCGTTGGTAGATTATATACCGTAAAACTTATTCTATGGTCTGTAACACGACTTTGTGGATAATTGTATGTACGAATTTTGTCGGATCTGTCGCCACTTCCAATAAGCGAACGCCTCTGACCTGATATTTCATCGTTATGTTTTTGTAGTTCTATTTCATAAATCCTCGAACGCAAAACGGTCAGTGCCCTATCAAAATTTTTGATCTGAGAGCGTTCGTCTTGGCATTGCACCACAATACCCGTGGGGATGTGCGTAAGCCTTACTGCCGAGTAAGTGGTATTAACAGACTGGCCGCCAGCCCCTGACGAACAAAATAGATCTTTTCTGATGTCGTTCATGTTGATATTTACTTCCACATCATCCACTTCTGGCAATGCTGCCACCGAAGCTGCCGATGTGTGTATACGCCCTTGAGCCTCTGTGGCAGGTACCCTCTGAACTCTATGCACGCCAGATTCATATTTTAATTTACCATAAGCATCTTCGCCTGTTACATTGGCTATTATCTCTTTGTAGCCGCCCGAACTACCAGCCGACACATCTATAAGAGTAAGTTTTAGATTATTTCTTTCGCAATATCTTTGATACATTCTAAATAAATCGCCTGCAAAAATTGAGGCTTCATCGCCACCTGTGCCTGCTCTTATTTCCAATATCACATTTTTGCTATCATTGGGATCTTTTGGAATCATTAATTCTTTCAAATCGGCTTCCATTTTTTCGTTCTTTATTACTAACTCTTCCAATTCAGTTTTGGCCAATTCTCTAAAATCTTCGTCCTTTTCTGTAGCCAATATTTGCTTGGTAGATTCTATGTCTGATAGCAGTTTTTGGTACTCTGCATACACTTTTACTACTTTTTCTAGGTCTTTGTATTCTTTGCTTAACACCGAAAATTTCTTCATATCTTTCATGGCATCTGGCAACACTATCATGTCCGAAACTTCTATAAATCTATTCTTGATGGCTTCTAATTTGTCTAACATATTTTTGTATTTCAAATACAAAATTAACATATTTTTTCTGAAACTTAATTTTTGACTTACTTTTGCGTATTAATTTATCTAAAAATTTATAATTTTCGAATCAAAAGGTTATTTTTTTGCTACTTATTAGTAGTAGTTTGTTTCCATATTTGCGGTCAGACCATACCCAGTAAGTTTGATTCTTTGCAAGTTTCTACCAAAAATAGCTTCATCATTGCACCCTTGATTACTACTGGCAAAGAAACCAGTTTGGCCTTTGGTTTAGCAAGTGCTTATATTTTTCGTACCGACAAAAAAGAACCCAATTTGCGTGCTTCTACTATTCCAATGGGTCTTTTGTACACATTAAACGAACAATTTATTGCTGGCCTTGGGGCAAATATATTTCTTCCAAAAGAAAAATACATCATCAGATTTGAGAGTTCGTTTAGTAAGTTTCCTGACAAATTTTGGGGTATTGGCAATAATACAGATTCAAGAGAACTGAATTATGAAAAATATACTTTTATGCAAGTTTTTTTAAATCCTCAATTTTATAAACAAGTCAAAAAAAATATGTTTATAGGCTTAGGTTATAATTTTCAAGGTGTATTTAGTATTGATACAAATCTTACGAGAAACTCACTTAATCCACCCTCAAAGCTACCCAAAAGCTACTTTGGTTTAGAAGATGTAGTTGGTATCGACAACAATCCAGATAGCCGCTATTCTGTTTCTGGCCTTGAGGCCATTTTCAATTTTGATTCTCGCAACAATGCCTATCAACCCTCCAAAGGCGAGCTGATTAGAATAAGACTATCTCAGTTTTATAAATTTTTTGGAAGCAATTACAATTTTCAGTTTTTAGAATTTGATTTACGCAAATTTTTCAAAATAGGTAAAATTTCAACACTTGGCATCAATTCATATATGTTGTTTAATTTTGGCGATGTTCCTTTTAGGAATTTAGCAACCTTAGGCGGCCGCAATTATATGCGTGGCTACTACGATGGTCGATTTAGAGATAAAAAATATATTTCTTACCAAGCAGAGTTTCGTTTTCCTATTTGGTGGCGGTTTGGTGGAGCTGCTTTTCTTGGTTTTGGCCAAGTAGCCAATAACTTCAATTCTTTTACTCTCGATGGATTCAAAATATCTGTTGGCGGTGGTCTTAGGATAGCTATTTTACCCAAAGAAAAACTCAATTTACGTATCGATTATGGCTTTGGTAATGTAGGCAGTGGAGCTTTATCTATTGTTTTGGCCGAATCTTTTTAATATTTTATATCTATTATCATGCAAAATTTTATCAAATACTTAGCTCCTTTCATGGCAATTTGCTATATCCTTACTGGTTTATGGTTGTTGTTGGCCAAATATATGTTAGCATCTATTCCACAAATACCTAATGGCCAAATTTTAGGTGCATTATTACTTTTGTATGGTTGCTTTAGATTATACAGATTTTGGAAATTGAATCAAAATAATGCTGATGAAAATGAGCAATAAAATAAAAAATATTATTTTTGATTTAGGGGCTGTAGTCATTGATATTGATCTAGATATTACTTACAATGCTTTTTCTGATTTACTAGAAATATCAACTAATGAAGTAAGAAACCTGCTTTATAAAAACGACATTTGGAATAAACATGAAACAGGCGAATTGTCTGATGATATGCTCAGAAATTTTATCAAATCTCAAACGCATAAGTCAATATCTGATTTTCAAATCGACCATGCCTTCAATGCGTTATTGATTGATATTCCTAAAGCTAGAATTGACAGAATTGTAGAATTATCAAAAAAGTACAAAATTTTTGTTTTAAGCAACACCAATGGTATTCATGCTAATTGTTTCAATAACTTACTTTATAGCAAAACTGGATATGCAAATCTAACTACCATTTTTGATCAAGTGTATTATTCTCATTTGATAGGGCTCAGAAAACCAAACCTTGAAATCTACCATCATGTATTATCAAATTCAAAAATAAATGCTAACGAAACATTGTTTTTGGATGATAATTTAGACAACATCCTAGCTGCAAAATCCATTGGCATACACGCAATACAAGTGGTATATCCACTTACCATTCTCGATTATTTAAAAGAATATTAACAATGACAATATCCACCCACGATCCTTATGCAGCATGGCGTGTACCAGAATTTAGATTATATATTTATGCTAGATTCTTACTTACTTTGTCTACCCAAATTCAAGAAGTAACTGTAGGGTGGCAAATGTACGAAATCACTGGCGATATGTTTTCGCTTGGTCTTTTGGGATTGGCCGAAGCACTACCTGCTATTGCTGTGGCACTTATTGGCGGATACTTTGCCGATAATTATAATCGCAAATGGATTATTGTAGGCATGACAGCCCTCTTAGCAGCATGTTCGTTTTCGTTATATTTTATGGCTGGTCGCCCAGAGTGGTTGGCTAGTTTTCCTTACGCTTTTCCTATTTATGTTCCAATTTTTATGAGTGGCATAGCTCGTGGTTTTTTAGGCCCTGCCATTTTTTCATTTTGGCCACAAATTATAGAAGATAAATCTATTTTTTCTAATGCTGTAACTTGGAATAGTACCATGTGGCAAATCTCTAGAACTTGTGGCCCTGCTATTGGCGGTCTATTGATAGCTCCCATTGGTATTCAAAACACCTATTGTATTGATGCCATTTTGATGACTTTGGCTATACTTGCCTTTGCTAGAATTAGCAATAAAACTAGAATAGTGCAAAATCTAGGTCTAAATATTTGGCAAAATATTACTAGTGGGGTCAAGTTTGTGTTTGGTCATCCTATTTTATTAAGCACTCTAAGTTTAGACTTATTTGCAGTCCTTTTTGGTGGAGCCATAGCTTTATTGCCTGTTTTTGCCAAAGATATATTGCATACTGGGGCTTTTGAATTTGGATTATTAAAAGCAGCAACTGGCATAGGTTCTGTGTTGATAGCCTATTTTCTGGCACATTATCCCATCAAAAAAAATGCAGGACTAATTTTATTGGCTGTAGTAGCTGGGTTTGGATGCTGCATGATAGGTTTTGGATTGTCGGTATATATATGGTTGTCTTTTTTGATGTTATTTTTAAGTGGCGTATTCGATGGTATCAGCGTAGTCATCAGAGGTACATTGATCCAAACGCATACTCCCCTAGAAATGAAAGGTCGTGTTTCGGCAGTAAACAATATTTTTATTGGTTCCTCTAATGAAATTGGTGCCTTTGAAAGTGGTGCTGCCGCCAAAATTATGGGTCTTGTGCCATCAGTAATTTTTGGTGGATGTATGTCAATAGCTGTTGTTGTTGCAACTTATGTAAAAGTAAAACCTTTGAGAAAATTAGATTTGTAAGATTATTTAAAATATTATATTTTGAAATTTAGAAATCAACTAAAATATCATCTTACTAAACTATTAAATTGTAGCTACAAACAAGCTATTGAATATTGCAATCAAGGTGCAATTTTGGTTGATAATCAGATAATTAATGATTCATCTTTTACTCTGGTGGATTCTCAAGAAATAAAGTTTAACAATCAAGTCATAAGAAGAGGTATTACATATTTATATGTCATTTTCAATAAACCTTACTTATACGAATGTACCGCCAATAGATCTATACCCAACTCTATATATGAAATATTACCTCAACAATATCAACATTTATTTTCCTTGGGTCGATTAGACAAAAACTCAGAGGGCTTGCTTTTGCTAACCAACGATGGTAGTGTATATGCCAAAATGGTAAATATGGATACTAATATAGAAAAAGAATATCTAGTAACAGTATATCATCCCATCGATGCCCAACTTGAAACAGCTTTTATTCATCCATTTTTGTTGGGTAAGCGATATACAAAACCAGCAAAATTTACAAAAATATCAGAATTTCAATTTTCATTAATTCTTACTGAAGGAATCAATAGACAAATCCGTAGAATTTGTGCAAAAAATAACAATCAAGTTAAGCAACTCATCAGAACAAGATTTGGAAGCTACACTCTTGGCGACTTAAAACCTGGAGAGTGTAAACAATTAAGTAATATTTTGGCACTATAAAAAATTATAAAAATAACTCTACAACAATAGCTAATATACCTGCAGCCAAAATAGTGAGCGTTTTTGTGGCTTTAAATGTATGATCTTTGGACTCTGATTCAAAAAAAATAGTGGTAGAAATATGCAAAAAATTACCAGCTACAAATGCAAATAAATATGAAAACATTGATGTTGAATATATTTCATTTATCGAAATAATATTACTAATCAATAAACCCAAAGGCGAAGCCAAAGCATAAATAAAAATCAAAAAAGAAACCCATTTTTTTGACGACAAATCCATGATTAGAATTGTTGCTAGAGCGATAGATTCTGGTATTTTGTGCAGCATCAAGCCAAAAAGTAAATGCCTTACTTCATCGTGCTCGTGGGTAGCATGTGGGTGCACAAGTAATGTACCCTCGAGCAATGAATGGATAAATAAGGACAAAAAAAGCATAAAAACCCCTTTTTGACTATGCGAATGATGAGCATGGCTGTGTCCATGCTCGACCCCTTGCGAAAAATAATCAATGATAATTTGAAAATAAAAACCCAATAAAACAAAAAGGCCTATGTATATATAAGTGCCAGAAATGGCAAAAAGTTCGGGCAATATATGTAGCACAGTGATAGAAAAAAGATAGGCACCACTAAATGTAAGCACATATTTAAAATTATTTTTATTAAGATTAGGATAAAAAACTACTGAAAGCCCAGCTATAAATGTAAAAAAGAAAAGAATAATTAAATTAAAAATCACTTTTGAAGTGCAGGGTATGAGTTATTTATGAAACTAAGTTGCAAAGGTAGATTTATTTTTTTGATAAAATCAAATTTAAAATTTCAAATACTAAAATCTCAAAATATAGTAATGTTTGTTTGAAGCAAATACTAAAAATCTCTTTAGTTTATTCACTTCTATTATGAGTTGTGTTACATCAAAACATAATAAATATCAATATCATTATTATAGAACTTAGGTAAGTTTATCTAAAATAAATAAAATATTTATGAATATAATCTGAACTCGTGAAAGCCACTTTAATATGCATATCTTGTCAATCAATATTTGATAGATAATTACGCATCTGTTGTATTTGCTCTGATGTTAAACTAGTTCCTTTAGCTATTGTGTCATTATCTAATCCCATTAATATAAAATTTTTAGCAATTTCATTGCGTTCTTCTTCACGTTCAAGCGTGATGACTTGCCTTTTACAAACCTCTATTTTGGCTTGCTCCCACTCTTCTGGGCTGATATTTTCATAACCTACAACCTCAGAAGCACGTTTTATTCCATCATTATTGAAATTAATTTGTGGGTTTTTCTGCCGTGTCAGGTGTTATCACCTGACACATAAACCAATACAATATCTAGAAAAACTAAATGCAATAGGATTTTTACTGCCACTATATTTTACTGGAAAAAATTATTAGCACCAAATAAATATAAAGATATAATTGTCAAAAGTCTAAAGTTTTTAGTATCAGATAATCGAGTAATCATTTATGGGTTTGTAATCATGCCAAATCATATTCACATTATTTGGCAAATGAGAGAAGGCATTATTCAGTCTAATGTTCAAAGAGATTTTTTGAAATATACTTCCCAACAAAGATAATCGAGTAATCATTTATGGGTTTGTAATCATGCCAAATCATATTCACATTATTTGGCAAATGAGAGAAGGCATTATTCAGTCTAATGTTCAAAGAGATTTTTTGAAATATACTTCCCAACAAATCAAATTCGATTTACAAGCCAATCATCCACAGGTTTTGGAACACTTTAAAGTAGATGTTAAAGATAGGAAATATCAAATTTGGGAAAACAGACCACTATCTATACCAATTTGGACACCTCAAGTATTGGAACAAAAATTTTGCCGTGTCAGGTGTTATCACCTGACACATAAACCCACCCACTATCTAGAAAAACTAAATGCAATAAGATAATTATAAATACGCAAAAAAATAAATATGTTTGCCAAAACCCAAAAACTTGAATTTAATAGTTTCTGCCGTGTCAGGTGTTATCACCTGACACATTTCTGCCGTGTCAGGTGTTATCACCTGACACATAAACCAATCCAATATCTAGAAAAACTAAATGCAATAGGATAAATATAAATACGCAAAAAATAAATAAGTTTGCCAAAACCCAAAAAACTTGAATTTAATAGTTGAACATCCACAATTTTTTACAGCCACTATATTTTACTGGAAAAAATTATTAGCACCAAATAAATATAAAGATATAATTGTCAAAAGTCTAAAGTTTTTAGTATCCGATAATCGAGTAATCATTTATGGGTTTGTAATCATGCCAAATCATATTCACATTATTTGGCAAATGAGAGAAGGCATTATTCAGTCTAATGTTCAAAGAGATTTTTTGAAATATACTTCCCAACAAATCAAATTCGATTTACAAGCCAATCATCCACAGGTTTTGGAACACTTTAAAGTAGATGTTAAAGATAGGAAATATCAAATTTGGGAAAACAGACCACTATCTATACCAATTTGGACACCTCAAGTATTGGAACAAAAATTAAATTATATACACAACAACCCTTTGCAGGAAAAATGGAAATTATCTGACTCACCAAAAACTATTATTACTCAAGTGCAGCATTTTATAAATTAAATAAAGATGATTTTGGATTTTTATCCCATTTCTAAATACTTAAGTCTATGGATGTGTAAGGCGATAACACCTTACACGGCAAAATTTCTAAATACTTAAGTCTATGGATGTGTAAGGTGATAACACCTTACACGGCAAAAATTTTTTAAATAAAAAATGTAATTTTATTTTGTTATATTAATTTTTGTAATATTTTTGCAATATCATTAACTAAAAAAATCAAAAATGATTAAAAAACTAATTTTTGCATCTTCAATTGCAGTAGCAATGATGTCGTGCAGTAGTAAGGGAGACTTTACTTGTGAATGTAAACCAACTACTTACACTTCCACACCAACTGGAGGTGCTGCTAGCCCTACAAGTTATGGAGATAGAGATTCTTATGTTATGACAGATGTCGATAAAGATTTAGCAAAAGCTCAATGTATGTCTTATACTCAGACAATAACTCGTTCTAACAACGGAAATGCTGTTGAAACAAGTACTACAACAAGAAACTGTACATTAACTGCTAAGTAAATATTAATAATTTTTAAATTAAAATAAAATGATAAAAACAATTATATCAATAGCTTCTGTTGCAACTATAATGATGTCTTGCAGCGGTAAAGGTGATTACACTTGCGAGTGTACTGAAACGTACTCCAGTTTGAAAGGTACAACTACTACACCAAGTACTTCAACTACTACAACCAAAACTGTGTACGTAGACCAATATAAAAAATCTGCTCAACAAAATTGTGCTTCTATTACCTCAACTAGAACTGAAGTAGATTCTAAAGGTATAGATAAAGATCCTGTTGATTCTGATATTAGAACTACAACTTGCAAATTGACTTCAAACTAATTCTTTGAAGTAACAATAAAAAAAGCCCCTTTTTGGGGCTTTTTTGTTTATGTAATCTTTATTAATGCAGGACAAGTTCAAAACTCAATATCTTTTTGTATTTTTTTATTTATTTGAAATATTTTTTACATTAAGTTTTCTTTTATTTAATTATTATTTCTATATTTGCGGTCTTCTCTAAAAAGTGTGTATAGCACTTTTTACTAAACATTTGGTAATCAAGCAATTATGGCTTTAAGAAAAAACAAAAAGTTTAATCCTGACTTCACGAAAGTCACCATTAGTTTAGCCTCGCCCGAATCCATACTCGAAAATTCGTATGGCGAAGTTACTCAACCCGAAACCATCAATTATCGCACCTACAAACCCGAAATGGGCGGATTATTCTGTGAAAGAATATTTGGGCCTGTCAAAGATTTTGAGTGCCATTGTGGCAAATACAAGCGAATCAGATACAAAGGTATCATCTGCGATCGTTGTGGTGTAGAAGTAACCGAGAAAAAAGTACGTAGAGAACGCATGGGACATATAGAACTGGTTGTTCCTGTGGCTCATATATGGTATTTCCGTTCGTTGCCAAACAAAATTGGTTACTTATTGGGTATGCCTTCCAAAAAATTAGATCAAATTATATATTACGAAAGATATGTAGTTGTCAATGCTGGTATCAAGGGCGAAGATGGTGTAAATCAACTTGATTTTCTTACTGAAGACGAGTATTTAGACATCATGGACAAGTTGCCACGTGAAAACCAAATGCTTGACGATGCTGATCCAAATAAATTTATCGCTCGTATGGGGGCTGATGCCCTTACTATGTTGCTTGATAGACTTGATTTAGATTCACTTTCTTACTCGTTACGTTATCAAGCATCACATGATACATCTCAACAACGTAAAGCTGACGCTCTCAAAAGACTGAAAGTAGTTGAGGCTTTTAGAGATGCTAATACCAGAATTCAAAACAAACCAGAGTGGATGATTATCAAAATGGTGCCTGTAATTCCACCAGAATTGCGTCCATTAGTTCCATTGGATGGAGGTAGATTTGCAACTTCTGATTTGAACGATTTATACAGACGAGTTATTATCAGAAACAATCGTTTGAAACGATTAATAGAAATAAAAGCTCCAGAAGTAATATTACGTAACGAAAAACGTATGTTGCAAGAGGCAGTAGATTCATTATTTGATAACTCACGTAAAGTAAATGCTGTTCGTGCAGAAGGAAATCGTGCCTTGAAATCGCTTTCAGATATGTTGAAAGGAAAAGCTGGTCGATTCCGCCAAAACTTACTTGGTAAACGTGTCGATTATTCTGGTCGTTCGGTAATTGTAGTAGGTCCCGAATTGAAGTTGCACGAATGTGGATTACCTAAAGATATGGGTGCTGAATTATTCAAACCATTCATTATCCGAAAGTTAATAGAGCGTGGCATTGTAAAAACTGTAAAATCTGCTAAAAAAATTGTAGACAGAAAAGACGCAGTTGTTTGGGATATTCTTGAAAATGTATTGAAAGGACATCCAATATTATTGAATCGTGCACCTACTTTGCATAGACTAGGTATACAAGCATTTCAACCAAAATTGATTGAAGGCAAAGCCATACAGTTACATCCTTTGGTTTGTACAGCATTCAATGCCGATTTTGATGGTGATCAAATGGCGGTTCACGTGCCACTTGGCCAAGAAGCAATATTAGAAGCTCAATTATTGATGTTGGCTTCGCACAATATTTTGAATCCAGCCAATGGAGCACCTGTTACTGTACCTTCACAAGACATGGTTTTGGGATTATATTACATTTCTAAAGGTCGTAGAGGCACTGAAGGAAACCCAGAACTTGGCGAAAATCATACTTATTATGGTTTTGAAGAAGCTATCATTGCTATGAACGAGCGTAAGTTGTCTAAACATGCGTTTATTAAACTAAAAACAAAAGTAAAAAATGCTGCTGGTGTTTTAGAAGATAAAATCATTGAAACTGTAGCTGGTCGTATTTTAGTAAATCAATATATGCCTAAAGAAATGGGTTATATTGACGAATTATTGACAAAAAAGAAATTACAGCAAATTATTGGTTTGGTCTACAAAGCAGTTGGAAATGCCAAAACTGCCGAATTTTTAGATAAAATCAAAGAATTAGGATTCCAATATGCTTTCAGAGGTGGTCTCTCAATGGGGGTTGTGGATATTATGACTCCAGATAATAAAATTGAATTGATTGCTAAAGCAAAAGAAGAGGTTGAAAATGTTTGGATTAATTATATGTCTGGTATAATTACTGACAACGAACGATACAATCAAATTATTGATATTTGGACACGTGTAAACACCCAAATCACTGATACTTTGATGAAAAAACAAGAATCAGACCAACAAGGATTTAACTCTATCTATATGATGATGCACTCAGGTGCACGTGGTTCGAGAGAGCAAATACGTCAGTTAGGTGGTATGAGAGGTTTGATGGCTAAGCCACAAAAAAATCTTGCTGGTTCGGTAGGCGAAATTATCGAAAATCCAATTATTTCTAACTTTAAAGAGGGATTGGATGTACTAGAGTACTTTATTTCTACGCATGGTGCTCGTAAAGGTTTGGCTGATACAGCCCTTAAAACGGCAGATGCTGGTTACTTGACAAGACGTTTGGTAGATGTGGCTCAAGATGTAATCATCAACGAAGTTGATTGCGGTACTTTGAGAGGTATTACCATGACAGCTTTGAAAGAAAACGAAGATATCATAGAAGGTTTATTTGATAGAATCTTAGGTAGAGTTTCGGTACATGATGTATATCACCCCGAAACCAACGAATTGATAGTGTCTTCTGGTCAAGAAATTAGCGAAGATATTGCTAAATTATTAGACGAAGTTGTAGAAGAGGTCGAAATACGCTCTGTATTGACTTGCGAAACAAGAAGAGGAATTTGCTCTAAATGCTATGGTCGCAACTTGGCCAATGGTCGTATGGCTCAAAAAGGTGAAGCTGTTGGTGTAATTGCTGCTCAATCTATTGGAGAGCCTGGTACTCAGCTTACCCTTCGTACTTTCCACGTGGGTGGTACTGCAGGTAATATATCTATCGAATCGAGTATAAAAGCCAAATTTGATGGTAAAGTTGAATTTGATGAATTGCGATTTGTAGATTCCGTAAATGCTGAAAACGAAAAAATTGCAGTTGTAATTGGCCGTTCAGGCGAATTAAGAATTGTAGACAAAGAAGGCCGTAGTTTGATTTCAAATGTTGTTCCTTATGGTTCTTTGTTGAAAGTAAAACATGGCGATAAAATCAAAAAAGGTGATGAGTTATGCTCGTGGGATCCATTTAATGCTGTAATTGTTTCAGAAATTGAAGGTTCTATCGAATTTGAAGCCATAGAAGAAAGTATTACTTACAAAGAAGAATACGATGAGCAAACTGGCCATAGAGAAAAAATCATTACTGAAACAAAAGATAAACTCAAAAACCCAGCCATTATTGTAAAACAAAGCGATGGAGAGTTTAAAGGTTATAATTTGCCAGTAGGTGCTCGCTTGGTAGTAGAAGAAGGCAAGCAAATAAAAGCAGGTGAAGTATTGGCCAAATTGCCACGCTCGGTTGGTAAAAATAGAGATATCACTGGTGGTTTGCCACGAGTAACCGAATTATTTGAGGCTCGTAATCCTTCTAACCCTGCTGTAGTTTCTGAAATTGATGGTGTAGTTACTTATGGTGGCGTAAAACGTGGTAACAGAGAGGTAAATATAGAATCGAGAGACGGTGTTAAGAAAAAATACTTAGTTCCACTTTCTAAACATATTCTTGTTCAAGATAATGATTACGTAAAAGCTGGTGCTCCTATGAGTGATGGTGCAATAACCCCATCTGATATACTTTCTATCAAAGGACCAACTGCAGTACAAGAGTATCTAACCAACGAAATACAAGAGGTTTATCGTTTGCAAGGGGTAAAAATCAATGACAAACACGTAGAAATAATTGTGCGTCAGATGTTGCAAAAAGTAGAAATCTTAGAACCAGGAGATACTAATTTCTTGCCAGGACAAGCCGTTGATAAATTTACATTCCGTGAAGAAAACGATGCAATCTTAGACAAAAAAGTGGTTGAAGATGCAGGAGACTCTAATCTTAAACCAGGACAAATAGTATCGTCTAGGAAATTGAGAGATGAAAACTCTTCGTTGAAACGTCAAGACAAAAAATTGATTACAGTGAGAGATGCTCAAGCTGCTGTGTCAAGCCCAATGCTTCAAGGTATCACTCAGGCATCTTTAGGAACCGAAAGTTGGATTTCGGCTGCCTCGTTCCAAGAAACAACCAAAGTATTGAGCGAAGCTGCTGTACGTGGAAAACGTGATGGATTGCAAGGTTTGAAAGAAAATGTAATTGTTGGACATTTGATTCCAGCAGGTACAGGTTTGAGAGATTACCAAGACATTATCGTAGGTTCAAAAGAAGAGTACGATCAATTGGTGGAAACTAAAAAATCATTCAAACGCAGAAAAGAAGTTGTTTCTGCATAAATGCTGAAATAATTCTGGATAAAAAAAGCCTCAAATTCAATATTTGAGGCTTTTTTGCTTTTATAAGTTTTCATTTTCTGCAAAATTACTTTCTTTATACCAAGGCAAACGCATTTAAGAAATACTAAAAAAATTACTAAATCATGTTCCATATCGTTTGCTAAGGCATTTTTTATTGCCACTATCTTAGGCTTTCTCCACTGGAAAAAGAAAATCTGATTCGTAAGTAAACGACATTGATATAATATTGTCAAAAGTCATTTTTTCATGATAATATAAAAATCTGCCAATATTTCTTAATTAAGTAAAAATATAAATTTTGGCACATTTAATGTTATATAATCAATATTAGAAATAAAGTTGGCCTAAGGCTGACAATTTTAATATAACTTAAAACTTACATTATACAATGGCAATCAAAATTAAACCTCTTGCAGATAGAGTTCTAGTAGAACCCGCTGCAGCAGAAACAAAAACAGCTTCAGGTCTTTATATACCAGATTCTGCTAAAGAAAAACCTCAAAAAGGGGTAGTAATAGCTATAGGTACTGGCAAAAAAGACGAGCCAATGACAGTAAAAGTAGGCGATGATGTGCTATATGGCAAATATTCAGGCACTGAAATCACTATCGAAGGCAAAGAATACCTCATCATGCGTGAGGCTGATATTTTTGCTATTATTTAATTACACATGTGTAATTATTGATGCAAAAAGCGTTTTTAATTATTCATATTTTAATCATTAATAATTCATAATTTATAACTTATATCTAAAAAAATGGCTGCAAAAACGATTTATTTCGATTCAGAAGCGAGAGAAAAATTAAAAAAAGGGGTTGATACTTTGGCAAATGCCGTAAAAGTAACACTTGGTCCAAAAGGTAAAAATGTAATTCTTGATAAAAAATTTGGCTCACCAACCATCACTAAAGATGGGGTTACAGTGGCCAAAGATATAGAATTGAAAGATGCTGTAGAAAATATGGGTGCTCAATTGGTAAAAGAAGTTGCCTCTAAAACTGCCGATTCGGCAGGTGATGGTACAACTACTGCTACTGTGTTGGCTCAAGCTATTTTCAATGCTGGTATCAAAAATGTGGCTGCTGGAGCCAATCCAATGGATTTGAAACGTGGTATCGACAAAGCTGTAATTCATGTAGTAAATAACCTTACTGCAATGAAAAAAGAAATAAAAAATAGCAATGAAGAAATAAAACAAGTTGCTACAATATCGGCAAACAACGACCACGAAATCGGTAAAATGATTGCAGATGCTTTTGCAAAAGTTGGCAAAGATGGTGTAATTACGGTAGAAGAGGCCAAAGGAACTACTGATGAGGTTAAAACTGTAGAAGGAATGCAGTTTGATAGAGGCTATTTATCGCCCTATTTTACTACAAATACAGAATCTATGGAAGTAGAAATGGACAGACCATTGATACTTATATACGAGAAAAAAATCTCCTCAATGA
Source organism: Cytophagales bacterium (assembly GCA_013297755.1). Classification (GTDB taxonomy): domain Bacteria; phylum Bacteroidota; class Bacteroidia; order Cytophagales; family UBA9547; genus REAG01. The sequence goes on from JAAFIH010000001.1 coordinate 96,008, forward strand.
AAGAATTATTACCAGTGTTAGAGCAAGTTGCTCAAACTGGTCGCCCACTTTTGATTATATCTGAAGAGGTAGAAGGCGAAGCCCTAGCTACATTGGTAGTAAACAAAATTCGTGGTGCCTTAAAAGTATGTGCAGTAAAAGCCCCAGGTTTTGGCGATAGAAGAAAAGCTATGTTAGAAGATATTGCCATTTTGACAGGTGGAACTGTAATTTCTGAAGACCAAGGACATAAATTAGAAAATGCTACTTTAGACCAACTTGGCTCATCAGAAAAAATAGTTGTGGATAAAGATAACACTACTATCATCAATGGTTCTGGCAAATCAGATGCTATCAAAGGCAGAGTAAACGAAATCAAAAACCAAATAGAAAAATCTACTTCGGATTATGATAAAGAAAAAATGCAGGAGCGTTTGGCAAAATTATCAGGTGGCGTTGCCATTTTATATATAGGTGCAGCTACTGAAACTGAAATGAAAGAGAAAAAAGACCGTGTAGACGATGCCCTACATGCTACTCGTGCTGCTATTGCCGAAGGTATAGTTGCTGGTGGTGGTGTAGCTCTGATACGTGCGGCAGCCGATCTTGATAAAATAAAAGCACATAACGAAGACGAAAAAACTGGCGTTGATATTATCAGAAGAGCCGTAGAAGCTCCTCTAAGAACTATTGTTGCTAACTGTGGCCTTGAGGCTTCTGTAATTGTAAATAAAGTAAAAGAAGGAAAAGACGATTTTGGATACAACGCCCGTGAAGATAAGTTTGAAAACCTTATCAAAATAGGTGTACTTGATCCTGTAAAAGTTACTCGTTTGGCTTTACAAAATGCAGCTTCTGTGGCTAGTTTGCTACTTACTACCGAGTGTGTCATTGCCGAAGAAAAAGAAGATGCTCCACCTATGCCTCCTATGGGCGGTGGCGGTGGCATGGGCGGCATGTACTAAGCCTTTGCTTTATCTCAATAACTCAAAAAAGCCTTTTTCTATCAAGAAAAGGGCTTTTTTTGTAAGTACTATTTTAGTATGTTGATATAAAACAATAAGATTTTAATTTTAAATTTTGAAATAATTTATTTGCTAAATTAGTTAGTTACTGGATTTTTAAAAAAGTCTTTTACGAAATTATAAGATACTTCTAATTATATTTTTTTAAAATTTCTTCTTTAATCATTCTATCAATTAATTTTTGGTCTGCTAAATCATTTATGCCAAGTTTGTGCATTTTCCAGGTTTTTTCTTCATAATTTGATGTATTAAAAGCATTTATTTCGTCTTTTCCGCCCAGTAAATACCAACGTGAAACACTATCTTTATCAAATTGAAAAATTTTAAGATTTAATTTTCTCAAAAATTTATCTCGTTCGGCCACCGAGCCAAAAGTTTTTGTAGGACCTACTTTATTGTATGTGTTTTCTGATACTATAAAAATTGTTTTGACCAATGTTTCAGCCCCATTAATTTTAGATTTTAAAGGTGGTGTAGTAGAAACCATATACATTTTTACAGATTCAGGTTGAACCAATTTTGTAGTTTTATCTGCGGATTGCAACATAACCCATTGGTCTTTTTGAAAAGGCTCAAAAACCTTGTCCATAGCCACTCTATCCTTTTTTTTGATGGCTTCGGCCAATGGTTTTTGGTGCGAATAATCCCATTTTAGACTCCCAATGGCTATGTCGCCTAGATTTGGGGTAGTAATGGTAAGTGTAGGAAACAAATGTTTTAGTTTTGAAGCCAATGCATCTGCACGAGCTTTTGCAAGCATTTTGTTGTTTTCTATACTTGTTTTACCAGAAATAGAACTTCCATCTGGATTCAAATTATTATTTGGTTTTGTAGGATCAAAACTTGTAGGTATTTGAGAAGCACTACCAGTAATTTTAAGGCTAAAAGGCTTGTTTTTATTATCTGTACCTAAAAAAAGCCTAACTTTATCAACTAATTCTTTAAAAGCGTGCTCACCATCTTCAGTAAAATCTGTACGATTATTCTTAAACTGCTTAAAAGCAGGGATATGTAACTGAATATCTTTGACTTCTACCAAATTAAACTGCAAAGTTTGTGTTGATCTTATAAGATTAGCTTTGGCTTTTAATTCAACTTGAATTGGTGTAAAAACATCATATCCTGCTGGGTTTATGGGTACTTTTACAGGGCATTCTCCTGTATTCTTTGGCTTTATTTGTGGCCCACTTGGGCTGCCATTAAAGGACCTATTTGTGTTTTTTCGACCATTTTCCTCTTTATTTTGGGCAATTAAAACATAATTTAATAGTAATAATATACCTAAAAAAAATTTAATATAAAATATATTTCTTAAAGACATTTTTGGATGGATTTCAAGTTTGTTTTAAAGTTATTTTTAATTTTAATCAAATTAAAACTATTTTTAGGTTACATAAAATATTGTAGAAATAATGAATAATAAAATCTAAAAATTAATTTTATTCATGAATAATTATTTTTCAAATATACAAAAAAATAGATTTTTTCAAATAATGATTTTTTAAATACTTTTTCTTAAAAAAGTAATATTTATAACTTTATAAATAATTATATTTTAAAAAATTACCATAAATCCTAATAAAAAAAATAATGTTAAAAATAATAAAATAAAATAAATATTTACTAAGTTTGCAAAAAGTACTATTTATAATTTTAGTCTTTAAAATATTACTTTAAATAAAAGGGGAAACCAAAATCAAAAAAATTATGATGCAAAATGTGTTTTATTTTCTAGCTTTTTTAGCTTTGTTGTGTTCGTTGATGGTAGTTTTTTCTAAAAATCCTATTCATAGTGTCTTATATTTAATTATTACTTTTTTTGCTATTGCAGGACACTATATTTTACTAAATGCTCAATTTTTGGCAGTTGTTCATATCATCGTTTATGCTGGAGCTATAATGGTACTATTTTTATTTGTGATTATGTTTTTAAACTTAAATACCGAAACCGAGCCACAGCAGTCATCAATCATTAAGTTGGCAGGATCGGTGGCTGGCGGTAGTTTAATGTTATTATTTGTAGCTGCTCTTAAAGATACTGCTCTAATCACAAATGCCAATCCAAGTACAGAAATAGGTCTTGTAAAAACTTTGGGGATGACTTTATTTAATAGCTATTTGCTTCCATTTGAACTCGTTTCAATTTTGTTTTTGGCTGCCCTCATTGGAGCTGTTACTCTTGGCAAAAAAGAAGAGCTTGTGGCCGACAAATAAATAATATTGTCGCAAAATACTTCTAAAAATCATTATCTTTGAATCTAGTTCATTTAGTTTATAAAATTATTATTAACGAAAATAAAATTAAAATAGAAATTTTCTTTTTGATTCTATTCACTTTATTTTTATTGAATTGTAGCACAGATAATAAAATTAAAAATCTCAAAAAATATGATGGTCCCTTAATCATTGCCACAGACGTACATACTCTCTTTAGTGATTCTGCATTACTCAAAGTTGAATTAAAAGCACCCTTGCAGTATGAATACGAAAATGGAGATAGGGTATTTCCTAAAGGTGTAGTGATATACTTTTTAGAAAAAGATGGTAGAGTGTCTAATAGTTTAAAGGCTAATCATGGAAAATTTTACAAATCTACTGGAATTTATACAGCTACAGGCAATGTAATCATAAAAGATACTATTGCACATAAGAAAATGAATACCGAAAAATTACATTGGAATCCTGCAAAGAAAAAGGTATACACCGAAAAATTTGTTCGTATAGAAACCCAAAACGAAATTTTGACTGGTAATGGATTAGATGCAACCCAAGATTTTTCATATTACAAAATTCTTAAACCCACAGGTGTATTTTCTATTAACCAATAATAATTATACATAATTTTCTTACTAAAAAAATACGCTCGTGTTTCAAATTATTCCAGCAATAGACATTATAGATGGTAAATGTGTAAGATTAACCCAAGGGGATTATAATCAAAAAACTGAATACCATACAGACCCTCTCGAAGTGGCCAAAATGTTTGAAGATAATGGAATCAAGCGATTGCACTTAGTAGACTTAGATGGTGCTAAACAAAAACAAGTAATAAATTATAAAGTTTTAGACACCATTGCTACAAAAACAAATTTATTAATTGATTTTGGTGGTGGTTTGCAATCAGATAAAGATGTTCAAATAGCATTTGATTGTGGAGCAAAGCAAATTACAGGTGGTAGTATAGCAGTTAAAAATCCATCTATGTTTTTTGATTGGATAAATCAGTATGGAAGTGAAAAAATAATTTTAGGGGCAGATGCTAAAAATAGAAAAATTGCAGTTAGTGGATGGCAAGAAACTTCTGAAATAGATATTTTTGAATTTATTAGTTCTTACACACAAAAAGGTGTAAAATATGTAATCAGTACAGATGTAGCAAAAGACGGCATGCTAAAAGGGCCTTCTACAGATTTATATGCTCAAATGGAGACTCTTTTTCCTGATTTAAACATAATTGCTAGTGGTGGTGTAAGCTGCATGGCCGACATAGATGCTTTACAATCGCTTGCTATTCATGGAGTAATTGTAGGAAAGGCTATTTATGAAGGTAGAATATCCATGAAAGATATTAAAAAATTTTATAGTTGATTTTTAAGAAATTGAGTTAATTTCAATTTCTTACTTCAAAATGACTGTTAGGTTAAAATAATTCAAAAAATACTTTAAAAATAAAAATCAAAAGTTTGTTACATTACTTTTTTGTTATTTTTCTAAAATAAAATTAAAAACATCACATTTTGCCAAAAAATCGCCCTAATCCAACCTCAGCCCAATGGTAGTACCTTTGATATAGCGAGTTCCTGGCGACATAGTTTGGGTCTGCACTCTGCCTTTGCCAACAAAATTTACTTTAAGACCTTTGTTTTCGAGAATATACAGGGCATCTTTGAGCATCATGCCACGCACATCAGGCACCAAATGTTGAATCATTTTGCGATTTCGCCACGTGATAGCATTGTTTGATACATCGGCCATCAACCAATCATCATCGCCTCCATGGTGAGATATACCAAATTCGTTGCACAAAAATTTTAAATCTTTGTTGCTGCCCGAACGCACCAATGGAAAATTAAACATCAGATTTTGTTCTGGGGCTTTCAGTTCTTTGTGCATTTCGGCATCCAAGGCATAAATCTTGTCCGACATTTCTTTAAAAACGGGAGCTGACACATCGCTCCCCATTTGGCTAAATCCTTTGGGTTCGCTTATTACTACAATGCAACTATATTTTGGATTATCGGCCGGGAAAAAACCGCAAAACGAGGTGTAATAACTTTTTGTATACAATCCTTTTTTTCTGATTTGAGCAGTGCCTGTTTTGCCAGCAATCAAATAATTGTCGGTATGAATGTTTTTGGCTGTACCTGATTCTACTACTTCTACCATCATTGCTTTTACCTTTTCTAATGTAGATTCCGAGCAAATATTGTCTTTTATTACTTCAGTTTCATATTGTTTTATCAACTTGTCTGATCTATATATTTCTTTTACAATCATGGGTTTTATCATTTTACCACCATTGGCTACAGCATTGTAAAACGTGAGGGTATGAATTGGGGCTAGTGCAAGCTCATATCCAATAGACATCCAGGGGAGCGAAACCCCACTCCAGGTCTTATCAGATGGGTTTTTGATATATGGCACTGCCTCGCCCGACATCTGAAAGCCAATAGATTTATCTAATCCAAACGAGCGAATGTATTGAATATATTTATTGGGATTGTCGCCAAAATGTTTTTGAACCAATTTTGCAACCCCAATATTTGACGATTTTGCAAAAATATCCTTGATAGATAAATTACCATATCCTTCTGGTTTGGCATCTTTCAATATTCTATCATAAATCTTATAGCTTCCATTTTCGCAATTTACAGAATCATCCAATTCGAGGCCAGTATTTTCAAAAAGTGCCATCATGGTGGCTAGTTTAAAAGTAGAGCCAGGATCTGTCAATCCCTGATTACCAACGGCATAGTTATAAGCTTCGTAATATCCAGCTGATTTTGCTTTTCCTAAATTAGCTATGGCTTTGATTTCCCCAGTTTTCACTTCCATCATCACTACACAGCCATATTCGGCATCATTTATTGTCAGATGATGCAACAAAGAACTTTCGGCCACATCTTGTAGATTGATGTCTATGGTTGTTTTTATATCAAGGCCATGCTCAGCCAAAACTTCGTTTTCGTCATGTATTGGTTTCCAGGCACCACCAGCCAATTTCCTAAAAAGTGCCTCTCCTTGAGTGCCACCCAACATTTTGTTAAAACTCATTTCTAGCCCTACACCATTATTGTCTTCGTTTACAAACCCAATAGTTCGGTAGGCTAACAGATTTCCGTAAGGATGGTATCTTTTTTCTTGTTTTTCAAATATAGCTCCACCTTTGTTTCGACCAGCCCTAAACACAGGCCATTTTTGTATATTTTTTTTATCCTGAAAATTCAATGTTCTGGTATTGAGTATAATGTATTTCTCATCTTTTTCGAGCCTTGCATTTTTGATTTTTCGTTTATAATCTTGAGCTGACAAATCGCCAAAAAAATGTGATAGTTTTATAGACAAACTATCAATACCACGATTAAATGTAGTGTCGTGAGGTGCCTTTGGATCCATAGCAAGTTTATAAAAAGGCAGTGAAGTGGCCAGTAAGCTGCCATCGTTTGCATAAATATTGCCTCTTGTGGCAGGCAAATCCATGTATCTTAAACTTATGCGTTCGGCTTTTTTTCGCCATTTATCACCTTGCACATATTGAATATATGCAATTTTGCCTACAACAGCTAAAGCTGATAATACGCAAATTAAAAAAGCAATTCTTACTCTCAGTAATATATTTGCCTTGATAGACATAATTCAAATAAAATCTAAAACACTAAATTAATGGTTAGCATCTATTAAGCATCCACATAATGAAATTATTTATAATTTATTATTCAATGTCATTCAAATAAGTATCAGATTATTTTTATCCTTTGGTGAAAGACGATGATAAAGGCAATAAATAATGCCTAGGCAAACGATATTGATTTTATTATTACAAAAAATTTAGATGCTTGATTATAATTATTTTTTGTTATTAAAAGTGAAATAAAAAATAGTTTTAAAAAAACGTAAAAAGTTTAAAAAAATGATATTTCAAACCGAAAATTAAAGTTGCATACCTATAACTTTTATCCCACCTGGGGAGAAATTAAAAGAGGGATTTAAAATAAAAATGTAATATTTATTTTTCGTTTTGCAGATTTGAGAAGGCGGGGATTTTTAGCATTAAACTTCATTAGATGCACAAAACTTGAATTAAGAACTTCACTTTCATAGAAGCACGAAACCCCCGCTTTTGCAAAACGGCTGTTATAGCCAGTGCTTTCTTTCTTCGTCATTATTTTGTCGCTTTAAATGATTTTACTACGAAATATATCAAAGGAATAAAAATTAGTCCTAATGTCATTGGTAAAAACCAAATTCCAAGTCCGTCCGCTTGTCCGTTTGCATTTTGAATTGTCTTGAATGCAATTAGTCCGAAAATGACAACAATAATGAGTTTCAAATATCTAATCATTCTTGTTGCATTTGTATATTGTCTTAATGCGTTGTCTTGTGTTATGTTGGTCGGATAATTAAAAATATGAGGAAACTTATTTAGGATTGTCAGACTAACAAATAGAACTGTTGCTATTAGTGGCAAAGTCAAAATAGTCGCCTTTCCACCAAATCCGTCCGCTTGTCCTGCTCCATTATAATGTGTCGGAATAGTTTCAGGCAGGTTTGCATAGTTTGTAATTGTTAAGCCCCAAACAGAAATAATTAAAATCCAACCAATAATTTCAAAAGTTTTGTCGGCTGTTGTGAGTTCTAATTTAATTTTTGGTCTTTCTTCCATTGTCAATTTATTTTTTTGGTTGTCGTCTTTTTAGCATTGGCTATAACGTTTCAATTTAAGAAAATTATTTGAATTTAACTTTAGATATTATCTATCTTAAAAATAATATGAATAATTTAATTAAAAATTATTAAAAAATACTAAAATAAACTATAAACACTATCTGGTAAAATACCCAATATGAATATTAAAGCAATACAAGTAATCAAAATGGCTTTAAAACCTATACTGGCTTCTACTTCAAATGGTTGAAGCGTTTCTTTAAAATACATAGCTATTATTACTTTGAAATAGTAATAAATACCAATGATAGCATTAACAATAGCTACTAAAGCTACCCACGGATAGCCACCATCCATACAAGAACTAAGGATATAAAATTTGGCAAAAAAACCTGCCGTGAGAGGTATACCAGCCAAAGATAATGTGCCTACTGTCATGGCCAAAGCCAACAAAGGATTCTTTTTGGATAATCCATTAAATACTTCTATATTTACACTTCCTGAGGCATACTCTACGCCCATTACTACCGAAAAGCACACAAAAGAGGCCAAAGCATAAGCCACGCCATAAAAAACAATAGTACTACCTGCCCAATCGCTAGCTACTAATATAGAAATGAGCATAAATCCTGCGTGAGAAATACTTGAATACGCCAACAAACGCTTGATATTGGTTTGAAACACTGCCGAAATGCTTCCTACACTTATAGTTAGCACAATAATGGCAGCTAAAACTTGCAACCAAACAAAATCTACGTCTAAAAAACAGTTGTAAAACAAACGATAAAAAGCGGCAAGTCCAGCAATTTTTACAGCTGTACCCATAAATGTAGTAACCAAAGTAGGAGCTCCTTCATACACATCTGGTGTCCAAAAATGAAATGGTACTGCCGAAACTTTAAACAACAAACCAGCTAAAACCAACAAAATACCAATAGCAAGCAAAGGACTTGTTTTGGCAGAAGCACTATTGGCGATGTATTCTTGGATAGAATCTACATGAAAAGCACTTGTTTCGCCATAAATCAATGTGATGCCCATCAACAACAAACCTGAAGCAAAAGCTCCCATCAAAAAATATTTGACAGATGATTCGTTAGAACTTATACTTTTGCGATTGCTTCCTGCCAAGATATACACAGGTATAGACATGATTTCGATACCTACAAACAACATTGATAAATGATCAAAACACACCATCGTAACCATGCCTATCAACGAAAACACAAACAAAGCAATATGTTCAGTTTTATAATTTTTGACATCAGCAAAATGATACCCAGAAACAGCAATTATCATGGCCGTAAGTGTACACAAAACTACGCTCATGGCAATAGCAAAGTTGTCAAAATAAGCCATATCATTGAAATATGCCAAATCTGCATTCCAACCCAAGGTAAATAATGCAGCAGCTGTTAAAATTCCTATTACAACTGTAGCAATTACAATTCTGATATTAGGTTTAAACAACCCAATAATCATCGAAAAAAGACCTACTAAGGATAAAATAATTATAGAAATCATGGTATGTTGTTACTTCAATATATTTGAAATGCTTAATGATTTATTGGCCAACAAACCAGCCAAATCAGCCGAATAGGTGGATGTAAATTGTAAGATTAAGTTAGGATATACCCCTAAGGCTAGAATAATAAAACAAATGGGTACAACAACAAGCATTTCTGAAAGTGTTAAATCTTTGAAATTGGATGTAGTTTGATTGGATTCGCCAAGCATGATGTTTTTGTACATTCGTAATGAATATACTGCTCCCAAAATAATGGTAAGCCCAGCCACAGCTCCTATCCACATATTATATTTATACAAAGACATCAATAATAAAAATTCTCCTGCAAAACCATTGGTTAGCGGCAAAGCCACATTACCAAGCATAATAATTACAAATGAAACTGCTAGCTTAGGAGCAGTGTGTACTATACCACCCAAGTTCTCTATTTGGCGAGTGCCAGTACGCTGAGCTATAATTTCAAGGATAAAAAACATTCCCACCACATTGATTCCATGATTAAACATTTGAATAATTGCTCCTTGTAAGCCTTCTACATTGCCTGTAAAAAGACCAGCTGCTATCAACCCTACGTGTGCTATCGATGAAAAAGCAATCAATCGTTTAAAATCTTTTTGTTGAATTGCAATAATACTAGCATAAATAATACCAATAACAGAAATTATTACTAATAAATTAGACAAATTAAGGAATGATATTGGGAAAATGGGTATAATCCATCTGAAAATACCGAAAATTCCCATTTTCAACATAATACCTGACAAAAGCATGGTTGCAGGTGTAGGTGCAGTGGTGTAGGTGTCGGGTTGCCAAGTATGTAGCGGAAAAATAGGCATTTTAATTGCAAATGCAAGTAAAAAAGAGCCAAAGATTAAAAATTCGCCACTATTGCTCAAATCTAATGTACTAAGTACGTCCCACGAAAACGAATGTGGATATGGGGTTTGTAGATATATATATATGATGCCCAAAAGCATAAACAAACTGCCAAAAATAGTGTAAATGAAAAATTTAAAAGTAACTTTTACTTTGTCTTCGCCACCCCAAATGGCAGCAATGAAATAGACTGGAATAAGGGCAGCTTCCCAAAATATATAAAACAAAAAACAATCGGCTGCACCAAAAACGCCAACCAGTGCACTTTGCATAAATAAAACGAGCCCATAAAAAGGAGCATTGTCAGAATATGGTCTGTTGCTAAACGAGGATAATATAATCAAAGGAACTAAGATATTGGTAAGTAGAATCAACAATAAGCTTAATTTATCCATTTCAAGATAAAAAGATATGCCTAGAGAGGGTATCCAATCAGTTTTAAAAATTAAAGGCTCACTACTCGAAGTTAGATTAAAAACTACAAAAATGCTAAACAATAACTGAACTAAAGAACCTAAAAGCGCTATTATTTTTGCTGATTTGCCCATCAAAAGACTCACAATTGCAAATAATGCGGGTAAAAACAATAATAATAATGCGTGCATGAATATGAATTTACTTATTTTTTGATATTAATAAGGTATGTATGCATACCATAATTTCTGATTTTTTTTAAAGCCAAATTTTGATTGTGCAAAGTATGGTTTTTTAGTCTTATTTTGCAAATCTAATCAAAATTTATTTTTTACCAAATTTTAAAAAAGTACTTTTAGAAGTAAAAGTATTTAGTTAAAAAAATAATAACTTCTTTTTAAGATGATATTTTTTTGAAATCATCATTAAAGATGTTTTATGTTCTACCCTATTCTTTTTAATATCGAAAAAGATTCAAAAAATAATCACAATTAGCGTAACAAAAAAGCAAGTAAAATTAAATCTAAAAAAAGCAAATCAAGTGTTATCCCTTTATTTTGAAACGTAAAAACCCTTATTTTAATAAAATAAAAGATACGATTGTTCTATTTTACCGATTAAAAATATACATTTGAATTAGATATATATGCCACTCAAACTACTTTGCTGAAATGAAAATAACAATTATAGATGACGATGAAATAAGCACGTTTGTAACCAACAAAGTGCTTTTAAAACATGATTCAAAAAAAGAAGTTACTACTTATTTGTCGCCCTTGGATGGATTAAATAATTTCAAAAAGATGAATCATAAAGATTTGCTCCCTGATTTAATTTTACTGGATTTGAACATGCCAAAATTGAATGGATTTGAATTTTTAGATGAGCTTTACAAATCAAACGATATTTTTAAAAAAATAAAAATTTGCATTTTAACCAGTTCTACGAATAAAAGTGATTATGAAAAAAGCGAAAATTATAATTCAATTATAGCTTTTATTACTAAACCACTTTCTATTGACAGTTTCGACAAATTATCAGATAAGCTATCGAAATAAAAAACTTCACTACTATTGATTATGAAAATAATGTTGATAGACGATGATAAACTAAGTATGTTTCTGACCCAGCAATTACTTGTTGTTGATGGTTCTGAAAACGAGGTACTAACATTTAATTCGGGAAGCAAAGCTTTGTTTTATCTACAGAAGACTGCCCCAAAAGATTATTTACCTGATTTAATATTATTAGATTTGGTAATGCCTGAAATGAATGGTGCAGAATTTTTAAAAGAAGTAAACAAAGGATTTGATTTTCATAAAAAGATAAAAGTTTGCATTTTGTCTAATTCATTAAATACAGAACTAATCCAAGAAGCAAAAAAATACTCAAATGTGGTTCAACACATCCATAAACCATTGAGAATGAAAGATTTTAAGCAACTACTCGAAAAAATATAATTCATACCCATTTAGTAATAAAACATAATTAGAGTAGAAATGTAGTTTTATGATTATTTGATTTTGATTTATTTTTTAACAACACAACATGAAAAATTTTATTAACTCTAATCTCTTTTATTATATACGAACCAACATGCAAGGGCAGTACTCGTATGTGAACGAACATTTTAAAAAAAAATTTGGATTTATTACTAATAATTTTATTGGTAGATTTACATCTGATGCTATTCATCCAGATGATTTTTATAAATGTAAAGAAGCTGTATATTTTTGTCTACAAAATCCTACAAAAAAACAAATTATTGAAATTAGGAAACCAAACAGCGATGGAACCTATTTTTATTCTACTTGGGAGTTTTCGTTATATCAAAATTCTGACTTAAAAGAAACCGAAATTCAATGTATTGGTTTTGATGTAACAGATAAACAACTACAGTTGCAATCAGTGATTGATAATTTACCAGATTTAGTGTATATTATCAATAAAAATGGCCTCATTGTGGATGTTTTTGTGCCATCGTTGATAAAATATGAAAACATTATAGCACAAAATAAAAATAAAAGTATTTTTGAAGTATCGTGTTTTAAAAATATAATTTTTGAAGACATCTTAACCTATCTTGATAAAAATGGAAGTTTGAAAAACAAGCAATACCATGCAGAAATAGAAAATCAAACTTTTTGGTATAATGCAAACATTACTGCTTTCAGATACAACAATCAAGATTGTATCCTTTGGGTTGCACGAGACATAACTGAAATTGTAGAAAATCAAAAGAAGTTGCTTCATCAAGATAAAGCCCTTACTGATATAGCACGTATAAATTCGCACAATTTACGCTCGCCAGTGGCACGTATTTTGGGCTTGTGCAATATCTTAGAGAATGATAAATTGAGTATTCATAATAGTGAAATCATCAAATATATAAAAGAAACGGCTTTGCTTTTGGATGTTGAAATCAAAAAAGTTTCAAAATTATCAAGCTAAGATATTAATCTAAAGTCCAAAAAAATAAAAAAGTTGGACCTACTGCCCAACTTTTTTATTTTCAAAAACAACTTTTTCTGCATCTAAAGTGGCCAGTATGACATCTTCTTTTTTAACTTGATTACTCAATATTTGCTTTGACAATTCATTTACGACTAATTTTTGAAGGACTCTTTTGAGCGGTCGAGCTCCAAATTGCACATCGTAACCTTGGTCTGCAATGAAATCGAGCAATTCTGAGGTTGCATCTAGCACAATGCCATTGGCGGCCAACGTACTTTGAATATGAGCAAATTGTATTTGCACTACTTTATGAATGTCTCTTTTTAAGAGTGGTTTAAACATGACGGTTTCGTCAATTCTGTTCAAAAACTCTGGTCTTATGGTCGATTTTAAGAGTTGCATCACTTCTGATTTGCAATGATCGATTACATCTAATTGAGCAAAAATATCTTTGGCTTCAAATCCTTCAAATTTATCTTGAATAATGCCAGCACCAGCATTAGAGGTCATAATAATAATGGTATTTTTAAAATTAGCCAATCGCCCTTTGTTATCTGTCAGGCGGCCATCGTCTAGCACTTGCAAAAGAATATTGAAAGTATCAGGGTGTGCTTTTTCGATCTCATCGAGCAAAACTACCGAAAACGGTTTTCTACGCACTGCCTCTGTTAGTTGGCCACCTTCATCGTAGCCGATATAGCCAGGAGGAGCACCCACAAGTCTACTTACGGCATGGCTTTGCTGATATTCGCTCATGTCTATACGTACCATGGCGTGCTCATCGTTGAACAAATATTCGGCTAGGGCTTTGGCCAGTTCAGTTTTGCCAACACCAGTTGTACCCAAGAATATAAACGAGCCTATGGGTTTTTTGGGGTCGCTCAAACCAGCCCTATTTCTACGCACAGCATCGGCCACGGCTTGCACCGCTTCGTCTTGGCCTACGACTCTTTTGTTGAGTTCGGCTTCTAAGTTGAGCAATTTTTCACGCTCACTTTGTAGCATTTTGGCTACTGGTATTCCTGTCCATTTGGCTACAACTTCGGCTATGTCTTCGGCTGTTACCTCCTCTTTTAGCATGGCTTTGCCTGAGTGCAATTCTTTAATTTTTTCTTGGAAAACTACTAATTTATCTTCGGCCTCTTTTATTTTTCCATATCTAATTTCGGCCACTTTGCCGTAATCTCCAGCTCTTTCGGCTTGTTCAGCTTCTATTCTTAATTTTTCGATATTTTCTTTATTGGTACGCATACCAGTGATTATGTCTTTTTCAGAAGTCCATTTTGCTTTGAGTGCATTTCTTTTTTCGGTAAGGTCGGCTATTTCTTTGCCCAAAAGGCCCAGTTTATCTACATCGTTTTCCCTTTTTATGGCTTCTCTTTCGATTTCTAATTGCATGATTTTACGTTGCACCTCGTCTAGCTCTTCAGGCATAGAATCAATTTGTATTCTCAATCGAGAGGCAGCTTCGTCCATCAAATCGATGGCTTTGTCGGGCAAATATCGGTCAGAAATATAGCGTGTTGATAGCTCAACAGATGCTATAATGGCTTCGTCTTTGATACGCACGCCATGGTGTATTTCATACTTATCTTTGATACCACGCAATATAGAAATGGCATCTTGCATATCAGGTTCGTCAACAACGATGGTTTGAAATCTGCGTTCGAGGGCTTTGTCTTTTTCGATATATTTTTGATATTCTTTGAGCGTAGTTGCCCCAATGGTGTGCAATTCGCCACGAGCTAGGGCAGGTTTTAGCAAATTGGCGGCATCCATGGCAGAATCGCCACCTGCACCAGCCCCAATGAGGGTATGAATTTCGTCAATAAAAAGCACCAATTCGCCCTCAGAATCGATGACTTCTTTGATTACTGCTTTTAATCGTTCTTCGAATTCGCCTTTATACTTGGCACCAGCCACCAACATACCCATATCCAAAGAAATTATTTGTTTAGATTTGAGATTTTCGGGTACATCGCCAGCCACTATACGTTGGGCTAGGCCTTCTACGATGGCAGTTTTGCCTACGCCAGGCTCCCCTATCAGCATAGGATTGTTTTTGGTTCTGCGGCTTAAAATTTGTAAAACCCTACGAATCTCCTCGTCTCTTCCTATGACTGGATCTATTTTACCAGCTTTGGCCATATCGTTGAGGTTTTTGGAATATTTTTTTAAGGATTGATATTTGTTTTCGGCATGCTGATCGGTTACTTTAGAGCCACCTCTCAATTCAATAATAGTAGATTTTAATTGTTTTTCGGCAAATCCCAAATCTTTTAGCAACTGAGCAGATTTGTCTTTGCCGGCCAATATTCCTAATAAAATATGCTCTACGGCCACAAACTCATCGCCCATGTCTTTTTTGTAAGCATCGGCTTTTTGTAAAGCACTTGCTGCATCGTTGCCAAGATACTGATTTTGGCCTGTAACAGTAGGATACGACTGTATTAAATCTTCTAATTTGGTAGTAAATATTACTTTATTGACATTTAATTTATTAAAAATAAAAGTAATAAAACTATCATCTGCCAAAATCATAGCTTTGAGCAAATGGCCAGTTTCTATGGCTTGTTGATTTTTTTCGGCTGCTACTCCAGAGGCTGCTTCTATCAACTCTTGAGCTTTGATGGTATAGTTTTGAAAGTTCATTTTGGATAGGTATTTTGATGTGACTTATTACTATGAACATAAAAACAAAGCATTAACCAAAGTATTAAGTTCTGTAAAAATGACACAAAAACACTAATTTTGGTCGAAAAAATGACATTATGGCATTAAGAAAGAGTGTTTATTAATAAATTTAATAATTTTGTTTAATGAAAAAAATCCTAAAAATGCCACTGTTATTACTAAATTTGCAAATTGAATAAGCAGATGGAATAAAATGGCTAAAAAGAACCAATCAACAAGGTTGACAACCCAACATAAACAGTCCCAAGGTGTAGTAGACATCTTCGGGGAAAATGCGAAATTACACGACTTTGACTGTTGGTAAAATATCAAATCTTGTAATTGCCCAACTACAAGAAGAATATCCGCAATTGACGTTTCAATATAAAACGAGCATAAGAAAGGAAGAAATAAACGAAGCTTTAAAGAAAATTGACCCAGAATTGGGACAAACTCTTTTTGTTCCAAATTCAAGCATCAAACCAGATGGTGGCATAATTGAAGTAAAAGATGATAACGGTGAATGGAGAATTGTTTTAGTATCGGAAGCCAAACATCAAGGCAAAGACATTGAAAACATTAAGAAAGGACTACAAGTTGGCACAGCAGATAATCAGGACTTAATGGCTGCGGGAAATGCAATTGAAAGGTCGCATAAAAACATATCAGAAATCGCTAACTATATGCTTTCTGAATCTCATTTTCCTTATATCCTATTCTTAGAAGGTTCAAACTTTTTGACAGAAACAATTTCAATTAAACGACCTGATGGAAGAATTGTAACGCTTGAATACAACTCAGGTATGTTAAATAGATTAGACAGGCTGACTTCTGCAAATTATGGAATGCCGATTAACAGTAATCTTTGTATAAATAAATTTGTGAAACACAAAGACAAAACAATTATGCTTCAGGCTACATCTATTTACACACAAGGAAATGGCGAAAAGTGGAACAATAAGGAAATGTTTGACATTATGTTTGAAATTTCAAAAACATCTCTGAAAATGTTAGGTAGTGATTTGTTCAATCAAATTACAAAAAAGTAAAGTATTATGGCAAGAAACGCAACAAATAAATTACTGCAACAAGCGAAAAAATCAAAAAGTGATGAATTCTATACTCAACTTTCTGATATTGAAAGTGAATTGCAATACTATAAAAATCATTTCAAGGATAAGGTAGTTTATTGTAATTGTGATGATGCTCGTATAAGTAATTTCTTTAAATATTTCGCTGATAATTTCAAAGAATTAGGTCTAAAAAAACTTATTGCTTCTTGCTATCTAGAGCAAAAGATTGACTTATTTAATACAGAAGAAACTGAAAATGGCTTCTTCTTTGAATATACAGGTAAAGAAAGCGAAACAGCCTCACCAAATTCTAATGATATTATTTATTTTAAAAGTGATGGCGATTTTCGTAGTCCAGAATGCATTGAACTCTTAAAGCAATCAGACATTGTTGTTACAAACCCACCTTTTTCTTTATTCAGAGAATATGTAGCCCAATTAGCAAAGTATGACAAGAAATTTTTGATTATTGGCAACATTAACGCAATTACATACAAAGAAATTTTCAAACTCATCAAAGAGAATAGGGCTTGGTTGGGAATAAATCTTGGAAGGGGTGTTTCAGGCTTTATTGTGCCTGAACACTACGAACTTTATGGCACAGAAGCACGAATAGATAGCTTAGGAAATAGAATTGTATCTCCAAATAATTGTTTGTGGTTGACAAACTTGGACAACTTCAAGAGACACGAAGACATTGAACTAACAAAAAAGTATTTCGGACACGAAGATGAATTTCCAAAATACGACAATTATGACGGCATAAACGTTGACAAAACAGAAGACATTCCGTTTGACTACGAAGGACACATAGGAGTTCCAATTACATTTCTACATAAATTCAATCCAGACCAATTTGAACTAATTAAATTCAGAAAAGGAAACGATGACAAAGACTTATCAATAGATGGTAAATGCCCATATTTTAGAATATTAATCAAAAACAAACGAGTAAAAAGCGAGTTACAGAAAGATAGAAAGCAAACTAGCACTAAAAATAGGTTTGGTAAAATGGCATCAGAAGTGCTTATTTGAAACAAATATGCAAGGTTCAATATCATTGATAATTAAAAACATTTAAAAAATAAAAAAATCTTCAATTTTAAAACTAAAATACATTGAGTTTGATTTTATTATACAAAATTATTAAATACAATTTTTTAATCAAAATCTTACAAAAAAGAATCGACCAAGTAAATAAAAAAAAGGAAAATAGTGAAATTAATTTATTGACTAGCCTGCGATTGAAAAGCCATCGCATACATTTTCATCTGCTTTACCATTGCCAATAAGCCATTGGAGCGTGTTTGAGCTAGGTGTTGCATCAATCCAATGTGGTTCATGAATTCGAGTTTTGAGTCTATAATATAACTTGGCGACTGACCAGAAAGTACACTCACTAGCATACTGACCAAACCTTTTACGATAACAGAATCGCTGTCGGCATCAAAAAATACAAGCCCATTGTCGTGCCTTGCCGTGAGCCACACACTCGATTGACACCCTTTGATTTTGTAATCATTTGTCTTAAAAGTATCGTCAAATTTGGGTAATTTTTTACCCAATTCTATGATATATTCATATTTGTCATCCCAGGAATCAAAAAGGGAAAAATCGTCTACTAACTGTAATTCTATGTCGTTCATGGTACAAATATAAAAATAAAAGATTCAAAAAGTCTATTCCAAATTTTGATTTTATGTTAAAATTAACGGATCAAAATGGTAAATTAAACTCAAACCAAGTAATAAATCATTTTTATAAAAAAAATACATCAACCAAAGTTTAGAAAAAACTGTGGCTGATGTACTTTAGCAACTTTTAAAAAAATTTTATAATATTTTTTTAAAAAGATTTAATGTTTAATATCTACCTGCCCTGCTCCATGCGAACTATGGTGAGAGCCATGCAAAATGCGTTCTACCCAAGCCAAAAGCAAAGCAGAAACTATAAAAACGATATGTATGATAATTTCGATAACTACACTTCTAAAATCGCTATCAGCAGAGGCTTCCTCGTGTATGTCGATAAATGTTTTGAGCAAATGCACCCCAGAAATAGAGGCCAAAGAGGAGGCCAACTTGATTTTGAGAATACCAGAATCCATGTGGTCGAGCCATTGTGGACGATCTTCGGCTTCGCCAAAATCAATGCGAGATGTAAAAATAGTATATCCACCAATGATTACAATGATAAGCAAATTCATTACCATAGACACGTCTATCAAGCCCAAAATACTCAACATGACGCTGATTTCATTGATTTCGTTTACGGTCGTAACCAAATGCACCAATTCTTGCATGAATTTGTACACATAAATACCAGTGGCCACTATTAAACCCAAGTAAACGGGGGCTTGCAACCAACGTGCTGCAAATATTAATTCTTCAATGACGTTTTCTATACCTTTTATAACGGGCGGTTTTTTCATGTTTCTTTTTTTTGTGCAATATATTAGCTAAATTTTGTTTTGTCAAAATGTTTTTTAAAATTTTAGTTTATTCATTTCATAACTCCTGATTTATATCAAAAACGATTTTTATTTTGATGACTACTCAAAATTTTTAATCCAAGAGAACCCTAAAACTAAACTATGTCAAATATTTTTATCTATTCATTTAATAATTTAGCTTTGTAGCATTATATATTTACATTGATACAGAATTATTGGCAAGAGTTATTTTTTTTGCTTCCAGAGCTTATACTTAGTTTGGCCTTGATTTGCAATATTATTTTAGGTCTTATTTTTCAGAAAAAATCATTTTTTATTCATGTATCAGTTTTAGGCTTGGCTCTTGGCTGTGCCTTGTATTTTAGCATACTTCAAAATTATTATTTTAGTAATAATATTTTTTTATTTAGCAAAAGTTTACTTATTCATTTTCAAACGAATAATGTAAGAATATTGGTTTTATCTACTGGATGTATTGTTTTATTGTTTTTTTGTTTAAAACAAATATTAATAGATACTAAAGTAGAGTTTTTTGCCCTATTTACTGCTATTATGATAGGGTCTATGGTTTTGGCCATGAGCAACCACTGGTGTGTGGCATTGTTGGCTTTAGAAATTGTTTCTATCAGTTCTTACGTTTTGGTGGCTTTATTTAGCAACAAAAATAGCACAGAATCGGCCATGAAATATATTCTATTTGGTATTGCCTCTTCGGCCATTATGTTGTATGGTATTTCATTGTATTTTGGTCTTAGTGGTAATTTATTTTTCCATGAGCGAAAATTTTATGCTCCCCTACCATTTGTACCTACAACTGTTGCATTTACTTTAATTTCGGTGGGTATTTTTTTCAAATTATCTATTGTTCCATTTCATTTTTGGGTGGCCGATGTGTATCAAGGAGCCAAACCAGCCATTGTGGCCATACTTGCATTAGTACCCAAATTGGCCGCTATTGGTCTTATTTTGAGTATGTATCAAGGTTTTGAAACTATAAGTTTGCCCATAGTTCCCCCTAGAGGCGTATTTTCGGTGGTAGTGGCTTGGTTGGCTGTTGTTAGTATTACAGTTGGTAATTTGGGAGCATTTTCTCAAAACAATACTATGCGCATGTTAGGGTACTCATCCATTGCCCATGCAGGATTTTTATTGATGCCTTTGGCCTTTGGTTTTGAAGGTGCTCCTACTACATTTTTCTATTTTGGGGTGTATGCAATAGTAAGTTTTGCTATTTTTTATGTTATTGAAATTACCAAATTCGATATATTAGAAAATTTTTCTGGTTTGGGAAATAGTAAACCTTTTTTGGCTGTTTTGATAGTCGTTTTTTTAGTAGGAATGGCTGGATTGCCCCCAACAGGTGGGTTTATGGCCAAGTTTTTTGTTTTTTCTACCTTATACCAAGAATTTGCTGTTACACAAAACTATAGTTATCTATGTATCATACTTTTGGTTATTTTAAATACATTATTTGCTTTATATTATTATTTAAAAATACCTTATTTGATGTTTTTTAAGACAAGTTCTGTTGATTTTGAAAAAATATCGTTGAGTAGTTACATTTTTTTATCGTTTTTAGCTTTATTGTTGTTGGTTAGTTTTTTTGTGCCAAACATTTTTTTGATGCAAAAATAAAAAAATCACTATTTTAATTACCAAAATTATGAAACACCCCAAAGGCTTATATTTATTATTTCTTACCGAAATGTGGGAGCGATTTAGTTATTATGGTATGCGTGCCTTGTTGGTAGTATATGTTATTTCTACTGCTGCCGAGGGTGGACTTGGCTGGACCGATGGCCAGGCTGGCCAACTTTGGGGAATCTATACTGGCTTGGTGTACGTAACCCCAATTTTTGGGGGCTACCTTGCAGATAGGTATTTGGGCAATAGAAATGCCATACTTTTGGGCGGATTTTTGATGATGCTGGGGCATATTTCTTTGGCTTTTACCCCTACTGCCGCTTTTTATATTGGGCTTGGTTTGTTGATTATTGGCAATGGTTTTTTCAAACCAAACGCTACTTCTATGGTAGGTCAGCTGTATCCAGATGGTAGCCCACTCAAAGATAGTGCCTATATAATTTTTCATATAGGTATCAATTTTGGGTCATTTTTTGGAGTACTTTTGTGTGGATTTGTTGGCGAAAAATATGGCTGGCATCTTGGATTTGGCACAGCTGGTATTGCTATGGCTTTGGGATTATTGGTGTTTTATTTTGGGCAAAATGTGCTTGGAGAGGTGGGCAAATTGCAGAAAAAAACTGAAACAAATGCAGGTATATTTACTCAAAAACTTACATTAAACGAATCGAAAAAATTACAAACACTGGCCGTTTTAGCAATTTTTTCTATTGTGTTTTGGATGAGCTACGAACAAGGAGGTTCTTCTATGAGCATATTTGCAAAAAAATACACCAACAGATTTATAGGCGACTTTGAAGTGCCCTCTAGTTGGTTTCAATCCCTAAATCCTTTGTTTGTGTTCACATTTGCACCCATGTTTGCTTGGTTGTGGACCTACCTAACGGCTCGCAACCAAAACCCAAATCCTATTTTAAAACTAGCACTTGGCATGGGCGTATTGGCCTCAAGTTTTATAGTTCTGTATGTAGGAAGTGCCAATATACCCCTGGGAGCCACATCTGCACAAGTGTCTATGGGATTTTGGATAGGTGCCATATTTTTGCAAACCATTGCCGAATTGCTATTTTATCCCATTGGTTTATCATTGGTAAGTACATTGTCGCCCAAACATCTAGGTTCGTTGGTTGTAGGAGCATGGCTGTGTTCGTTTGCCATTGGCAATTATTGTAGTGGGTTGTTGGCAAGCAAAATTGGCGAATTATCATTGGCCTCGTTTTTTATGATACCCTTTTATTTTGCTATTGTAGCCTCTGTTGGGTTATTTCTGTGTTATCCAAAGTTGAAAAAATCTTTAGAAAGTTGAAATAAGGCATGAAACCAAAAATTAATATGACTGATACAATGTCATTTATATCAAACCGAAAAATTAAAATTACATTCCTCTAATTTTTCTCCCTCTTGGGGAGAAATTAAAAGAGGGGTTTAAAATAAAATTGTAATATTTGTTTTTCGGATCAATATAATTAAGAATTTGATTAGTCTTTCTCCTTTGGAGAAAGACTAAGATAAAGGCATTAAAAAATACTTATGTAAACGACATTGATTTCAAATATTTTAATTCTAGTTCCCTTTCATTTTTCCCCTTAGGGTAAATAGAAAACGGAGAATAATATTTGTTTTGGAGAGCAATATAAAATAAACTAAAAGCAAATCTATCAATTATACATACAATCAATAGTTCAGACCGACCATGAACAGCCAACAACTTGTAGATTTATTAAACGAATTGGTAAAGCAACCCATCGAAAGCGAATGGGTAGAGTTTAAACTCAATTTCCATTCCGAACAAGAAATTGGAGAACGTATTTCGGCATTGGCCAATGGAGCAGCCATCCACCATCAAGATTTTGGATATTTGGTGTTTGGTATCGAAGACAAAACACACTTGATTAAAGGCACTACATTCAAACCCAAGCAACACAAAAAAGGAAACGAAGATTTAGAACACTGGTTGGCCCAACGTCTCGACCCTAGAATAGATTTTCGTATCCATGAATTTGCCTACGATGCCACACGCCACATAGCAGTTTTTGTGATACCTGCAACCCAAAATCGCCCAGTAGATTTTTTTCATCATTCATATATAAGGGTGGGTAGTATAACAAGAAAATTGGCCGAATTCCCTGATAAAGAAGCTAAAATATGGCGTAAAAAAACAAAGCCCTACGAACTAGAAATAGCAAAAGACCATTTGAATACCAGCGATATAATTCAATTATTAAGCACCGAAACTTACTTTGATTTAATGAAACTGCCCTATCCTTCTGATCAAAATGGAGTAGTAGAAAAATTTATATCCGAGAATTTAGTAATCAAAACCAAAGGTTATTCTATTACCAATCTAGGGGCCATTTTATTTGCCAAAAATCTATCTGATTTTGAAAATGTAGAACGCAAATCTGTACGTGTGATTGTGTATAAAGGCAAAAACAAAGTAGAAACCAAGCGAGAACAAATCATAAACAAAGGTTATGCTTTTGGGTTTTCTGGATTAATAGATTGGATCAACGGCCAACTACCAGCCAACGAAGAAATAGGAAAAGCTCTGCGAAAAGAATCTCGTATGTATCCCGAAATTGCTATCCGAGAATTAGTGGCAAACGCCCTTATTCATCAAGATTTGGCAGTAAAAGGATTTCCAATGGTAGAAATATTTACTGACAGAGTAGAAATATCAAATCCAGGTAATCCATTAATTACGCCAGATAGATTTATAGATTCTTATATTTCTAGGAATGAAAAAATGGCAGATTTGATGCGAAGAATGGGTTTTTGCGAAGAAAAAGGGAGTGGATTAGACAAAGTAATTTTTAATAATGAATTATATCAGCTCCCCCCTATCAATGTAATCTCAGACGAAAATAGAACTAGAGTAACAATTTATAGCTACAAAACGCTAAACGAATTAGATAAAAAAGAAAAAATTAGGGCTTGCTATCAACATTCTTGCCTAAAGTGGGTATCAAATGAAAAAATGACTAATCAAACTTTAAGAGAGCGATTTACTATAGATGATAAAAATGCAGCTACTGCCTCTCGCATTATCAAAGATACTTTTGAAGCAGGAATGATCAAAGAAGACGACCCTGAAAATAAATCAAGAAAATATGCCAGTTATATGCCATTCTGGGCCTAGATTCTTATTTGATGGTTATTTGATGGTTGCTCAAAAATCTAGTAAAAACTAAGCAATACAGCCATTTCTATTTGACGATAACTCATTGATAATCAAGGGTTTAGGTTGATTTTCGGATTTTGCAAAATACAAATTCTTATTTGATGGTTATTTGATGGTTGCTCAAAAATCTAGTAAAAACTAAGCAATACAGCCATTTCTATTTGACGATAACTCATTGATAATCAAGGGTTTAGGTTGATTTTCGGATTTTGCAAAATACAAATTCTTATTTGATGGTTATTTGATGGTTATTTGATAGTGGCTCTAAAATCTAGTAAAAACCAAGCAATACAGCCATTTCTATTTGACCATAACTCATTGATAATCAGTGGTTTAGGTTGATTTTCGGATTTTGCAAAATACAAATTCTTATTTGATGGTTATTTGATAATTGCTCAAAAATCTAGTAAAAACTAAGCAATACAGCCATTTCTATTTGACGATAACTCATTGATAATCAGGTGTTTAGGTTGATTTTCGGATTTTTCAAAATACAAATTCTTATTTGATGGTTATTTGATGGTTGCTCTAAAATTTAGTAAAAACTAAGCAATACAGCCATTTCTATTGGACCATAACTCATTGATAATCAAGGATTTAGATTGATTTTCGGATTTTGCAAAATACAAATTCTTATTTGATGGTTATTTGATAATTGCTCTAAAATCTAGTAAAAACTAAGCAATACATCCATTTCTATTGGACGATAACTCATTGATAATCAGATGTTTAGGTTGATTTTAGGATTTTGCAAAATACAAATTCTTATTTGATGGTTATTTGATGGTTATTTGATAATTGCTCTAAAATCTAGTAAAAACTAAGCAATACAGCCATTTCTATTTGAACATAACTCCTTGATAATCAGATGTTTAGGTTGATTTTCGGATTTTGCAAAATTCAAATTCTTATTTGATGGTTATTTGATAGTCGCTCAAAAATCTAGTAAAAACTAAGCAATACAGCCATTTCTATTGGACGATAACTCATTGATAATCAGGTGTTTAGGTTGATTTTCGGATTATACAAAATACAAATTCTTATTTGATGGTTATTTGATGGTGGCTATAAAATCCTTTGAAAAAAACGTGGCTATATCTTGTAAGGCATTGGTGTTGCTAAACCAAAAATCACTTCATAATCCCTTTCATTTCGTTGATTTTTAGGAGTGCATCCATTGGAGTTAGGGCATTGATGTCGAGTTTTTCTAAAAGTTCTTTTATACGAACATACTTAGGATCGTTGGCTTCAAAAAGGCTCATTTGATAATTTACTTTTGGAATTTCCTTGATTTTTTGTTTTTGCGATTCTTTAGATTTATCTTTTTCGAGTTGTTGCATGATTTCGTTGGCACGTAGCACCACTTGGTTGGGCATACCAGCAATTTGTGCCACATGAATACCAAAGCTATGCTCGCTACCACCTTCTTTGAGTTTTCGCATAAATATAATTTTATTACTTAACTCCTTCACAGAAACATTGTAGTTTTTTACCCTTGGCATATCGGCAGCCAGTTCGTTTAGTTCGTGATAATGGGTAGCAAACAAGGTTTTGGGTTTGCATTTTGGATGATTATGTAGATGTTCTACAATGGCCCAAGCAATAGAGATACCATCGTAAGTACTAGTGCCACGACCAATTTCGTCCATTAAAATAAGGCTACGATCGCTCAAATTATTAAGTATAGAAGCAGTTTCGGTCATTTCGACCATAAAAGTAGATTCCCCTTTTGATACATTATCAGAGGCCCCTACACGTGTAAATATTTTATCTACAACGCCAATGGTGGCCGCTTGGGCAGGCACAAAGCTACCAATTTGAGCCATCAAAGTTATCAAAGCTGTTTGCCTCAAAAGTGCAGATTTGCCAGCCATATTTGGTCCTGTAATAATTATGATTTGCTGCGATTGGTCATCCAAAAAAATGTCATTTGGCACATACTCATCGCCCACGGTCAGTTGTTTTTCGATAACAGGATGGCGGCCATTTTTTATATCAAGTTCCAGGCCATTGGTCATGGTTGGTTTTGTATAATTATTTTTGGTAGCAATGGTAGCAAACGAACTCAGGCAATCAATTTCGGCTATTACTTTAGCATTTTGTTGAATCAGAGGCACATAACCAGCCGCACAAAGTACCAAATCATTAAAAATATTTTGCTCAATACTTACCATTTTGTCTTCGGCAGTCAGTATTTTTTCTTCATATATTTTCAACTCTTCGGTGATATATCGCTCGGCACCCACCATGGTTTGTTTACGAATCCAGTCGTTGGGAACTTTATCTTTATTGGCATTGGTTACTTCCAGAAAATAACCAAAAACCTTATTAAATTGTATTTTGAGAGAATTAATACCAGTCCTATCAATTTCTCGTTGTGTAATTTGTTGGAGATAATCTTTGCCAGAATAAGCAATTTTTCGGAGTTCGTCCAAATCCGCAAACACACCATCTTTTATCAATCGACCCTGATTTGATACTATTGGCAGGTCATCCAAAAGTTCATTATCAATTTTTTCGGACAAAAAATCACAAGTATTAATCAAATCTGCAAATTTTTTGAGTTCCTGATTCTTGGATTGAGCCAGTAATTCTTTGAGCGGTTTGATATGGTTGAGTGCTTTTTTGAGTTGTAGCAACTCCCTAGGGTTGATACGCTTGGCGGCAACTTTAGAAATGAGCCTTTCAATATCACCAATTTGCTTGAAATGTTGGCCCAGATTATCAATCAAATCAGTATCTTTTACAAATTTTTCGACTACTTCGTGTCTTTTTGCTATCAAAGGCAAATCTTTGAGAGGCATCAGCACCCATCTACGCATAAGCCTGGCCCCCATAGGGGTTTGTGTTTTGTCTAGAATATCAATCAAAGGTACACCGCCCTCGTATTGAGCAAAAACTAATTCCAGATTTCTTACTGTAAACTTATCAAGCCATACATATTTCTCTTCTTCAAATCTAGCAATAGAACCTATATGGGATATTTCGTGGTGTTCGGTATTTTTGAGGTAATAAATAATAGCTCCTGCGGCCACTATACCCTCCGCAAAATCTTCGATACCAAAACCTTTGAGATTTTGGGTATTAAAATGCTTGGTTAATAGCTCGTAAGAATATTCAAATCTAAAAACCCATTCATCAACTGCAAAGGTGTTGAATTTATCTTGAAAATGGGTATTAAAATTATTTTTTTGAGATTTTGAAAATATAACTTCAGCAGGGTTTAGACTTTGTAGCAATTTATCTATGTAAGAAATACTGCCTTGAGCACAAAAAAAATCGCCTGTCGAAATATCATTAAAAGCCACCCCACACAAGGTGTCGGTAAAAAAAACAGATGCTAAAAAATTATTAGCTTTCGTTTGCAACACATTGTCGCTGTAAACTATACCAGGTGTAACAAGCTCTGTTACACCACGTTTGACAATGCCTTTGACCATTTTTGGGTCTTCCAACTGGTCGCAAATGGCCACTCTATATCCAGCACGCACAAGTTTAGAAAGGTAAGTTTCTAAAGAATGATAAGGAAATCCAGCCAACTCTATTTCGCTGGCCGAGCCATTGCCACGCTTGGTTAGTGTAATACCCAAAACACTACTGGCCTTGATGGCATCGGCACCAAAAGTTTCGTAAAAATCGCCAACCCTAAATAAAATAATTGCCCCTTCGTATTTTTCTTTGATGGCATAATATTGCTTCATCAAAGGGGTTTCTTCTCTTGTTTTTGTGCCTGTTTGCTTTGCCATATACAAATGTGAAAATATTTGGGCAGGATGCAAAACAAAAAAAATATTTGTACTTCAAAAACAATCAGGGCAAACGCATTTAAGACATTTTTAAAATAAAAACCCGATTTTTTGGCCCCACTCAACCCAATTTCTGTTACGAAGTTACAGAATCCAAATGAGAGGGGATTTGTAGGAATTGGGGATTTTAGAAGTTCGCTTTATTTAACAAAAAAAAATGTTTAACTCTAACTTATAATCATTTCAAATTAAATTAACGATTATCCAAAGAACCACTACAAGTATAGGATTTTGTATAATTTGAAAAATAATTAAAAAAAAATCATTTTTATTTTTAAATAAAAAATAAACTTCTACCTTTGCAATCCCTTAACGAAAATTAGGTGATGGGACTGTAGCTCAGTCGGTAGAGCAAAGGATTGAAAATCCTTGTGTCGATGGTTCGATTCCATTCGGTCCCACTTTTTTTCCAATAATTCCTTCACATAATCTCAATTCAATTCAATTTTATTTACAAGCGCAATGATTTCAAAACTTTGGTTTTTTATTGGTTGTATCGTTTGTGCTTTGGCAGTATGTATTGGAGCATTTGGGGCTCATGGTCTAAAAAATTTATTAGCAGCCAACCAACGTGCCGACACTTTTGAAACTGCCGTAAAATATCATTTTTATCATGGATTTGGCATAATTGTACTTTCTTTAGTTGCTCATTATTTATCTCAAAAAAATACTACAATTTTGGGTACAGCTTTTTTGGTTGGAATAGTCTTATTTTCAGGTAGTTTATACCTGTTATCTCTAACAAACCTGCGTTGGTTAGGAGCAGTAGCACCCCTTGGCGGAATTGCATTTATCTTAGCTTGGGTTGGCATGGGATATTTTGTTCAAAAATCTTTTTAATTTTTATTTTTTTTATATTCTTATTTTTATAATTTTATTTCTAATTATAAAATTTATCATTATTTATTCCCAAAAACGAGAATTATAGACGAGCATGATTCATCCCGATACCAAGCTAATTCATATCAACGATGTTGTAGGTTATGGATTATTTGCCACTGCATTTATCCCAAAAGGCACCATTACTTATGCCAAAGACCCCTTAGAGTTGGAAGTATCACCAACACAAATGCAGTCATTTGACAAACCTTTACTTGATGCCATCGAAAAATACTCTTACAAAGACGAGCGTGGATACATGATTATGAGTTGGGATTTTGGCAAATATGTAAACCACAGTTGCGATGCCAACACCATGAGCACTGGCTATGGTTTTGAAATTGCCATAAAAGACATACACATTGGCGACCAACTGACTGATGAGTATGGCATTTTTAATTTAGAAGAAGACATGATTTGCTATTGTGGTGCCTCTAATTGCCGAAAAGTGATTCAACCCGAAGATTTCGACAATTATTTTGATGCTTGGGACAAAAAAATAATCCCTGCCCTAGAAATAATGACATTGGTGCCTCAGCCATTAGAGTATTTGCTAGAAGCCAAAACAAAATCAGACTTAGAATTGTTGAACTACAATAAAGAAAAATACATTTCTGTATATGCTTTAAGACTAAAAAATAGAATAATATCAACCAATAAATGAAAAATTTAATATTATCAATTTTATTACTTTTTGCTACATATATTAACGCACAAAACAAGTCTATAAAAATGGAAAATACCGATAAAATATTACTTAATGACCCAAAATTAAAAGAAAAATTAACACCCATGCAATACAACGTATGTGTGGGAAAAGGCACAGAACGAGCTTTTACAGGTAAATTTTGGGATCATCACGAAAACGGTACTTACACTTGTGTAGTTTGCCACGAACAATTATTTTCTTCGACCACCAAATACGATTCTGGCTCTGGTTGGCCTAGTTTTTATCAGGCCCTGGATAAGCAAAAAGTAAGCGAAATAAAAGACACAGCACACGGAATGATTCGCACAGAGGTTGTATGTAAAAAATGTGGTTCGCATCTTGGCCATGTTTTCAATGATGGGCCTAAACCTACTGGCATGAGATACTGCATCAACTCGGCCTCTCTTGACTTTGAAAAAAAGTAATATTTTATTTTTTTGATTTAAAATAATTTTGTATCTCTTCTTTAGATTTTGAGTTGAAGCACATATCGGCAGTCAAGCCTGCTTTTCGGGCTACACATACGCCATATTGCGTATCCAATAATCCATCTACATCGTGGGCATCTGGGTTGATACTTATCATTACGCCTTTTTGTAGTGCATAATCAATGTAACGCCAATCCAAGTCCAATCTCCAGGGATTGGCATTGAGTTCAATCACTACTCCATGTGTAGCACAAGCATCTATAACTCGCTTATAATCAATGGGATAACCCTTTCTGCGAAGTAATAATCGGCCTGTTGGGTGGCCCAATATAGTTGTATATTTATTTTCGATAGCTCTTACTAAGCGCTCTGTGGCTTTGGTAATGTCCATGCGCAAATTGGCATGAATAGAAGCTACCACAAAATCGAAAGTTTGTAATATATCATCAGAATAATCGAGTGCACCATCTCCCAAAATATCAGATTCAATTCCTTTGAAAATACAAAAATTATTACCAAATTTTTGGTTTAACACATCTATTTCAGCATGTTGTTTTAAAATTGCTTCTGGTTTTAAACCATTGGCGTAGTTGGCCGTTTGCGAATGGTCAGAAATACCAAAATAGGTTAATCCCAAGGCCACACAAGCGTTTGCCATTTCTTCTATGGTATTTTCGCCATCACTATAGGTACTGTGGTTGTGCAAACTGCCTTTGAGGTGCGTATTTTCTATTAACTGAATAGATTTTTTTTCTTTGATTAATGCTATTTCGGCTATTCCTTCTCTTATTTCTGGTACCAAGTGAGGCATACCACAAAAATCAAATATAGCTTGTTCGCAATCAAAGGTATTTTGTTTTAAAATCTGTTTTATAGATGTATTATTGCTCAAAATTAGGTCTAAATGAGCTATTGAAGATGATTGAGCATACAAAACATTGCCAAAACGGCTCTTGGTAGCAGTGCGTATTTCAACTTTTATTTCTGTATTTGGCACTACACCTCGCCAGATAAATGGACTAGAAATAGTACTATTTTTGGTTATTGAAGTAATTGTACTCAATTTTGATTCAATTTCTGATAAACTAGATGCTTCTATCAATAGCTGAATGGTATGTACAATTTCCATTTTTCTGCGTACATCGCCAGTCAGGGCTACTTGAGCAGGCTCGAAAGCAGTTTTTAATTCATTTTCGATAGAAAAAGCCATATTTTCTACCTCTGCATAAAAAAACTTTCCTTTGTTTTGCTCTTTAAATATCAAAAATTCTAATATCTCGTCTTGCAACACCTGGCTGATGCCTTTGACAGCAGTAAGTTGGTTTTGAATACAAGCATTTTTAAGGTTTTCGATGGTGGATATGTTGGCATCTTTCCAAATAGATTTTACTTTTTTGGGACCTAAACCAGTGATAGAAAGCATCTCTATCACATCCAAAGGCGTAGATTGCAGCAATTTTTGGTAGTCAGAAAAAGTGCTTTGAGTAATAATGTCAATTATTTTGGCAGCCATACTTTTGCCAACCCCTTGTATAGCCTCAATTTCTGAAAGCGAAAGCGAGTGTAATGATTTTGGATATTTGCCTAGATAGTAGGCCGCATTTTGAAAAGATCGAATTTTGAAGATATTTTCATCGTGTAATTCGAGTAGTTTGCTATAATTTTTTAATATTCGAGCTATTTCTTTGTTTTCCATGCTTATTTATTGCTATATTTACAAATATTAAAATTTTAATATGTCATACAAAAAAATGGTTTCCATTTTTTTAGTTTTTTTGTTGCTTTGTTGCAAGTCGCAGCGGCTGGTTGTAACCAACGTAGAAGCACCCATGTTTACGATTCAGGTAAGTTCTAAAGCTCCCAAAACACTTTTCAATACTTGGTTTCACAATTTTGAAGACAACAAAGATGATAAAATTTTGGTATATAAAACCAAAGATTTTGATTTTAAGCCCTCTCGTGGTCGCACTGGCTTTACTATTTTGCCCAAAGGCAAGTTTATAGAACATTATCCTGGGTCAAATGACATGCCAAAATCTGACACTGGCAAATGGGTGTATTCAAAACATGAAAACATGCTAGAAGTAAGATTTATGCACATTGTAGCACACCCAATTCCCGAAACAGATTTAATCAAAAAGAGCTATTCTTTAAAAATAGTTTCTTTGGACAAAAATACATTAAAAGTAATAAAAACGATACAATAGTTTTTTTAATTCATTATTAATATTACTAATTTTTGTATTATTTTTTTTAAAATATTGATATTATTCATTTAAAAATAAATTAATAATTGAATACCCTCGAAATCATTGGTTTTGTTACTTGTTTGATAAGTGTTTTTTTTAGTATAAAGCAACATATTTGGACTTGGTTTTTTGGATTAATAAGTATCGTTTGCTATGGATTGGTGTTTTATCAATCTCAATTATTTGCAAATGTGGCTCTACAAGTGTTTTTTTTATTTTTTAGTATCAAAGGCTTAGCCCTTTGGAACAAAAAAAACAAAGATGGGTTGGCAATAGCTATTAGTAATGCTACCAAAAAAGAACTATTATATACAGTAATTTTAATAGCTTTTTTTACAGGAATTTTAGTAGGATTTTTAGATAAATATACGCTATCTGATGTGCCTTTTTTGGATGCCATTACTGCACTACTAAGTATAGCAGCTCAAATATTAATGGGCAAAAAAAGAATCGAACATTGGTTTATTTGGATAGCCACAAACCTGATTTTTGTGGTTTTATTTTTTCAAAAACAATTATTTTTGAGTGCTATTCTCTACACTATATTGTTTGTAATGGCTATAATTGGCTATGTTGAATGGCGAAAAATATTACTAACAGCCAATAGCAATAAGAGTTGACGTATACTTTGCATCCAGTTTTTAGGACTAAAATTAGCCCTAGTTATGGTATGGTGCTTACCAAACTACCTTTTTTGTTGAACTCAATGAGGTTTATGTCAAAAGAGTAAACTATTACACTCAAAGATTTTGACTAATTGGTAAGAATAATTGGTTTGATTCAGATACTAGACAAGCTAAGGTAACGATTGTCGTATAACAAATAATTGTTGATTTATAGCATTAGAATACACAATCAATTCCAGTTTACTTTTTTTTCTTTGTCTGGTTGTGAGGATAAATAATCATTTTATCTATTGTTCGACAATTGCTAGGCTAGATAGTTGAATAGATGAGGCAATAAAAGCAGAAAATTAAACTTTTTTCAACTTCTCTGCTGCCACTTCTTTCATTCGAAAGTAATAAAGCACAATACTTGCTATCATAATAATACAAAAAATTATTACTAAGTTTAATCCTTTATTCTCCATTTGTTTCTGTATTTAGATACGTTTAACAAATTTTAAATAGCAAAACTGTAGTTACACAACCAGCCAAAAAGATGATTAAGGAAAAAAATTTTTCTATTTCGCCAATATTAGCTAACACTGTTGATGCAAAAACAATCTTTGATAAATCAAGAAAATACTTGCCTGTCTCTTCTTTTTTTATATTCATGTTGCAAATATAAAAAATATTATAAAGAAGTTATAATTTTGAATAAAATTATTTGATTCATTAGAATTAAAATAGTTTGCTATGTGAGATACCCACAATAGCCACTGTTAAAGTTGTTTATAAAGAAAAAGACAACATCAGAAAATAAGATAATTATGAATATATTTGAAACAAGAGAATATGCCCAACTGCTATTTTCTTGTTGAAGCCTAGGGAAAGTGGTAAACAAGGTGGAATAAAATGGATTTTTTTTTATATTATTTAGTCAGAGACTAAATTTCATTTGCCTATCCTTAGTGCCACTGCTTGAACACTAAGGATAGTGGGACTTTTTTTGTTTTTAGCAAATCAGAGATTTGCCAACACCACTACATAGTTACAGAATATGCCCAACTGCCATTTTCTTATTGAAGATTACGGTAAGCGAAAAGATTATACAATGTAGATACTTGTCAAATGCTAATTCATTACATTAAAAAAACAAAGCCAATTCACTTCCTTTTGGTACAATACCTGAAAGTTCGATAGTATTTGTTTGTTTTGAATAATACAAAACAATATATGTATCAAAAAAGTCTATTTTATAAATGTATGGAAACCCTATTATATTTTCATAACTATTTTCGTCAATATGTTCAGTATCAATTAGATTATTAATGAATGTTGCAATAATACTTTTTTGGATTTCATCTAGATTGGAAAAGTCGTTTAGAAATCTTTTTGTTTGAATAACATTCATTTTCTAAAAGCATTATAAAAAACTTTTGTTTCCTCTGCCGATTGCAACCCAGAATCTCTGCCTTCTTGAATCCATTTTTCTAGTGGATGAATATTTTTTGATGAAAACTCGATATTCTCGCCTCTTAAAAAATTTAAAACCTTATCATTTGTTTCTTTATTTTCTGATTTTACTAAAATTTCTAACATATTATTTATTTTATTTATGTAAATTTATTATAATTACTACAAAAAAACAAAGAATCTAATCATTTATCATAAAAAATTTTTGTGCTTTTTTTCAACAACTTTTTTGCACTTTGAGGTGTTAGCACCTCAAAGACAATCTATTCATGTGAGGAGATAACACCTCAGTTCATTATAGAGTTCGACATAATTACCGAATATGCCCAACTGCTATTTTATTACTAATGACTACTGAAAACGGGACAATAGGGTGTATTAAGAACGAAGCTTTTAGTTTATGACAAAATAGTGTTTTTATTAAAAAAAAATTCGTAAATAATACCAACCAATGAAACAACTCCTACAAATGCAAATAATAAAATAAGTTCCATATTTATTTAATTTTATTCAACAAAGACACACTTAAAATAACACTCAAAGTCATACTACTTACACCTACTATAATTAAAGATTCTTTTGAAAAACCTTCTAATTTTAAAGATGTAGCCAAAATAACACCTGCAAATACCAACTTTCCTACATCAATAAAAAACTAACCAAGTTCTTTTCTAGCCTCGTTATTCAACATATATGCACAAATAATAAATCTCGCTTTTTTAATATAAGTTAAACAAAATTATACATTTAATTTAAAATTTCATTATTTATTTTTTTCCTAGCAAGTTTTATTGCCTTGCAAGAATAGATTAGCTAAGATGTAATGACACCCCACAGGGCAGAAGTCAGATTAAACGCAATAAATGGTAAATAAAAATTTGTTTCCTTACGAAATATTTTATACTTTTGAATAAATTAATAAAAAAGTACACGAAAGCTAAACCCTAAAAATGACTTGAAAATACTTTATAAAGATAAACTTTTTCAATTGGAGCTTTCAATAAAATATCTTGGCATTTCTCAAACTGAAATTGACAGAATTTTAGACCAATTGAATATGATAAAAGTTGAAATTGAACAAATAGAAAAAGAATTATTATAAAACAGTAATAATAAACTATAATTGAACATGACCATAATACAAACCATAAAGAAAATAATTACAAATCGCAACAAAGCATATACGCAACTAGATGCTCAAAAAGCAAGTGAATACACTAATCAATTGGCTATTTGGCTACCAAAGTTAAAAAATGAAGAAGATAAATCTTTAGTTCTTCAATGGTTAAGTGAAAAAAATGAACAACATTATAATTTAATTTTAAATGCTTTTCGGGAATATAAAAACAAAATGCAACACACAAAAATCTATATTTACGACCAAGAATATGACCTAAGTCAACGGTGTACCATTACCCAATACGCCAAAATAATGAACATAAAAAGCACACAAGTAATAACTAATCAAATAAAAAGAGGTAAAATTTCAGCTCAAAATATACTTATTGTGCCTGAATTGGATTTGAAACTGGTGCGTTTGCCTTAGTAAATATATTCACTAAACCTTATTGCCTTGGGAGGTTTTATTACAATAAACGAATAATTGGCTGTACGACTCATTGAAACTAAATTTCATTTACCAATCCTTAGTGCCACTGCGTGAACACTAGGGATAGAATGGCCACTTTATTAAAAGTAAATACGTATTTTTGCGTAATTGCACGAAATTATATTAGTAATTTAGCGGACGCTTTAAATACAACTGGTCTTAGTGGATTATAGGAACAGAGGGTGTAGTAGTGACATATTTAGCACATTATTTATAATGACCTTTTAAAGAAATAATTACAATCTGAGTTGGTTCAATCTTATAAATCATCATTTGTTCAAGGTTTATTCTTCTAGACCAATATCCAGAATAATTTGATTTTAGTGCTTCGGGCTGACCTAATCCATTAAATGGTGTATTACATGTATTTTCAATCAAAGAATATTTTTTTTTAATTTGTTTTAAATCATTTTGTATCCACCATCCTAAATCCAAAATCGCTTTTTGTGTAAGTACAACATCAAGCATCTAGTAGGTTTTTTAAATCTGCCAAAGTAATGATTTGAGGTTGATTTTTTTTGGCTTCATAAGATTCTATGCTCTTCAAAACTTCCAGATTGGGTATTTCATTATCCGATATTTTTGATATATTTTTAACAAATGATATATTTTTGAAGATTTCATTTGCAATTTTTGCTTTATTATTTGGAATGTCTAAAATAAATCTCATTGGTATAGAATTTATGCAAATATATGTTTTTTTGATTTTAAAATCTAGCTATTAATTATTAAAACATACTCACTATAGATACGCCATTTTCTTGTTGAAGCCTACGTAAAGCGGGGAATAGATACCCGCAAGCCGTTACGAGATATATTTTAATTCACTTTCAACTTGTCAATTGAGGTAAAATTATCAGATTTTAATGCATAAACAAGTGTGCCTATACTTATAAAAAATAAAATAGTAAGTAAGATTGCAAATTCCATTTTAATAATTATTTAGTTGATTTATTAATTAATGCAAAGCCTCCAATTACAAAAAGCAAAATTGTTAAAAGACCTAAAATCATAACATAAACCTTTGGCAAATCATCAGACTTGACAACAGAGGCAAACACTACACCTCCTAAAACCAATTTTGCTACATCAATTAGAAATTTGCCTAGCTCTTTTCTGGTTTCGTTTGTAATCATAATACAAATTTAATCAAAATTATAATTTTTTCTACAATCTACAAAATATATTTTGGATAAAATGATTGACTAAACTTTTAGAAAAAATGATTTTCTGCCCTTTGAGGTGTTATCACCTCAAAGACAATCTATTTGTGTGAGGTGATAACACCTCACACGGCAAATAAATATACTCATTGTGCCTGAATTGGATTTGAAACTGATGCGTTTGCCTTAGTAAATATACTCACTAAACCTTTTTGCCTTGGGAGGTTTTATTACAATAAACGTATAAATTGACAGTACAACTCATTGAGACTAAATTTCACTTGCCAATCCTTAGTGCCACAGCGTGAACACTACGGATAGTGGGGTATGGAGAAGGTAAAAAGAAAACGGTTTACCACCTTACAATCTACTTGCCAGACCTTAATTTTACAGTTATAATTGCTGAAAGTATAAAAAGAACGATGAACGTATTACTTTCATCCCCAAACATATTGAATACATTAAGCCAAGAAAACAATATACCTAATGCTATACAGCAAAATACCCAAGTAAGATAATAGGCTAATAAATTTGAAATTACATGACCCAAAATATGAACCCAAAATGGAGTAGAGGCGGATGCTATAAATATGATTAT
Organism: Cytophagales bacterium; assembly: GCA_013297755.1. Taxonomy (GTDB): domain Bacteria; phylum Bacteroidota; class Bacteroidia; order Cytophagales; family UBA9547; genus REAG01. Next base: position 133,711 of record JAAFIH010000001.1, read on the forward strand.
CAGCATGTTAAATTATTTTATATTACACCAATATTTGAATACGTTTGAAACTCTCTGCAACTTGGACAGTTTTGTGAACTCCAACAACCGCTACCACCACCCAATAATTTTCCTTTGAAACAACCAATATGACCACACTTTCTGCATTTGAAAATTTGAGTGCCAGAATCACTATTATGACAATTAGGACAATATTTATACATAGTTTTAGAAATTTAATTTACCTGCATTCATTCCAGTTATATTGTTTGGGGTCTATCCAAATAATGCTATTTTTATAGGTTTTCACATTATCAATCATAACATAGTCATTGCCATTGCCACAATCAACCAGCCTTACTTGAAATTTAGTTTTGGTTTGATTCCATTTTTCGACAAATGCTTGAACTGTAAAATCGAAAACCCATAATGAAGTGCCAGTTAAACACAATTTAGTACCCTCGTCCCAAGATTTAGATGCCGCAAGCCGTCTGTTTCCTTCAGCAATAGCCTCTTGCTCTTTTCTATTGATTTCTGCTTCCTGTTGGTTTTTCAGATTTATTCTACCTTCTTTTACTCTATTGCCAAATCCAACTGGTAAATCAATTTGAAAATCACCACCAGGTTTTAATGAATAACCATCTTTATATAAATATCTTGCAAGTAGATAATCTTTTTCGCATTGTGCAATAGATGGCAAATGATATCTTGTGAAATATTTAGTAGTGCCATTATCTGAGAATTCCATAAACTTCGCAAAAGTTTGTTTTTGAGCACCCCAACTAGGGTATCTATTATAGCTATTATATCTTCCTTCCTGAATATCCATAGAACTATCATCAACCTTGCCATCGCAATTGGCATCAAATTGTAGTGTTGGTTGATCCCTTCCAAAACCATCATAAGCTATATCTAAATTGTCACCATAAATTCTGTAGACAAAATATTCACCAACTTTACGCCATTGATTAAAATCATTATTTTGTTTTCTTATTTCGTTCTGTAAAGTTGAACTAGTTTCGTTCATAGATATGTATGTTGAATTTCGCTTAATATTATAATTTATTTTGTGATTTATATCATATTGACTTGCCTGTCCAAGTCTTAGTTTATTTCCTTTAGTATCAATTACAAAATCTTCTCCATTTAAAATAACTTCTGCTTCACCATTCCAAAATGAATATGCTTGGTCATATTGAGCAGGGATTACAACTTCTTTACTGTCGTTAATATAGCCATATTTTTTTCCAATTTTTATTAGCGCTCTTCCATCATGATATTCTCCAACAAAATCATATTGAGCATAAATTATTGTTGTTAAGCTTGTTAGGAAAAGTACTAGACTGTATTTTAATTTCATAATTTTTATATTTTTACAAAAAGACAAAAAAATTTCCAAAATAATGTAAATTTTATTTGCCTTTATAAGACCAATATTTTACTTTAGCGGTAGATTTAAAAAATATAGCAATGGCAATAGGACAAAAAATAAAAAAAGTGAGAGAGTTCAAAAATCTTACCCAAGAGCATTTGGCCGAAAAGCTAGGAATGTCAGTTGCTGGCTATGGCAAAATTGAGCGTGAAGATACTGATGTGCCTTTTTCGAGATTAGAACAAATTGCCAAAACTTTTGATATGAAAACCGAAGATTTAGTAGGTTTTGACGAACAATTGGTGTATAATATCATGCATAACCACATTGATACAAATCATTTTTATGCCAAAGGCGGCATTTCAGACAAAGAGCGAGAACTGTATGAAAAAACTATCAAACTGCTAGAAGAAAAAGTAGCGTTGCTGGAGAAAGGGCAGAAGTAAAAGTTAAGCATTTAAAGGTTTTAAAATTTTCAACATTAAAAGGATAACTCCATTGAGGTTAAATTTTTTAACATTATTTTGAATACTAAGTAATATTAATTAAATTTGTATCATTGAATAAAGAAGAAAAAGACAGAAAAGCCGAAACGCTTAAAGAATATTTAAAATCAAGGTTTTAATACCTTAGAATTTTTGTTTTCTTTATTGCAACTGTTGGTTCAGGAACTTTAAATTTTGCAATAAAAGATAATTTAAACATAAAAGAATCAATAATTTTACTGTCTGGGTGTGTTTTGATAGTTGTTTTGTCTTTTTTAATAGCAAAAACTATCTTTATTATAAATAATAATTTAACTGAAATCAAAAAACTAGAATCATGTTAGGAATAATAGCAATTTTCATCGTGGCGGGATGCTTATTAAGTATCTTTTTTTTTATGGCACATGATACAGTTTTTAAAACCAAATCTTTGTAATAAAAGTACTAATTAATGTACAAAAATAAAGTCATTAAAAACAATATTTTATCTAATCAAGAAATTGAAAAAACATCAGATTTATAAATCAATTCAGATGATAGTCAATCAAAATTAGCTAAAATGAGAGAGAAAATCTTGAAAAATTAATCTCTTTCTCCGTAGTTTGTGGCACACAAAACAACTTACTTATTTGTGTTCTGAGTAACACATACCAGTATGGAAAATGGCTAATTAAAGGCGATGGCAAGTAAGAAAGTAAAATAAAGATTTTATTTTATCACTTGTGTTATCCCTTTTTGCTTTTTGGCAATGGGGGCAATTTTCCACGTTTCAAACGATGAAAACTTACTCCAAAATCGTGAGTATCGTCCCTTATTTTTTGCAAAAGCCTTAAAGATGGCGATGTTTTTTTGAGTAATATGGGTAGTTCGTCTCCTGGCAAATACAACTCTTCGAGCCGTTTGGCGATAGAAATTATCGGAATAGTACCATATAGATTTAGTTCACGGAGCGATTCTATGGCCGAGCTTAGTTGCCCTTTTCCACCATCAATCACTATTAGTTTTGGCATAGGTTGGTTTTCTTTTTGCAACCTATCGTATCGTCTAAATACAATTTCTTTCATACTATCAAAATCGTTGGGGCCGACCACAGTTTTGATATTGAAGTGCCGCCAATCTTTTTTGCTAGGCACTCCATTTTTGTAACAAACCATGGCTGCTACTGGAAAACTACCACCCAAGTTAGAATTATCAAAACACTCGATATGGTCGGGTAAATCCTTGAGATTCAGGTCTTTTTGTAGTTGTTGTAGTACCTTTATCATGGGCGATTCTTGTGGTCCTTTGAGGGCTTTGTTTTGCAAATAAAAATCAATATTCTTGAGAGCCAAATCTACCAAAGCCTTTTTGTCGCCCCGTTGTGGAGTGCAAATAGGGTAACCAAGATCAAAATCAATTTCTATGTTAGATACAATTTCTTGTATTTCGGCTTTGGTCTCATCCAAGACCCTAAAAATAGTAGAACTCAACATTTCAGATTCTGATTCGTCCATCAATCGTACAACTTCAAAAGATTTTGATTCTACGATTCGTCCAAAATTGATGATTGTATAATTGACATAAAATCGCTCATTATGAATTTTGAGAACAAATACTGCCAAGTTTCTATCTTTTTCGGTAGCAATGAGCGAATAGCTTTGATATTTTTCTAAATATTCGAGCCTTCGTTTCATCTTTTCGGCATTTTCAAAATCTAATTGAGCAGCCATAGCCTTCATATTTTCGGAAATTACTTTTCTGATAATACTTAAATCGCCTTTCAAAATTATTTTGGCTTGCTCTATATCAGTAAGATAATCCTCTTCTGTTTGTAGATTTTCGCAAGGTGCTTTGCAATTTCCTATATGATATTCCAAACATTTTTTAAATTTTTGGGATTCAATATTTTTTTTTGTCAAATTTAGGTCGCAATTTCTAATTAAAAAAAGTTTTTTTATTACATCCAATACCATGTGCATAGCCCCAGGACTTGTAAATGGGCCATACATTTTGCCTTTTTCGGGAGTAAATTTTCGAGTAGCATATATTTTCGGAAATCTATCATTGGTAATCAGTATATAAGGATATGTTTTATCATCTCTGAGTAAGATATTATACTTTGGCTGAAACGATTTGATAAGATTATTTTCTAATAAAAGTGCATCAGTTTCTGAATTAACAACAATAAATTCAATACTTATAATTTGACTTACCAAAGATCTTGTTTTGTTATCAGTATGAATTTTACTAAAATAAGATGAAACTCTTTTTTTTAAATTTTTGGCTTTTCCTACATAAATAAGTTTTTGTTCAATATCAAAATACTTATAAATACCAGGTTCGGTTGGCATCCTAGAAATTGTATTTTGTAAATCTATGTTTTGCATCAGTAATGAATAAAATTAATTGATTTAAGTACTTGAAAAAAATTAATACATATCAAATGAATCATTTTTGTATAAAAAAACAACATTTGCATCCATTGATATACAAGTTTTCCAAAAAATTTGTTCAAATATAGAAATTAATAAAATATTAAAATATATATTTGTATTGAAAATATAGTTTTCAAAAAAAGATAAAAACAAATGTATTTCAACTTTCTACATTTGATTGAATCAAGTAAAAAAAAATAAAAAAAATTTGAGTATTGTTACTCAAATAAAACAAGTAAATAATGAAAAAAACAGTTTTAATTACTGGTGGAGCAGGATTTTTGGGTTCTCATTTGTGCGATAGGTTTATCAAAGAAGGCATGAAAGTGATAGCTATGGATAACCTTATCACTGGAGACATGCGCAATATAGAACACCTATTTAAGTTGCCCGATTTTGAATTTTATCATCAAGATGTATCAAAATATATACATGTGCCAGGGCAAATTGATTATATCATGCACTTTGCTTCCCCTGCCAGCCCTATTGATTATCTCAAAATTCCTATACAAACTTTAAAAGTAAGTTCGTTGGGTACACACAATGTACTTGGACTTGCTAGAGCCAAAAAAGCAAGAGTATTGGTTGCATCAACTTCAGAGGTTTATGGCGACCCCAATGTGCATCCACAACCCGAAGAATACTGGGGCCATGTAAACACAGTTGGACCAAGAGGCTGCTATGACGAAGCCAAACGATTTATGGAAGCTATCACTATGGCCTACAATCAAGTGCATGGCGTAGAAACTAGAATAGTAAGAATTTTTAATACTTATGGTTCACGTATGAGGCTCAACGATGGGCGTGCATTACCCGCTTTTATGGGTCAGGCATTGCGTGGCGAAGATATTACTGTGTTTGGTGATGGCTCGCAGACACGCTCTTTTTGCTATGTAGATGATTTAGTTGAAGGTATATTTAGACTACTTATGAGCGACTATCATTTGCCAGTAAATATAGGAAATCCTACCGAAATTACTATAAAACAATTTGCCGAAGAAGTAATAAAACTTACTGGCACTACTCAAAAAATAATTTACAAAGACCTGCCCAAAGACGATCCAAAACAAAGACGACCAGATATTACCAAAGCAAAACAAATATTGAACTGGGAACCTAAAATTGGCCGTGAAGAAGGTATGAAAATAACTTATAATTATTTTAAATCTTTGCCCAACGATACCATAAAACCCAAAGATTTTTAAACAATTAATCTTTACGAGGGTTTTTTAAATTATGTCTGTAGCCTTACCATATTCTGATAGTACTGTTTCTAAAAAAGAGCAAGTTGAACTTATGTTTGATAACATTTCTGGGAAATATGATTTTCTAAATCATTTTCTTAGTGGTGGTATAGATATTCTTTGGCGAAAAAAAGCAGTAAAAATTCTTAAATCTTACCATCCTAAGTTTATATTGGATGTTGCTACTGGTACAGCAGATTTTGCCATAGAGGCTCTGGCTACGCAGCCCGATAAAATTATTGGCATAGATCTATCAGAAGGAATGTTGTCGCATGGCAGAGAGAAATTAAAAAACAGAAAATTAGACCATATTATTACTTTAATCAAAGGTGATTCAGAAAATTTACCTTTTGAAGCCAATACATTTGATGCAGTGATAGTTTCGTATGGCGTTCGGAATTTTGAAAATCTAGAAAAAGGACTAGCCAATATCTTTAAAGTTTTAAAACCAAATGCACCTTTAATAGTTTTAGAATTTTCAAAACCAAAATCATTTCCAATAAAGCAGATTTACAATATTTATTTTAAATTTGCGTTACCATTGATAGGAAAATTAATTTCAAAAGACGCTTCAGCTTATACTTATTTGCCAGAATCAGTTGAAAAATTCCCAGATGGAACACAATTTACAGATATTTTAACCAAACTAGGATATAAATCGTGCCAAAATATACCGCTTACTTTTGGAATAAGTTCCATTTATGTAGGACAAAAAACCTAGTTTTTTATTCTTTTTTATTGATTTTTTTTAGTTTAAGGGCACAACCACCCGAGATGCTAGAGTACAATAGAGATCCAAAATCTAGAATTATTAACCTGCCAAATTATGACGAAAAAAAACTGCATTATGGTTTCTTTTTGGCACTAAATTACAATAGAGTAATCATAAAAGAGTCAGAATATTACTTAAATAATTCAAATATAAAGTCTATAACACCACTTGCAAAAACAGATTTTAGTTTGGGTTTTTTGCTCAACATCAGGCTTCACGACCAGTTGGCGTTTAGAATAATACCTTCTGTAGGCTTTTACGATCGTGCAGTAAAATACACTTTTTATGCCAAAGATGGCATTTCAGATTCGTTGAATCGCAATTCAGAACAACTGACGGAAATGGCCATGATAGAAACTCAATTCTTACTAAAATACAAATCGCTAAGAAGAAAAAACCATAGATTTTATGTTATTGGAGGCCTCAAACCAGGCATAAGGGCTGGTGGAAAAAAAGCAAGCAGAGAAGAAAATCGTATGGGCTTTGGCCGTATGGATTTATCCATAGAATATGGAATTGGTGTAGATTTTTATTTCAAATTTTTTAAATTTGCACCAGAACTTAGATTTTCAAATGGCATTGTAAATGTAAATACAAATGATGTAAATACCTTCAATCAAAGTATTTCAAATATGCTTTCGCACACTGTTACGTTATATTTCTTTTTTGAATAAATATTTATAAGTGGCTCTAAATCAATCTAATACTAAAACAAATAAACCCAATAATTCGCAAAAAATACAATCAAATGGAATATTTGCACCTATTGGATTTATAAAAAATGTTATTTATTTTTTTATAACTGGACTATTTTTACTGACTCTAATCAAAGGAAATGTTGGTTATTCGTGGGTAGCCAATGATTTGATTTATGAAAATTTAAAATATTTTTATAAATATCCATTTCTTACGAATACTCAAAAACTAGAGTCAAAATTTGGGATGGATGCTACAGTAATTCAGAAAATAAAAAAAGCCACACCAGAAAATGCAATAATATGGATGCCTCCCGAAAAAATCTTATTTTCAGAAAACACTAATTATCCTTTTATGCCTGGTACAGGTGGAATCAAAAACAGAAATTGGACACTCTATTTTCTGTATCCACGCCAACTAATTTATGCAGATGAGGCTCCAAAATTGCAAAATTTAATCGATAAAGCCACTCATGTAGTTTGCCTTAATGGCTGGGGCTACGACAAACTTTATTATGATGTGGAACCAACCCAAGATTTGCAAATTCTAAAGTTAAAAAAATGATTTCACTGACATTAGTTTTTATTCTAGGATTTTTAATAGTAAACGTACTATGCACACATTTTTCACTTTTCGAGAAAATAGGTTTTTCTTTTCCCATTGGGCTTGGTATAGTTAGTATTTCATTTTTCATATTTCATATTTTTCATATAAAAATTGATATTATCAGCACCATGATTGCCATAATATCAATGTCAATAAGCATTTATTTTTGGTTAAGAAAAAAAGATAAAATAGCAGAAGTAATAAGTTTTAAAACAAATATAGCATTTAAAATTACTTTTTCTTGGATACTTTGCATAGTCGTATTTTTGTATTTTTTATTTGGCATAACAGCCAAAAATATCTATTACACTCCATTAGAATACGATAGTATAGTTGGATATGATATGCTTGCCAAAACAATAGCAAAAGAAGGTAAATTAATTACATCTTTTTTTCAATATCCTTACCAAAATACGATTGATATTTTAAGATTTACATATCCGCCATTTGTAAGTTCTAGTTTTGCTTTTGCCTATATGTCGGGTTTTGAAAACTCAAAAATTATTACTATTCTTTTATTTGTTAGTTTTCTTTTTGCCTTTTATGGGTTATTAAGACAAAAAATTAACGATACCTGGACTATGCTAATTACTCTTATAATGATGCTTACACCAGAGTTTTTTTCTCATGCTTCATTAGCATTATCAAATCTCCCCAATGGTATATTTACCTCATTGTCAGCTATTTGTATCATATTTTATTTTCAAGAAAGACAAAAAAAATACTTTTATATTTCATTGATTTTTATGTTTTTGAGCAATTGGACACGTAGTGATAGTGTAGTTTATGTGTTTGGTACGCTTGTTTTATTCATTTTTGATTTTTTAAAATCTAAAGAATGGAAATTAGCAACTGTATATATAATTGTTAGTATTATGCCAGTCATAATTTGGTCTAATTTTATACATTATAATCTACATATAAATACTTCAGAAATTTTTATAAATCATTTATTTTGGGATTTTAATAAACTTACTCAACTATTTACAAAAACATCCTTGCTTATGTTGGCTAGTGGTATGACTTATGGCATTACATTTCAGCTATTTTTAGTAATATTAGCACTAAATACAGTTGATGTTTTGACAAAGCAAATTCCACTGGCTATATTTATAATCATTTCATGGTTTTCTTACACACTATTATATTATCAAATGGATAATTCGATTGCTGGCGATTTGGACACCTATATTTACACTGGATTTAAGAGAGGAATGTTTAACTTTGTACCTATTTGTTGGTTTTTTGTGGCCACAAGTCCACTTTCGCTCAAATGGTTATCAAAAATGGATGATTTAATTTACAAATAGAATGAAAAATAGTTATGTTGAATTTATTGAATCAATACATGAGTTTGATTTTAAAGAATTGCTAAAATCTTACACAAAAGTATTTGTATTTGCCGACAAAAACACTTGTCAATATTGTTATCCATTCATAAAAAATATTTTACCACTCCATTTTTTAGAAATAATCGAACCAGGCGAAGAGCAAAAAACATTACAAACGTGTGTCCAATTATGGCAATCCATGACCAACGAAGCCTTAGATAGAAAAGCCATTGTCATCAATCTTGGGGGTGGAGTTTTAGGAGATATGGGTGGGTTTTGTGCAGCCACTTACAAACGTGGAATAGATTTTATACAGATACCTACAACACTACTTTCGCAAGTAGATGCCAGTGTTGGTGGAAAACTGGGCATAGACTTTGATGGTTTCAAAAACCATATTGGCGTGTTTCAAGAACCCCAAAAAGTGATTATTTATCCAGGATTCCTACAAACATTGCCCAAAAGAGAACTTAGGTCTGGATATGCAGAGGTAATAAAACATGCTTTAATTAAAGAAAAATTCCATTGGAACAAAATAAATATTATTACTTTAGAGAATTTATACAATTTCCAATTTGATGTTACAGATATTATTAAACATTCCATACAAATCAAATCTGATGTAGTAGAGGCCGACCCTACAGAAAAAGGATTACGCAAAATTTTGAACTTTGGACACACGCTAGGGCATGCTATAGAAAGTTTTTATCTACCTATGGCAGACAAAAAATTGCTTCATGGCGAAGCCATTGCTATTGGGATGATTACAGAAAGTTACTTGTCTTTTGTTCAAAAATTGATTTCTGAATCTGAACTAAATGCTATTTCCAGCTACATTTTGTCTATTTATGGTAAAATTAACATTTCGGAAGCTGAAATCGAGCAAATTATACCACTTACACTGCATGATAAAAAAAATAGTCATGGAGCTGTCAATTTTTCTTTGATACAAAATATTGGAAATTGTGTATTTGATATTAAATTATCAACTATTGATATGTTTGATGCGTTAAAATATTATCAAAAATTATAGTTGCTATCGGTTTTTATGCTGTAAATCCAACCACATAATTATCAAAAGTATAAAATATTACTTTACAGCTATATTTTTGATTCTCAAAATATGATTCTAAACAAGCAGTATTAATATCAATATCTACTATTTTAATTTGATTTTTAAGGCTTACACCTTTTTTTCCAATCATTTTATAGGTTGCTTCTTTGGCACACCATGCTCTGCAAAGCATGTTCAGATCGAAGTTAAAAAAAGAAATTTCTTGTGTTGAAAGAAATTTGGAAGCTACTTGAGTAAGTTTTTCTTCTTTGGCTTGAATATCAATTCCCACTGATTGATTTTTGTTGAAAATAGCTACACAATATTTTGAGGAATGACTGATAGAAATATGGGCATTTTGACCCACTAAATAAGGTTTATGATGCTCGTCTTTGAAAATACCATCAAATTTTGTATTATTTTTTTCGCATAGATGTTTTACTAAAACTCTACTTGCTAGGTATTCTATACGTTTTTCAGGATGTGAAATATAACTTAAAAAATCATGAATCCAAGCATATTCCTTTAAATAAGAAATTAATATTTCTTCACTTTCTTCTATTTTCCAAATCAAAATATTATCATCAATATTACAAGAAACTAAAGCCAAAATTAGTAATTTTTAAATATAAATTATAATATATAATAAATAAAAAATAAGATAATTATTAATAAAAATTACTTTGCTGGTACAAACTGTCCATTTTCAAATCTCATCTCCTCTGTACCAGAATTGATGTATTGTATAGAAGCTGGTGAAATTTTAGAAGCATTTGTTGGTCTTTTTACTCTCAAAATAGAGTATGCTTTGATATCCTCAGGATTTATGCCACCATTCCACTCTCTCAACTCGGCCATTGTCATACCATATTTTTTGGCCACCGAAAACAAAGTCATTCTAGGTTCTAGCACATGGGCCATGGCCTCAGGCTGAAAAGGGGCTTTGCTGCCAATAATTGCAAATTCAACCCTTCTGTTTAGCTGACGACCTGCAAAAGAACCATTGCTTGCCACTGGATTGTCTTCGCCAGAGGGTGTTATTACAAGAGAAGTTTGGTCTACTCCACGTGCCTCAAAGTAATCATAGCAGGCTTTTCCACGTTGTTCGGCCAAGTTTTTGTTATACACAGGATCACCAAATCCATCAGAGTATGATTTGATTTCTATTTGAATTTCTTTATGTGCTCCATAAAATTCTACTAATTGATCCATGGCTTTTTTGGAAATGTTTGATAACTCAGCACTATTAAAATCAAAATACACATTTTCAAAAAAAGTACGACTTGGTTTGATTGCTGAGCTAGAAATTTTAAAATTATCAATAGCAAATCTCGATTTAGTTCCATTTTCAACTGAGTTTTGCGACTCTGAATTTTCTGAAGGTAATTCCGAGAAACTTACTGATTTTTTTGGACTAGATTTTGGCTTTTCTATAGAAGTCATTGCTGATTCAGTGGTATTTATATTGCTAGATTTTGAGATTTCATTATTAGAATTATTATTATTGGTATTGCTTTCAACTATATTATTTATAGCAGCTCCAGTTTTTGCCATTTCAGTACCTGATTTTTGTGCACTGCTTGTACCTGTTTCTACTATATTATTTGTAATTGCTCCTGATTTGGCCATTTCAGTACCTGATTTTTGTGCAGTGCTTGTGCCTGTTTCTACTATATTATTACTTGTAGCAGCTCCTGATTTGGCCATTTCAGTACCTGATTTTTGTGCAGTGCTTGTGCCTGTTTCTACTATACTATTACTTGTAGCCGCTCCTGATTTTGCAATTTCAGTACCTGATTTTTGTGCAGTGCTTGTGCCTGTTTCTACTATATTATTTGTAGTAGCTCCTGTTTTTGCCATTTCAGTACCTGATTTTTGTGCACTGCTTGTACCTGTTTCTAGTAAATTATTACTTGTAGTAGCTCCTGTTTTTGCCATTTCAGTACCTGATTTTTGTGCAGTGCTTGTGCCTGTTTCTACTATATTATTACTTGTAGCAGCTCCTGATTTGGCAATTTCAGTACCTGATTTTTGTGCAGCGCTTGTGCCTGTTTCTACTATATTATTACTTGTAGCAGCTCCTGATTTCGCAATTTCAGTACCTGATTTTTGTGCAGTGCTTGTGCCTGTTTCTACTATATTATTACTTGTAGCAGCTCCTGATTTCGCCATTTCAGTACCTGATTTTTGTGCAGTGTTTGTGCCTGTTTCTGCTATATTATTACTTGTAGCAGCTCCTGATTTGGCAATTTCAGTACCTGATTTTTGAGCAGTGTTTGTGCCTGTTTCTGCTATATTATTACTTGTAGCAGCTCCTGATTTGGCAATTTCAGTACCTGATTTTTGTGCAGTGCTTGTGCCTGTTTCTGCTATATTATTACTTGTAGCAGCTCCTGATTTCGCCATTTCAGTTCCTGATTTTTGTGAAGGGCTTGTGCCTGTTTCTACTATATTATTACTTGTAGCAGCTCCTGATTTGGCAATTTCAGTACCTGATTTTTGTGCAGTGTTTGTGCCTGTTTCTGCTATATTATTACTTGTAGCAGCTCCTGATTTCGCCATTTCAGTACCTGATTTTTGTGCAGTGCTTGTGCTTGTTTCTGCAATACTATTACTAGCAGTTTGACCAGAATTTGAAAGATTAGTTTGAGCAGAAGCTGGCTTTGCAAGTGCCAATTGAGGGGTTAATTTTGAACTAACTGATGCTTTTGTGGCCAAAGGCGAGGTGTTTGACACAACTGTTTTATAGACAGCACCTCCAGGCAAATCTTTAGCTACATACTTTCCAGTGGCATCTGTTTTTGTTGTACTTACAACTTTGCCAGTAGCATCTTTTATTTCAATAGGTACATTGGCGAGTGGTTTTTTTGTTATTTTATCTGTAACTATACCTGAGGCATCTACATTGGGTACAAGAGGTGCTTTTTTATTTACCTCATAATTGAGATTTGTTTTCAATCTTGGGTCGTTTTCATTCATTGTAATTTTATAGTTTTTGTCAGGGGGCAAATTTTCAAATCTAAATTCACCATTGGCATTGGTACGTCCTTCTCTTACAACATTACCATTTTCATCTTTCAGAAAAACTGGCAAATCAGCCACAGGCTGTTGTGTATCATTTAAAATAATTCGTCCAACAGAAGCTATACTTTCTGCATTTGCAAACGAATCTTTTGGCACATCGCCTATGGTAGATTCTTTCACATTTATATCAAAAGTGTAAATATCGTCTTTGCCTATTCCGCCCATTCTATTTGAAACCAAATAACCCTTATTCTTACCCAAAGTAAAATAAAAATCATCCCTAGACGAGTTAAAAGGCATTCCTAAATTTACAATAGAATCTCTGTTTTTGCCTTTGGCCTGATATACATCCCAACCGCCAAAGCCTACATGGCCATTGGATGCAAAATAAATTGTGTTGGTATGATCATCCCAAAAAGGTGCAATTTCTATGTAAGGAGTGTTCACAGATGTAAGATTTACGGCTGGACCCCAATCCTCGGTAGCACCTGTTCTATCTTTGTTTATACTCATCCAAATATCATGGTCGTATTGCTTATTGGGTTGCATGGCTTTCCCGTTGGGTCTTTTCGACACAAAAAACATAGTATCTGCAGTTGGCGAAACTGTGGGTTGGGCATTCCAGTAGTTTGGAATATTGATATTTTTGTTTAATTTGAGTGGTTTAGTAAATTTTCCTGCCACTTTTTTGGATACATATATATCACACTCTGGGTCGCAAATAGTATAGTAATATTTAGACTGATCGTGCGTAAGCTCGCCAGCACCATCGTCTTTGGGGGTATTTACAATATCAAAATTGTCGTCATTGTGGTGTCTAAGCCACTTATTACCAACTTTTTCAAATCTAAAATTATCGCTTCTGGCTTCTCCTGTGGCTAAATTAAGTTCTGTACCTTTGGCATCAGAGCGTTGAGATGTTATAACTATGGAGCTATCATGAAAAAAAATCATGGGTGCATAATCCACTGATTTAGAATTGACTGGTGCAGGCAAAAGTTTAAAATTATTTTGTTTTACAGGTTTACGCATCAATTCTAGTGCATAGACACAGCCTTTGTATTCAAATTCAGCTTCTTTTAGTTCTAATTTATCTTCTTCGGTTTTGGGTTTAAAATTTTTAATAAAATTACTTAGTGTACTCTCAGCTTCTAGGTATTTTCCATTTGTTTTTTGCATCAACCCAAGTTGAAGTGGTGCCAAAGGATAAGTATTGTCAGGGGTTGCACATAATTTGGCGTACCATCCTTCAGCATCGTCATAATCTTGATAATTTCTATAACTTTCGGCCAATCGCCAAAGTACATAATGGTCTGTTGGCTTTAATTTTTCGGCTTTGTGATACTCTAAAGCGGCCAAATAAAATTCGTCATCTCCATAATATTTATCTCCAGCTTCTTTGTGTTCTTTAAATTTAGTATCTGTAACACTTAATTTTGATTGCGAAAAAATACTGGTATGAATCAAAACTACTATTGTAATTAAAATACTTATTTTATTATTCATTTTTATAACTTACAGAAAAATTTACAATATACATTTGTAAAATAAATATAAAATTTTGTAGAAATGAAAAAAAAACAAAAATATTATTTTAATGCCAACAAAATTCATGAAAATAAAAAAAATATATTTACAAAATAAGTAATTTTTATAGATTTAATTTTTAAAATAAAATTATAAAAACAAAATTTTAAATTGCTACAAAAACAAAATTTATCTTTTTTTTTTAAAAAAATCTTTCATCATTTTTGCACATTCTTCTTGTAAAATTCCATCAATTATTTGAATGTTAGAATGATAAAAATTATTTAAAATTTGAGATTTGAATCCACCTTTTTTGTCGCTTGCTCCATACACAATAGTAGGTATTTGTGCCCATTTGATAGCTCCTGCACACATCATACAAGGTTCGAGGGTTATATAAAGGGTACAATCTGTCAGATATTTTGCTCCTAAATGACCACAAGCAGCAGTGATACATATCATCTCTGCGTGAGCAGTAGGATCAGCCAACATTTGAGTTTGGTTGTGGGCTTTTGCTATGATTTTGTTGTTGCATACCATAACAGCTCCTACAGGAATTTCGCCATTATCATAAGCCTGTTGGGCTTCTAATAAAGCCAATCGCATAAAAAAATCATAATTTTTATTATCATACATACACAAATATCAAAAAAATATGTATATTTGCAATCTTAAAATTTTCAACATTATCAAATATAATCATGGCAGTAGTAAATTCAATCATCACTAGAGATATAGACAAATTGGCCGAGCCAACAGGTAATATTTACGAATCTGTAATGATTATCTCTAAAAGAGCCAAGCAAATAAGTACAAAAACAAAAGAAGAGCTAAGCAACAAATTGTCAGATTTTGCATCTACGATTGATAATTTAGAAGAAATATTCGAAAACAGAGAACAAATTGAAATATCAAAATATTACGAAAGAATGCCAAAATCATCTACACTTGCTTTAGATGAGTTTACTGAAGGCAAAGTAATGTATAGAAAAGTTGAAGTAGAGGTTTAGTTATTTCATTTACCTTTATTAGGATAGTCAAAGTGTATATTCTTAAAATTTACACTTTGACTATTTTTATTTTATATAGTCATTAAAATTTTAAAAAAATGTAGTACATTATTGAAATTTTAATTTGTTTTGCACTTGATTTTAAAGACACCCCTAAAATCAACTTTAATTACGATGACACTTGATGATTTCATCATTGAGGTAGCCACTCCAGCAGATAGTAAATTTTCTACTATTATTACCAACGAAATGGAAGAAAGTGCTAAGGCACGTGGTACTGGTATTGCAAAAAGATCGCCAGAATATATTATCAAAAAAATTGAAGAAGGAAAAGCCGTCATTGCTCTACACAAAGATGGCACTTGGGCAGGTTTTTGCTATATCGAAACATGGGGGCATGGCAAATTTGTGGCCAACTCTGGCCTTATCGTAAATCCTATTTATAGAAAAGTGGGATTGGCCAAAGCCATTAAATATAAAGTTTTTGAACTTTCTAGAACAAAGTATCCTGATTCTAAAATATTTGGTCTTACAACAGGCTCTGCTGTTATGAAAATAAACTCTGAATTGGGCTACGAACCAGTTGTATACTCAGACCTTACTGATGATGAAGACTTTTGGAAAGGATGTCAAAGTTGTGTCAATTATCCTATTTTAATGATGAAAGAACGCAAAAATTGTATGTGTACGGCCATGTTATACGATCCAGCGGAGAAAATCAAAAAATAATATTTTATAAATTAATGTTTTTAATAATTTATAATATTACTAATTTGACTTTATTTTTACATACTTTAATTTATATAAACTAATTTTTTGTAGAAATAAACTAATTTTGTGTACTTTTGGAGATAAATAAATTATCAAAAAAATTGGCCTGCACTACATGTACATCAGGGGGCGGATGCGGCACAGTGGGTGGATGCAAAAGCAATGGCGGATGCTCTTCGGGCGGATGCAATAGATTAAACACTTATGATTGGTTGAGTGGCATAGATACTTTACCTCAAGACAATCGTTTCGATTTTGTTGAAGTAAGATTTAAAGGTGGACGAAAAGAATTTTTTAGAAACTCAAACCATCTTGATTTATTCACTGGCGATTCGATAATAGTTGATACCCCTTCAGGTAATGATTTTGGATTTGTATCTCTACAAGGTGAGTTGGTGCGACTTCAAATGAAAAAGAAAAACGCAAAACTTACTAGCGAATATACCAACATTTTAAGAAAAGCAACTGACATAGATGCCAAAAACTACGAAAGTGCAAAAAATAGAGAACTTCCAACACTTTTTAGAGCTCGACAAATTATAGGCGAACTAAAACTGCAAATGAAACTTTCGGACATAGAATATATGATGGATGGCAAAAAAGCCGTCTTTTATTACTCTGCCGAGGATAGAGTAGATTTTAGAGAATTGATAAAAGCGTTGGCTACTGAATTCAAAATTCGTATCGAAATGAAACAAATCAGCCTTAGGCAGGAGGCTGGCCGACTGGGTGGCATTGGTGTTTGTGGGCGAGAATTGTGCTGCTCTACTTGGCTTACAGATTTCAAAAATGTAAATACATCGGCTGCTCGATACCAAAATTTATCTATCAATCCTGTAAAACTTTCTGGGCAGTGTGGGCGACTCAAATGTTGCCTCAACTACGAATTAGATACTTATATGGAAGCTCTCAAAGATATTCCTACAGTAGAAAAACCAATTCTTACTGTTTTGGGAGAAGCAAGATTGCAGAAAACCGATATTTTTAGAAAAATGATGTGGTTTTCTTACAAAAGTGGCGAAGACTGGTTGCCTGTATCTACTCAAGATGTGTACAAATTATTAGAACTAAACAAAAACGGAATTAAGCCCAATTCGCTTGATCCTAATGACTTAACTGATAAAGAAAATGTAAAAATACCTGTCAGTTTAAATAAAGATATAAAGCAATTGGATGATAAGTTTAAAAATAAACGAACTCAACAAAAAAACAGCTTCAAAGCCAAACCAAAACCAAATTCTAATATTCAAAATATTGTTATTTCTACATTACCTAATGGAGGTGTAAATAAAACAAATATTACTACAAACAATGTAAATAGTAATAAAAACTTAAATCAAAAGCCAAACCAAAACCAAAACCAAAACCAAAATTTTAATTCTAATTCAAATTCTAATCAAAAAATAAGTTTGAATAACCCAAAGCCAAATTCTAATTCTAATTCTAATTCAAAAAATAATCCTAACAATAATCCTAAACCAAATAATCAAATTAATAATCAAAAAGTTAGTATAAATAATCCTATTACAAATCAAAATCAAAAAAACAAACAGAATAATTTTAATCAAAGAAACAACCCAAATTCATCAATTCCACCAAGGCAAAATCCAAACTTGAATGAAGTAAAACCAAAAGTTGATGAGGCATAAAAGAACTTTAAAATTAAAAAAAAAGTAATAATCAGTGGTATTTTGAGTATAAAAAATAAAGTTATTCATTTTTTTATATGTGCAATTTTATTACAAATATCTTGTTTTGCAAAGCCAAAAGTTGTTTGTAGTACAACCATCATCTATGATATTGCCAAAAATATAATAGGCCAAAACGCTGACATTGAATGTATAATGCCCATAGGTGGCGATCCTCATACCTACGAACCTATACCATCTGATGCATCCAAAATTGCAGAAGCAAATATTATATTCAAAAATGGGCTTTTTTTAGAGGGTTGGCTCGAAAAATTCTTACAAAATTCATCTTCATTCGTTACCATAATAGATTTATCTACAGGAATTACACCTATTTCAAATATTCAGTTGCATGGCTCGCCAGATCCCCACATTTGGATGGATCCAAGAAATGGCAAAATAATGGCTCAAAATATTTGCCAAACTTTACAAAAATTTGATACTCTAAATAGAAAAATTTATCAAAAAAATTACTTGTTATATGCACAAAAAATTGATAATTTATTCCAAGAAATAGAAAAAAAAATAAAATCAATCCCATTAAAAAAAAGAATTTTAATCACAACACATGATGCTTTCAGGTACTATGGCAATGCTTTTGGTCTCAAGGTAGAATCTGCTATGGGTATATCTACAGATGCAGAAGTGTTGCTTGAAGATATGAACAGGCTCACCAAAATGATTCATGAAAATGAAATTGCAGCCATTTTTGTAGAATCTACCATTAATCCTAAATTTTTTGAACAACTAGCCCAAGATAATAACATAAAAATTGGGGGAAACTTGTATGCTGATAGCATTGGCGATAGCACCAGCACAGGTGCTACTTATTTGAAAATGCTTGAAGCCAACACCAACGTCATCGTTAATGGATTGCAATTTAGTGAGGCTCTAAAATCAAAAAGTTCGCAAATTATACCTTTGATATTAGCAGCTCTTTTTTTGTTTTTATGGGCCTTTTTGTGGATTTATTTCAAAATCAAAAATCACCATCATAGCAATCTAGCATGGGATAACTATACCATTCAGGTCGAAAATATTACTGTTTCTTACGAAAAGAAAACAGTTTTATCTAACATAAATTTTACCATACATTCAGGTAAATTATATGGTTTGATTGGCCCTAATGGTGCAGGAAAATCTACCTTATTTAAGTCAATTTTGGGTTTAGTAACACCAGACACAGGTAATATAAAAATAAATAATAGTAATATTTCGGATATTAGAAATAAAATTGCTTACATACCACAAAAAGAAGAAATTGATTGGACATTTCCAGCCACAGTGTTTGATATTGTGCTTACTGGCCGTCTGCCAGACAAAAAAAGATTTGAAAGTTATACTGCTCTTGATAAACAAAAAACCAAACAAGCCATTGTTAAAATGGGATTATCTGAATTTTCTAACCGCCAAATTGGCGACCTCTCTGGCGGACAGCAACAACGCGTGTTTATAGCCAGAGCCTTGTGTCAAGAAGCCGAATTATTGTTTTTTGACGAACCTTTTGTTGGAGTTGATGTAATTACTGAACAAAAAATAATGTCTATTATCAAAAAATTAGTAGAAGAAAAGAAAACTGTCATTATGATACACCATGATTTGTCAAAAGTTAAAGAATACTTTGACGATATTATTATGGTAAATCAAAGATTGATTGCCCACGGCAAAACTACTGAAGTTTTTGTAGAAGGCAATATTACCAAAACGTATGGTGGTCGATTAGCTATATTGCAAGAAACCGATAAATATATGTACTAAAATTATGTTTTTCTTATCCAAAATTATTGTTGTGGGCATTATTGGGGCAATTTTGTATGGTTTGTACTATCTGATAGATTGGTATTTTAATAAAAAAATGGATAACTTTGGAAAGTAATTTTTATGAATACATAGAAACGAAATATTACTAATATTTTAATTTCAGCTCATTTTTATTTTATTTTTCCAAAAGCGGAAGTGAAAAACGAAATATATGATTAATTTTTCGAGTAAATATAAACTTACTCTAAATATATCAAATTTAATAAAGTCTGGCCAACGGCTTTTAGGGTAGATTTGTCTATATTTTGCAAATTATCGTTTTGGGTATGCCAAGTGTTTGCAAAAAAAACGCCATCAGAATTATCGTATTCTATAATATCCACCATGGGTATTTTAGCAATAGAATTTACAAAAACATGATCATCAGTGATTTGATCTACTTGTTGGTTAATAAAAATGTGCGAATACCCTGCCCTAGCAGCAGTATTCCACACTTTTTGAACTATATCATTAGCAAAATAAATAGAAGTACCCTCTTGAGCAAAAGTAGCATTTTTGCCACCTACCATATCTAGCAAAACACCATAATTAGCGGTATAATTGCCCTTATTTGCTGCCCAGTATTGCGAACCCAAACACCATGAATTTTGCCTTTCTGGTAAATCTGAAAATTCGGGTTGCCCATAATCTTCAATATCAAAAAGCAAAAAATCAATGCCAATATTTGGTTTTTGAGAAGAGTTTTGAATAGTTCGAGCAATTTCTATCAACACCCCTACCCCACTAGCACCATCGTTGGCACCATCTATAGGAACTTTTTGAGTTTTCATGTCTTTTTCTTGATCTGCAAATGGTCTCGAATCCCAATGAGAAGCTAACAATATTCTTTTGGTTGCATTTGGATTAATTTTTCCCATAATATTACGACATTTATGAGATTTATCATCAAATGTAGTCATACTAAATGATTGGATTTCGAGCTGACATCCATATTTTTCAAATAATTTTATCAAATAATCTCCACATTGGACGTGTCCTTTGGTACTAGGCACTCTTGGCCCAAATCCAACTTGAGTAGCTATATAACCAAATGCAGAATCTGCATTAAAATTTGGTATAGAAACCACTATTTGAGCGTTTTCATTAGTTATTTTTTTAGTTTCATTAGATTTCTTACAAGAAAACAATAAAAAACAAAGTAAGATTACTGCATATTTAAACTTCATTGGTCTATTTATTTATAAAAATATTTCATGTTGCATTTGTTAATTGAATCTAAGAGTAAAAAAATTAATCTTCAGAAATTACAATTACTTTATCTTCTGCGGTAAATTTAATTTTAGCTGATTTTATAGGATTCAAAACAATTCCAAAGCCAATAGGCTCGTTTATATTTCTCATCAATCTATAACCAATGGCAATTTCCTTTTTTTGTGAGGCTGCATCCAAAATCTCATAAAAATCTACTTCTTTGCCCTCTTGGGCGTAGTTTGTAGCAGGTTTTATATAGATTTCATTCCCATCTGCATCAAAAATATCCTCAAAAATTGAGGCTAGTTCTTTGTTTTCAGATAGCTGTGCTAATACCAAACTGATAATTTGATCGCTTACTATAAAATCATCTGCACGAGAAGTATCAGCTAATGCTCTATTTTTAACATCCAACATTTCGCTTACAATACTAAATTTCTTACCCAGTTTTTCGGCAATATCTCTTACGTGCATCAAAGTAATGAGCGTGATAGCGTCAGCTTCTTGTATGCCATACATATCAGAATAGCTGTTAATAATGATATCATCATAAGTTTCAAAATGCAACTTATTAAGTGTAGATCGGTCGTTGATATCACCTCTCATACAGCTTACTCTTTGGTTGGGGGTGAGCTCATCTAGTTCACTTACTTTGGCTTCTAAATCTGGGACATCAGCTAATATAAAAACCTTTGAATCATTCAAAACATAATTATCAAGTTCCTTTACAATAATTTTAGTATTATTATTCCATCCCAAAATCAGTGTTTTTTGTTGAATTTTTATTCTTGAATTTTTCTTTAATAATTCTTTATCAATAGGCTTAGGAACATATTTAGTATTTGGAACAAAAACTAAATCTATATCATCTTCTGCAATTACAATCAATTTATCAGAAACATGAATAATGGAGTCTAAAGGTGGATTTAACAAGATAGTGCCATCATTTTTTCGTATTCCAATCACAAGTACATCTTCAAAAGCAAACATGGCTTCTTTGAAAGTATGGCCAGAACTATTTTTGACAGGTAAAATGTAAATTTCTACTCCTGTATAGTCAATCAAATCATTATAAATCAAACTCAAACCTGACTGACGACTGGTTTGAACCGTAATTTTTGAAATTATATCGTTTGAAACCACCACAGTTACTTCATCTTTTCCTATTATTTTGGCAATTTCTTTATTGACATCACTATGAATTTCTGCTATAATGGTATATTGTTCTTTCTTACGAATAGGATTATTTACTATCGCCAAGATTGTTTTTATAACATAAGCATCAGATTTGGCCTCGTCTGGGGATAAAATAATGATAGATTTGGCTGTATTTAAGTTTACTATCATTATATCTATGGGGTCTCTTGGATTGCCATGTCTTACGATGACTCTTGTTTTGCCAGTGCTACCCAATTTGCCTTTAATCTCATCTTTAATCATATCTATGTCTTCGTCAGCCAAAATTACAATACATGATGAAGACTGATTTTCATGTGCTATCATCAATTCAGAAATGATAGAAAAAACTTTAGAACTCCAGCCCAATATTACAGTATGATTTTCTTCAAGTACCAAAGAACGTCCTTTTTTTAGCTCATCCAATTTTGTAGAAAAACCAGTATTTAGAATTGTTACAAGCGAACTCACCAAAAAAATACCTATAAAAGTTGTGGCTAATGTTGCCAGTCTTAGCTGCCAATCGGCATCGCCTGTTATAGTTCCTTGATCAATTACGTGCATCAAACTAGACCAATAAGCCTCAAAAAAAGTCATATCCATACCAGCATCATCCTGAACACGCATGAAGTACAACAAAAGACTCGTAAGAAAAGCTACTATTAAAAAAGTAAGAAATAGCATTGCAATCAGAGCAGGAGTACCTTGACTTATAATGTTATCAAAAAAATAGCGAATTCTTTGTCTAAAAGTTACTTTATATCTTTGCATAGTATTTCTCTTATAAATTATGATTCAATTATAACATATTTTTTTTACTTGAGTTTAAAATTTAAGAGAAAGTACAAAAAAAACTCCAATAAATTATAAATTCGCCATAAAAGTAACTTAAAAATAATTTAAAAGTCAATTCCAAAAATTTTAAAAATGATTAAAATCTATATTCATAACTCAACGAAAAAACTAAAAACCTAGATAATCCGTCTGGATTTTTATGTTCTGTAATTTCTTTTGTTTTAAATAATTGGGTTGCAGACCTATCTTTTAAATTGTAACCTATCATCGCTTTTATGCCAGAATGTATATTAAAACGATAGCCGCCTCCAAAAAGCAATGTCAAGGCCAAGCCATTGCTACCTTTAATTGGTTTAATTTTGTTATCTCCATCCAAAAAAGTATCAAGATTGAGTCTGTAAATTCCTAAAAGCCCTACATAAATATTCCAATTTGAAAAACGAAGATTTCGTTCTATTCTAAGCATTACATCTGTACCACGATTTAATTGTTTGGATTTCATGTAATGATATGCTTTTGATGAATCAGAGGTTGTATCAAAGGGTTTCCATAAAAAATTATTTGGTGTATTGGTTAAAGCATGTTGAAAACCAGTAGCAAAGAGCCAGTTTTTGGTTATTATAGAGACTCCACCAAGCACATCCCAAGTACCCAGAGAGGTCTGATAGTACATAGGCAACGATAATTCTTTAGTTTTACCAAAACGATCAGTATAAGAGGCTTTTTTGTCAGCATTAGAAGTAGGTATTTTCATGCCCACAGAGCCATTGATTTGAAAATTATCATTAGAGTATATATTATAAGAAGCACTTAGTGAAATATCTCCTAGTCCGTGTGTATTGGCTAACCCACCTGATACATACTGATATGGTAATTTGACTTGAGCAGATATTTTTTTACTTATGCTAATATTAATATCTGTTGAAATATTGTATATCAGAATATAAGATTGCGTTACACCTAGGTAATTAGATAGCTCAACAGATCTCAATTTAATGTTTACTTTTTTTGAATAAGCTTGATTTGGTCTCATAGCACCCAAAGTGCAAAATCCTGCATCGCTGCAACCTTGTGAAAAAATAAAGTTAATTTTAACAAAAAATAATAAACTCAAAAAAAATATTTTTTTCATCCCTTTTTAAAAAAATATATGTATCAAATATAGCAAAAAAATTGAAGTTAAAATATAATATAACAAAAAAAGGTAGCTACTTAGTGGCTACCTTTTTTGTTACAAATTAAGAAAATTTACTCAATAGCTAACTTCTGTGAAGAAGTTCGACCATTTTTAAATGTTGTGGTTACAATATAAATACCAGAAGTGAACCCACTTGTATTTACATTAACTTCGTTACTTGAAGCTGCTACTGTAGCTACCTTAGCACCAACCAAATTATAGACTGTTACAGATGCCAAACCATCAGCAGAAACAGTTACGAAATCAGAAGCTGGATTAGGATAAATAGAAACTTTAGAAACTTCAGACGAGGGTGAGTTTATATCTGATGCCAATGTACTACAAGCTATTCTTACATCAAAACCTGTAATAGAGCCAGTTCCATCACATGTAGTAGAAAAAGTATTCAAGATACGACCAATAACAACTATAGGTGTAGGACTATATAAATAGTATCCTGTTAGAGTTACAAAATAAGAGTTACCATTTATTTCTAAATCATAATCTCCATTAGCTGTTCTTTTAACATTTGTACCAGTTGGTAAAGATCTACCAGTGATAGAAACTAACTCAGATGGAATAATACCAGGAGCAGTAGTATTATACTTGTCATTATATTGCATTAACAACGAAACTCTAAATTTAGAACCAAATGAAACACCATTGTTACCAAGGTTAAACGTATTTAAAGTTCTACACTGATTTATATTTAGATAAGAATTAATTGTAAAGCATTTTACAGGAGTTTGTTTTGATATGTCTACCATAAATGTACCGATAACTGTTTTGTTTGCAACAGATGTACCAATAACAGTAACAGTAAAAACCTCTGAAGATGCTTTAGAAGCAACAACACCAGTAATTGAATTGACAGTAGCATAAGCTTTAGACTCTTCGTTTAAACTATATCTAACTTCTTGTGGAGTGTTGGCAGGCAATACAGTAGCTTTAACAGTACTAGATCCCCAGTTTGCATCTATATTTGTACCAGTCATAGTAAGCAGAGTTGGAGTAATCTGACCTGTAACTGTAATAACTATAAAGGCTGTGGTTCTAGGAGTAGCAACAGTAGTTGCAGATACTGTAACAATACCATTGTTTAATGGAGATATTAATCCAGTTGGACTGATTTTTACAATAGGCTCACCAGATGCAACTACATTATTGATTACACTCCATGTTACGTTTTGATTAGCAGATTCTGGTGATACAATAGCATTCAAAACTAAATCAGCAGCAGGAGCAGTTATTTGATTCAAATCTGTACCAGGCACAGTAAGTGTAAGACCATCTACAGAAACCACTCCAGGAACACCTATTAATTTCATTGTACCAAAATCTTGAGAAGCTGTCCAATTAGAGTTCCAGCAACATTGATTCCATGTCAGTTGCCCAATTTTACCTGTACCACCTACTTTTCCAATACTATTAGTAATGTCAAATCTGAAAGGAACTCTATCTTTGGATGGTTTTTTAGTTTCATCGGCAAGTTGTCCAGTCAATAAATTAATAAATTCAATATTGATATCACTCCAAGAAATTTTACCTTCCATCACATAACCATCCGAAGTTTTCAAAGTAGCTGCTAAATAATCAGTAACATCAAAACCACCTTCAACAGTAAAACCACTACCTTTTGTTAGGAAACGTGTAGTATTTGCTGCAGTTGGAGAATAACTAAGAGATACTTGATTATCTTTGGCAGCATCGTATTTACGAGGCCAGTTAGTTTCTCCAGGAGTAAGGGTTGATGTACCATTTCCATTATTAAAAAATAATTCAATGTTTTCTCCAGCATGAGGAGTAGTAGCAGCAGCAATATCAGGTGCAACAACTTTTACAGCATAGTACAAATAACTTTCGTCCCATACCAAAGAGAAGCTAGCTGATCTACCTGCGTAAACTGACACAGGTGGAGGTGCAACAGGTGTTCCAGTCGTTCCATTATCATTAATATTATTTTGTTTAAGGAGTGATAAAGGAAAAGATTGAGTAGAGGTATTAAAAGCATTAGGATTAGCTACACCTAATATATTGGCTCCTCTCCAACAAAAGTCATTTAGCAAACCATCAATTACAGGTGGAGCAGGTGTAAACACTGGAAATACAGTGTAATTACCAAACCTTCCTCCAGTTCCATTTTCCCTAACAGAACCTTGAGCATAAGACAATATTGGCAAACCTAAGGCCAATAAAGAAATTTTCCCGATTTTTTGTACAATTTTAAACATGATTATATTTGATTAAATTAGATTAATTATAATTTTTTCAAATATAGTTATATTTTGTTAAAAAAAAAATATTTTTTTAAAATTATATATTTTTATTCTATAACAAAAAAAGGTGTACTTTAAAGTACACCTTTAAAAAAATATAATATATGTTTAATACCCTGGATTTTGTGTTAGCGTACCTCTACTCAAATCTATCTCTCTTTGGGGTAATGGACATAAACGATGGATAGCAGGATTATAGGCTTTTTTATCAGAATCTAATTTACTTTTAAAAACAACCTCGGCAGCTCCTGGATGGTTAGGATCTAATGACTGCCATCTTTGCATATCCATAAATCTATGGTATTCAAAAGCTAATTCAACTCTACGTTCATAAACTAATGCTTCTCTGATAGCACTTTTATCGGTACCACGACCTCTATAATCATAAAAATCAGCAAATTCAGAGTAAGTGAAATAGGGAAAATCTCCAACAATGGGTTCTTCAAATTCATTCTTATCGCTTGGGAATGTAACTTCTGAAGTGCCAGGAAAGCCATCGTAAGCTGATATTACAGAAAGTCTTATTGGTCCATGACCAGCCAGAAATTTAGTGGTATCTTTAGGATCTTTTTTGCCATCAAACAATATTCCTCTAAATGATTCATCGATAGGTAATTGTTTAATTATCCTAGCAGCCATATACTTAGTAGCAAGGCCTCTTGCTCTTTGTCTAACTCTATTGAGTTTAGCCACTGCTTCTGTAGGATCTCCTGTTTCATTGGCAGCTTCTGCATACATAAGCAAAACATCCGAAAAGCGAATCATCCTATAGTTGTTTGTACTAAATACCCCACCTAATCCACCTGCACCATAGTTGTCTACTCCTTTTTTTACATTAAAATACTTTCCTAACTCATTTCCATTTTCCATTACCCCTTTTGCAAAATTAGGTGTATATGTCAGACCGCTAATTTTAGTAATTCCATCATTTCCAACTATGGTAAAATCATCATCCCAAGCAAAACGTAATGATTGCCTTACTCTTGGGTCTCCTATTTCGGCTTTGGCTACCCAATCCTGAGTAGCTACTAACTCGCTATAACCAGTAGATCCGCCAACTCTTGAGCCAAATAACAAATCGCGGGCTGAGTTTTCGCCTGCTATACCACCGTCATGAAAAAAACCATTAGAACCAAATTTAGCATAACTAATTTCAAAAACTGATTCTTTATTGTACTCATTATCAGCACTAAAAATTGAAGCCCAATTTCCTTGAATTAATGCAAAAGGACCATTATCAATCACATCTTTTAAAATTTGCTTAGTAGCTAAAAAATCTTCATTTCTGTTGTCAGGCAAATGACAAGCTCTATGCAAATATATTTTCCCTAAGAGTGCTTTGGCTGCCCAAGAGGTTGCTCTACCAACATTATTTCCTTCCCACTTAGCAGGCAATTTAGCTATGGCAAGATTCAAATCATCAATGGCTTGTTTAAATACTTTGGCTCTTGAATCTCTTTTGGTAAACA
Organism: Cytophagales bacterium; assembly: GCA_013297755.1. Lineage (GTDB taxonomy): Bacteria > Bacteroidota > Bacteroidia > Cytophagales > UBA9547 > REAG01. The sequence continues at coordinate 161,589 of JAAFIH010000001.1, forward strand.
TTATGCCAGGAAATTCAGCAGACTCTGGTGTTTCAAGCAAAATAGGTGCATCACCATAAAATATAGCTAAGTTGAAGTAATGTAACCCTCGCATAAAGTAGGCTTCTCCAAGCATAGCATCCCTTGATTTTTCGTCTAAGAAAGGAATGGCAGGTTTTTTGTCCCTTCTGTTTTTAGATACTTTTTCTAATAACAAGTTTGTTCTGTACACACCTTCATAAATAAACTGCCACAACCTATAAAAATTATTCGCATTAGGGTCAGGATTAGTATAAATAGATTGCCAGTTCAGATTATCTAAATCATTAGAGTTTGACAATTTACTTGTGATGTCATCACTTGCATATTCAGTAATTTGAAAATAATTACTGCCATAATAATTGAGGTTTTGTAAATTGGAGTAACAAGCCATAACAGCTGCAAATGCGTGATCTTCGGTTTTGTAGAAATTTTCTGCATTAATTTCATTGATGGGTTTAAGATCAATATAATTTGAACATCCAAAACAAATTGAAACAATAAATAAAGTTGCTATATACTTTTTCATAAGAATTTAATATTTAATGAATGAATAATTTTAGAATGAAAACTGAAGACCTGCCGAATATGTACGTGCTTGAGGGTAAGAACCCTCATCGAAACCTGCTACCTGAGATGAAATCACTCGTCTACCATTAGAGTCTCTACCAAAATTGGCCAACTCAGGATCAAATCCTAAATAAGGGGTTATGGTAAGTAGATTTTGTGCTTGAATGTAAAATCTCATAGAAATGGCATCTTCAGATTTAAAAACTTTTTTAAGGAATTTTTCTGGTAAACTATACCCAAGCTGTACATTTTTTATACGCATAAATGAACCATCTTCAACCCAACGCGATGATATTCTGGTATTTTGAGCTGGGTCATTGGTGTACGCCAAAGGCATATTTGTTGGATTGGTTCTTGTAGAACGATTTACAACTGATTCTAGTTGGTTGGCATCTTGTGGGCCACCGCCATTTTTCATACCTTCCAAATCACTTCTTTGCTTGTTATAAATTTTTTGTCCAACAGAACCCTGAACAAATAATTTAAAATCAAACCCCTTGTAAGAAGCATCAAAAGAAAAACCAAAAGTCATCCAAGGAATAGGACTTCCAATATTTACCCTATCCTTTTCACTAATTATACCATCGCCATTTACATCTTTAAACTTAGCATCGCCCACACCTTTTCTTTTATTTGAAATATCAGCCAAAATGCTACCAGACACCGTTTTGTTACCCACATAGCTATCAGCTTCTTGTTTGGTTTGAATGACACCATCATATACATATCCTCTAAAATAAGACACTGGCTCACCCACTTCTACATTAGAAACGCCATTTCCATCTATAATTGGCCCTCCTGGTTTGTCTGTAGATAGTGATGTAACTTTATTTGAAAGAAAAGAAACATTTGGACCAAGGGAATACTTAAATTCTTTATTTTCACTTCTATATAAAACTGAAAGTTCAAGGCCTTTGTTGGATATAGAACCTATGTTAGTAAAATATTGCACCCTTTCAAGGAAAGGAGCATCTGTTGCACCACTAAGTGCAGGTACAGATACAGGCACAAGCATATCGACCGAATTCTTAATATAGGCATCAATATTTATCAAAATTTTGTTTTTCAATAAGCCTAAATCAATACCAGCATTGAATTGTTGTGCAGACTCCCATTTTAGGTTGGGATTGGCTAAGCCACGTGTGGGAGCCTGTCCTTGATAGATGTTATTACCCAATGGATAGCGAATAATATCAGGATTGATCAGTTGTAAATATCTAAAGTTACCAATTTCTTGATTCCCGGTCAATCCCCAACCTACCCTAACTTTTAGTTCAGATACTACTTTTACATTTTCCATAAACTTCATGTTAGAAACCCTCCAACCCAAAGAAATAGATGGGAAAACACCATATCTATAGTTTGGGCCAAATCGAGACGAACCATCATATCGAGCATTGATTGTAGCCATATAGGTGTTTTTATAAGCATAATTTACTCTACCTAAATAACCATACAATCCATTTTCTAATGTTCTGCCACTTATAACATATCCGCTAGATCTGTCTGTTTGTATATTAGAACCAATAGCATAAATGCCTTCTGGAAAATCAAATGCTGATGCTTGCAAATTTGTAGACCTAAAATATTGAGCATCCATACCTACAGTAACCCCAATATCATGTTCGCCAATGGTTCTGTTATACATCAACAAATGATTGACAACATTTGAAAAATTAGTTCTTTCTTCATTACTAACTTCAGTTCTTGGATAACGAATGGCAGTAAGCCCTGCTTCAAATTTATCTCTTATATCCACTGAAGTTTCTTTAAAAATATCTACTCCAAAGTTTGCTCTATATTTTAAACCCTTGAGAGCAACTACACCAATAGCTTGAGAAATGTCGAACTCTGCATACACATTACCAAAAATTCTAAATTTTTCCTTTGTTGATCTGATAAAAGTATTGGCAGCTACAGGATTTCTCATATCATTAAGTCCAGTAATAGTCCTATTTTCTTGATTAAAACGACCAAAAGCATTGGGTTGGTCAATTAAAGGGAGTGATGGATCGTAAACTTTGTTGTAAGGAGTGAGCGAATTAGCAGAAGTATATTCAGTATTAAAAACGGGTAATAAAGGATTTCCTGTTAGGGCATTTTCGGCAAATTCAATTCCTTTTTTGCTTGTTTCTCTTGAAAAAGATATTGCTTCTCCAATTTTGAGCCATTTTTTTGGTGTAATATCTGAGTTTACTCTAAAAGAGTACCTGTCATAGCCATTTCCTTTTTGTGTGCCTTGCTGGTTATAATATCCAATACCTAAAGCATAATTGGCATTGGCGTTGCCACCAGAAGCTCTTATATTGTAATTTTGTATAGATCCTGTTTGTAATAATTGGTCGAGCCAGTTTGTATTAGCTTGTTTAGCTAGTGTAGATTGATCGGTAGTTATATATGCATTGTTTACAACAGATGCAGAATCACCTGAATTTGTATTTACATCTTTCATATATGCTTTGTATTGAGTAGCATCTAATACGTCTAGTTTTCTCCATACATTTTGCACACCTGCCATTGCATCGAATTCGATACGACCTTTCCCATCTTTACCCCTTTTGGTGGTTATAATAACAACACCATTTGAGCCACGAGATCCATAAATAGCAGTAGCAGCAGCATCTTTCAACACCTCCATACTTTCAACATCAGCAGGATTGAAAGCAGAAACATTACCTTCAGACACATCTAAAGGAACACCATCAACTACATATAGAGGTTGAGAACCATTGATAGAGCCATTACCACGAATGTTTACGGAAGAAGCAGCTCCAGGTGCACCCGAAGTTTGTGTAACCTGAACCCCAGTAGCTCTACCTTGAAGGGCTGAAGCTACGTCAATATTTATAGTTCTAGCAATATCTTTTGCACCAACATTAACATTTGAACTTGTAACTTGACTTCTTTTCATTTCGCCATATCCCACAACAGCAGTTTCGGTAAGCATGATAGCATCTGAAGACATACTTATAGTGAAATCTGATTTGCTACCATCTACATCAAAGATTTCATTCTTAAAACCAAAAAAAGAAACTGAAATTTTTGAGGGTACTGGCACATCTTTGATAAGGAAATTTCCCTCGAAATCGGTTTGAGTACCTCTGGTTGTACCTACAACAACCACAGTTGCTCCAATGATACCATCGCCTTTTCTAACATCTAATGCTTTATCATCAACACCTGATACAATTTTACCTTTTACATCAATGGTTTTTGTAGAAGTCGTTTCTTGTGCAAATGCTAAACTGGCACAGAAAAGAAGGAGAATTTTTAGTTTTGAATAAAAATTTAATTTCATACGTATTAAAGTTAGATTAAAATATTTAAGAGTACAAAAATGTGATATTTTTTATTAAAAAAATAACATTTATCTATTTTTTTTTGATTAAAAATTAAAAAAAAACCAATATAAAATCATTATAAATAACAAAAGGTTGCTACAATTAAAATTGTAGCAACCTTTTGTAACGTAATTGAAAAATACTATTTAGTAATAACTATTTTTCGTGTTGTTGTACCCAAGTTAGAATTTAGTTTAGCATAATATAAACCAGATTCAAGATTAATTGTAAACTTTTCTGAAATATTAGTAACAGGTGTTGTAAAAACTACTTGACCTTGAGCAGAATAAACAACAATATTTCCAATAATTCCACTTTGCAAATGAACAACACCAGTTGAAGGAACAGGAGATACTTTGAAAGGTAAGCTAACATTATTAATTGATTTATTAACTGATGTACTTGTACAAGGCGAACCATCTTCGTTGTTTTGTCCACTGATGTTGAATGTTTTGGTAAAAGTAAAGTTTGGATCGTCAAACATAGTACCAACTACAGTTACCATACCTTCGCTTTTGCAACCTAAGGCTTGTACTGAAAATGAAAGTGGAGATTCTTGAATAAGGCTTAGTTCTTGCGTAGGAGTAGATTTGATAACATCCCATTTGAATCTGCTACCACTTTGAATAGAGGGTATAAGTGAAACATTAAATTTCATCATATCTAACCAAGAAGTAATGTTTTTGCCACCGTTTTCTATACTTGCATAATCAACATCAAAGCTAGTTGGTTTTCTAAAATTTGCATACCCAATAGCTAGAGGCTTTTTATTGATTGTAGTTCCAGCAAAAGTTATCAGAACCATACCATATTTGGGTATTGTAACCATCATCTTATTTGAAACAACAATATTTGTTGAATCTAAGTTAAATATTTTAGACCCAGGACTAGGAGAAGAAGTAACATATTTTTTACCATTTACTTGTGATGGTAATATATTTGAAGGTATTTCAAGTTCTACTTCAAAATCGTTATCAAAATCACGACTAATCATAACAACAACATAATTTCCATCTTTGTGGTAAGCATTTATTGAAGCTGGTTTTGTATTAATTACTGTACCTTTAGAATTTGTAATTTTTTCAATTGAAGCAGTTTTTACATCAAGGACGTTAGATTTAATAAATCTATTCAAAAAAGTCATAAAATAGTGCCTTGGCATTTTAACACCTAGTTCAGTGAAACCCCATTGGCTGTCTCCTAGAGCAAACAAACAAGGGAATGTCATGCCATAAGAAAATGATGACAAGTAATAATCCATAGCTACTAGAGCCTGACCATATCTTTTGTTATAAGAGGTAGTCGAAAAATCAGCTTCATATAGTAATGTAGGTCTCATTCTTTGGGCCTTTGCGGCACCTTGAGGAATTTGAGCTCTTGGAGCTAAATCTAGAATCATAGTTGATAAAAGCCCATCTAAATTTTTAGAAAACCTTTCGATTCCATTTTTAAAATAATCTATTTCAGATCTGCCAAAATCTACCCCTTTTACTAAATCCATGTTGCCACCCAAATAACCACCCAAGGTAAGCCCATCTACAACATCAGATTTGTTTGTTCCTAGCAAATCTTGGTGTAAGCTACCACTTTCAACGAGTTGTGGCTCACGACCAGAGTAATAGATTTTAATTTTAGTAGAATCAAATCCTGGCACAGCTTTTGCAGCAGTTGCCAAACTTCTTGCCCATTCGCCATATACTTTATAATTATCAAAGTTATCGGCTCTGTGATCACCCTGTCCACCAAAATTAGTACCCCCCCAAGGTTCGCAGCCTAGTTCTATGTAAATACCTTTTAATTTAGGATTTAAAACAGGCGGAACAGTAATTCCCTCTTCAAGTCTTTTTCTTACACCTGCATTATAGTCAGCATCGCCACCAGGAATAACTGCAGTTCCTTGCAAATAACCAATAAACTTGCGCATGGTAGCTTCTGGGGCAATACGCCAATCAGTAGCAGGACCATCAAAACCTGAGCTATTATCAGTTCCAATAGATATTTCAGCGAAGGCATCTACGCTAGATGCAAAATTGATAAATTCAGCATAAGAAGCAGACTCAGGAGTGTTTTTTACTCCAGCACCTGATTTTGAATCAAATGAATGTGCATTGGCATTTAAGGTACCCCACCTAAGCATAGAAGGTTTTAGTTCTTTTACAATATTTAATACATTACCTACATATTCATTTCTATTAAATGCAGGACCATTTAAACCCAAGCCTTCTGATCTACCAATATAATCTGTTGTTAAAAGTGCAGACATTTTTTTTGCATCTGGTGAGGGTATAGCAGCATTGAAACCAAGAGAAGTAAATGTTTGAACGCTACTTGCTACTGATTCATTTCCACTACCATCTACTGCTTTTACTATATAGGTATTGATAGACCTTGGAGCAAGTATTTTTAGCGTTGTAATTGTATTGTTGATAGAAGTTGTTGTAGTGTTGAGTGGTATAGAACTTCCATTCAAATATACATTATATCCAAAAATATCATTTAGATTATCAGAGGCACCCGACCATGAAACTCTAGCACTAACATCGCCAAGTTGCACCATTGTAAAATTAGTTGGTGGAGTTGGTGCATTCATATCAAAACCAGATGTTGTAACACCTATAATATTGCTAGGTAGAGATTCGTTGCCTGCCATATCTATAGCTGTATAAAAAGTAGTATAAGGGGTGTTGCCTGATAAGTTTTGTATAGTGTAAACAGTGTCTCTTTCATTGATTGTACTATGTATCAGAACACCATCTAAGTATATATTATATGATTTTACTCCAGAGTTTGTTAGTTCATCTGGGTCTGTAGATTTGTTCCATTTAAGACTGATACTATTATTATTTCTACGATATAAGATAAGATTATTTTTCAATAATGGTTTTTTGTAATCACTATAAGTTCTCAACATTTTACCCTCCATTAATTGCATATTTATTCCACGAACAGTTGGAGTATAATATCCTACATTGTATTGATAGTCATTAAAACCAACACTAGTGTTTAAGTCTAAAAGAATACTATCTTTTGCTGGTGCAGATGTACCAACATAACCATACCAAACACTAAAATCAACATTATCATAATTGTGAGAAGAAGCCATAAAACCATAAGTTGCACCTCCCAACAATGTTGTTACAAAAGAAGATTTTTCATCTCTTCTTTTATTAATTTCTTTTCTTGAAGAGTTTTTTACAAAGTCAGGAGAAATTACTAAACCAGTATATAACTCAAACAATATACCCTGGCCAGATTTGGCTTCAAAAAGGTAATACCCAGTAACAGTTGGTGTAAAGTAACCTCTTATTCTTTGTTTAATACCAATGGCATATTTTGGTGGAGAAGGAGGGTTTTGAGACAAACCAATACCTTTGTAAGGACCGTTTTCATCATCAACAAAAGTATTCCTTGATGTTGGTAATATTAACTCTTTAAGAGGATTATCATTTTGATTGGGAATGTTATGATCCCAAAATGCTATGTTATATATACCAAGTATGCAACCCATTTGATAAAAATCGCCTACTGTTACAGAAAATTGCTTAACAGTGGGAGCACCACCATCTGATACTGCAACTGATAATGTAACAGTACCTGCAACACCAAATTCTTTTATATTAATAATAGCAACTTTTTGAGGTGAGGTATAATTGATAGATGTTACACTCAAAATGCTATTGTTAGACGAATTAGCTGTTACTAGAATAGGGTCGTTGCCAGTAATTCCATTGACAATAATATACCCATCGCCAGAGCCTTGGTAGATTTTATCGTTGGTAATAGTACCAAGATCTGCAACTGCAAACGTGGAGAAAGCACTGATGCAAGCAAAAACTAGCATGAGTAATTTGGTTTTTATTCTGTTCATTTTAACATATTTTAAGTTTAAGTACAAATTTATAACAAAATAATACAATAAACAAATAAATTGTTTATTATTTTGAAAATAATCGTTCAACAACTTAAAACAAAAAAGCCCATTCTTACAAATGGGCTTTTTATCAAATATTTATTAAAATACTATTTAACTGTATCTATATATACTATCAAATCTACTACTTTGTTAGAATAACCCCACTCGTTGTCGTACCAAGATACTACTTTTACGAAGTTGTCGTTTAGGGCAATACCAGCTTTGGCATCAAATATAGAAGTACGTGCATCGCCTAAGAAATCGTTAGAAACTACATCGTCTTCAGTATATCCCAAAATACCTTTCATGGTAGTTTCAGAAGCTGTTTTCATTACTTTTTTGATTTCTTCATACGTAGCACCTTTGGTTAATCTGCATGTTAAATCTACTACCGACACATCTGGTGTTGGTACTCTAAACGACATACCTGTCAATTTTCCTTTCAATTCTGGTATAACCAAGCCAACAGCTTTGGCTGCACCAGTGCTTGATGGGATAATGTTTTGATATGCTCCACGGCCACCTCTCCAATCTTTGGCAGATGGTCCATCTACCGTTTTTTGAGTAGCTGTGGCAGCATGTACAGTTGTCATTAATCCTTCTAAGATACCAAAATTATCGTTCAAAACTTTGGCAATAGGAGCCAAGCAGTTGGTTGTACACGAGGCATTTGATACGATAGACATATCTTTGGTGTATTTTTGATTATTTACACCCATCACAAAAGTTGGGGTATCGTCTTTGGCAGGAGCAGATAATACTACACGTTTTGCACCAGCGGCAATGTGTTTTTCGGCCGATGCTTTATCCAAAAACAAACCAGTAGATTCTACCACATATTCGGCTTGTACTTCGTTCCATTTAAGGTTGGCAGGATCTTTTTCGGCTGTTACTCTAATAGCATTTCCATTGACAACTAATTTGCCATCTTTTACGGCAACATCGCCTTTGAAAATACCATGAGTTGAATCATATTTGAGCATGTAAGCCATATAATCTACTTCTATCAAATCGTTGATACCTACAATTTCTACGTTTGGGTTGGTTACGGCTGCACGAAAAACCAATCGGCCAATGCGACCAAATCCGTTTATTCCTATTTTAATTTTTGACATAATACTATGATTTTTTTTATTAAAGTTTTGAGTTTTTTTAATTTACTAATTGCAAAAATAAAAGAAAATTACAAAATGTCTACAAATGATAAAAATATAATATTGAAAATTAAAAAAAAGATAGATTTTTGAGTTATTTGGGGTGGAAATTGATGCTAATAATAAAGGAAACTTATAAAAGTTATTTCAAGCACTAGCATTGCTTTATCTTTGATTATATTGTGTAAATAAATTAAAATATAATCAAATCAACAATACATTTAAAATCAAAATTAATAGTAGTTGTTTTGATTTATTTATTGATTTTTTGGGCTTAATATCCACTTTTTTATTCCCCCTATCAAAAATAAAAGACCAATAAAAATGGCGATAAGTGAGTAAGTAAGCTCTAAAAATTGACTAGCATTTTGATATTGGATGTCAAATAAAATCTCGCCAATTCCTCGAATCAAATAAACACCTGCAATAGCAAAAATAATTGGTTTCAAAAAAGGTAATTGCCGCCATTGGTTGTCTGCCGAAAGGCCATATAAACCAAAAATCAAAAATACAACAGACACAAATATTGTTATAATAAAAGGCAATGAAGGGTAAATTTGTGCTAGTTGAGCCATTTCTTTGCCAATTCCTGTAATTTCAAACATTTGATTGGCCCAAAAAAGACCAATAATATGACCTATTGCTATTATAATGTTGATATATCCTCCAAATTTGAGCATAAGTAAAATTAATTTGTTCCAAAATAAATAAGACTACCAATAATGAATAACAAAATCCATTGAGCAAGTTTTAAAAAATTTTTCGGAAATTGTTTGGACAACAAAATTACGAGAAGCCAAACGATAGCATATCCAAAAAAATAAATAGTCAGTATTTGTAATAAAGTTTTTTCGTTGTCAAAATAATCAGTAAAGTTAATTATAGACAGACCAATAGTTGCAAAAAGCAAATCAAAAGAAACCCAATGCCAACCACATCTAGCCATAGTCCATTTTTCTCTTTTTTGGTCATTTTCTAGGTAGCTATCTGTAGGTTCGTTTATTTTTAATTCTTTGTCGCCAACAAAAGTGTGAATAACGAAAGCTAAAAATGTTAAAAGACTGGCCATTAAAATTGATATATTCATGTCATACATTTTTGGTTTTTGTTATAAATTGATAAAAAATTGTATAAAAAAATAAAAACTAATTTTCATATCCAAATTTTTTGAGTTGGTTGATATTGGATCGCCAGTCTTTGATTACACGGACGTGTGTTTCTAGGAAAACTTTTTTACCAAAAAACTCTTCCATGGCTATTCTGGCTTCGGTGCCTACTTTTTTGAGCATAGCCCCTTTGGGACCAATAATTATTCCTTTTTGGCTGTCTCGTTCTACTATGATTTCGGCCATGACTACATTCATTTCTGGCTTATCTTTAAAACCAGAAATGATAACTTCACAACTGTAGGGTATTTCTTGTCTATAATTGAGTAATATTTTTTCTCTTATAATTTCAGAGGCAAAGAATCGTTCTGGGCGATCGGTGAGGTCTTCTTTGTCGTAATAAGGTGGATGGATGGGCATAAATTGAAGTATCATACCCAAAAGTTCAATTGTATTTTTTGATTTTAGGGCCGAAATTTCTATGGTATGATATGGAAAATCAAAGGTGGCATACCATTGGCGTATGGCTTCGAGTTGTGCAGATGTGGCTTCGTCTATTTTATTGGTTACAAAAACAACAGGAATACGAGATTTTTTGATTCTTTCAACCATTTCTGGTTCTATTTTTTCGTCCATGGGGTCTGTCAGGCATATAATGGCATCTGCATCTTCGAGCGAATAGCTTACAAATTTCATCATTGATTTTTGCATTTCATAGTGTGGAGTAATAATGCCTGGGGTGTCTGAAAAAACGATTTGAAAATCGTCTGCATTTAAAATTCCAAAAATACGATGTCTGGTTGTTTGAGCTTTGGGCGTAACAATAGATAGTTTTTCGCCCACGAGGGCGTTCATTAATGTTGATTTACCTGCATTTGGTTTGCCAATGATGGTTACAAAGCCTGATTTATGTGTTTTAGAATCCAATTTGATATGTATTATATACAAATATAGTTATTCTAGTTAAAATATGAATATAATAAAAAGTATTTGGATAATTTTTTGGTGAAAAGGATTTAAAGTATAGCAATTTTTACCCTTATTTTAAAAAAAATAATATGGGCTAAAATTATGTTTCAGATAAAGACACTTTATTTGGGAATGACTGCTTTTGATTCATAATTAATAATTAATTGATTCATTTTTATAAAATCTAATTGTCTTTTCTGAAAATATATCTGGTAATAAAAATGCCTGTACCATCTTTTGAACTATATACACCAGAGGTAACATTTTGCATTTTGTAACCCTTTTTTTCCATTTCTGATAATTTAGTAGAAATGACAATGTCATTGTTTTTGATATTTTCAAATTTGATACCTACAAAACTAAAAAAGTTTTCTAATTCGGTTTCAGACATGGTGCCGTTGTCTTCGCTAACTATCATGCGTGAGCGACCAAGCCCACCTGGCACAACAGACTCTACAGTAGTTACAAATTTGTAGGTTTGTGCATTTGCTGTGAATATTGTACCTAATAAAACACCAGCGATTACGATTGATTTTTTCATTTTTTTGATTGATTTAAAATTATATAAGTTAAACTTTTGATAAATTTAATGATTAAACAAGAACTTTTCAAAATTATAGTTAATTAATATTAAATTCATTTTGCATTTTTAAAAATTATTTATATATTTGTATAATCTTAGAGGTTGACATCATAAGAACCAACCACTATATCCTAAGAAAGCCTTATTGAATTTATTCTTTAAGGCTTTTGTTTTTTAATGTTTTTACGGTCGTATTTAAACATTTTACCATTTTTCCAAATCCAAATTTTTTGAATATTTGAAGAAGCAAATATTTCACCTTTCACATATCTAAATATTTCTTGGTTAGATAAAGCATGGTCGAATCTAATAACTATATTGTTTGATTGCTTGTATGCTTCTCTGATATTTCTTTTTAAACAATTTTTTGAACCATTTTCAGCAGTTTTAAGCTCCCATATTTCATTATTCCAAAACGCATCAGGATGTTTACCTTCTTTTACACCTTTAGGCATTAATCTATTGTAAGTTTTTTTATCTGTTATATTATTTGGTAAAAGTTGTCCTTTTCCACCATAATTATCAACAAGAAACTCCAAAATGGGTTTATTTTTTTTAAATTCTTCGCCACTATGTGTTGAATGTATTCTATATTTATTACCTTTTTGTGATTTAAAAGTTTGGTATTTAAGTTTTTTAAAGTTTTGCATAAAGCAAATTTACAACTTTTTTTTACGCATTTAGTATTATTTTGCGGAAATTGGTTTGTAAATTTGCCTATGTTTTATATTTTTAAAAATATATTATTCTACCACTACTTTTTTTCTGCTCACAGCAAAAGCACTAAAATATCCTAAACATCCACCTGAAATATTGCTTTTAGGATTGGCAAAAACGGCTGCTCCTGGAATGGGAACACTCAAAAAATAGTCATAAACTGGTTTGTCTAAACAAATCAATTCTACGGTGATGGAGTCGTTTTTTTTGCGTTTGTCTTCTGGGATAAATAATTGATTTTCAATTTTTTGTCCATCAAAAAATTTATCATCTAAGAGCAACAAATCATTCGATTTTATACCATTGTTGTATTCTATAAATCTGAAATAGTTTTGCTCGCCTTCTTTGTCGGTCAGTACTGGTACTGTGATAGATTTTAGTTTTGCCCCAATATTCAATGGATTGGTGGTTACATACAGCGAATCCAATGGAATAAAAGTGGGCATTTTGCTGGTTGATTCATATTTTTTGCCATCGGCTACAACCGTAAGTGTATATGTTTTTCCGATAGCTCCTAGTATCTTTGAGGTTGTATATTCGCCTGGTTTTGATTGCGTTAGGGTATCAACAACGCCAGAGTTGTCGCTAATGATAACTTTGGCATTTGTAACTGGTGGAAAGTTATTGGATTGACTAAAATTTACTGATTTAGAAACCAAAACTGTATATGGACCAGCTTCGTTGGAGATTTTACCTTCGATAATCAGCTGTGGATCTTTTGAGTTTAAATCTATGTCGATAACTTTGGTGCATGAAACGAAAACCGTTGTAGCAATCATTATTAGTAATAATTTATTAGTATTTTTCATTTTTTTTATGTATTAAAATGTGAAATATGGATTGATATTTTAGAATTTAAAATTATAGGTAACTGCTGGCACAATTCCAAACAAAGAAGTTTGCACTGCTTGTGTTTTGGAGGCATCGTTGGGGTCTTCTCTGAAATTGATGGTGTATGGATTCATGCGTGCGTAAGCATTGTAGATGGAGAAAGTCCAGCTAGATTGAAAGCGTTTGTGTTGTTTGCCTGTATAAGTTGCTCCCAAATCTAAACGATGATAGGAGGGCATTCTGTATCCATTTCGCTCTGTATAATAAAACTGTACTTTGTCGTCAATTCTATATTTTCCACTTGGGAAAGTTACAGCATTGCCTGTATTATACACCCAAGTAGCTGATATTGACCATCTTTTGGATAATTCATACATGGCTACTACAGAAATATCGTGTGTTCTATCTTGCCTTGCAGCATACCAGCTGCCGTTATTGATTTCGTCAATTTTTCGTTCTGAGCGAGAGAGAGTGTAGCCAACCCAGCCAGTAAGTCTGCCTGTTTTCTTTTTCATCAAAAACTCTATCCCATAAGCCCTGCCCACGCCTGAAAGCAAAGAGGCTTCTAAGTTTTCGTTGCCATTGACTACTGTTCCATTTTTGTAATCTAACTGGTTTTGCATGTATTTATAGTAAGTTTCTACACTAAATTCATAAGTATTATCCTTGAAATTTTGAAAATATCCCACAGCTACTTGGTCGGCAATGCCAGGCTTGATATTGTTGCTGCTGGCGAGCCACACATCTGTAGGATTATCTGTACCTGAATTATTGATCACATGGAGATTTTGAACAGATCTGCCAAAAGATGCTTTTACAGATTTGTTGGCACTCAGCATATAATTGGCAGAAAGGCGTGGCTCAGGGTTGAAATAGTTTTTTACAACCTGTCCTGATGTATATTTTTTGGTAGAAGTAATGTCGCCATCTTTGTCGTAGGTAGCAAAATTGCCACTGCCCATGACCAAAAATGCACTCAACCTCAATCCATAATTGATAGATAATTTTTCGGTAGGTTTCCATTCATTTGATACAAAGGCTGCATTTTCGAGCGAGTATCTATCTTCTATTTTGAAAGGTTTAACCCCAGATCCCTCGCTAGTTGATAGTTCGCCTGGCACAATGGTATGATGTATGATATTGACCCCAAATTTTAGCGTATTTTGTGGATTGAGATAATGGGTAAACTCTTGTTTGAAATTCAAATCTTGAATTTTTGACACAATTTTAAAATCATTTTTTCCACTTTTAATTTTGATTTGATAATTGAAGTTGCTGTAAATCAGCGAAGTATTAGAAAACCATTTTGAGCTCAAATTGCTATTCCAACGCAGGGTGGCAGTGGCATTGCCCCAGTCTATACCAAAAGTGCTGCCCAAACCAATGGCATCTTTTCCAAAATAGCCTGAAAGGAAAACTTTGTTTTTGGCATTGATTTGATAATTGGCTTTCATGTTTAAGTCATAGAAATAGAGGCTGTTGTCTTTAAATTCTGGGCTTAGTTTTAGGAACTGGTCTATGTAAGTTCTGCGGCCAGAAATCAGAAACGAGCCTTTGTTTTTTACTATGGGACATTCAATGGTTAGTCGAGAGGCAATCAAACCTATGCCACCATTCATCCCAAATTTTTGATTATTTCCTTCTTTCATTTTGATGTCCATGACAGATGAAAGTCGTCCACCATATTGGGCTGGCATAACTCCTTTATACACTTGTGCATCTTTGATAGCATCGCTATTGAAAGTACTAAAAAATCCAAAAAGGTGTGAAGCATTGTACACAGGAGCTTCGTCTAAGAGAATCAAGTTTTGGTCTGAACCACCACCACGCACATTGAAACCACTTGTGCCCTCGCCAGCCGATTTTATGCCTGGCAGCAATTGCATGGTTTTGAGCACATCTCGCTCCCCCATCAATACTGGAATTTTGTTGATTTCTTTCATATCCAACTGCTGCACTCCCATTTGGGCATCACGCACATTTCTGTCTACCCTTTCTGCGTTTACCACTACCTCTTCGAGCTGTTTGCTTTCTTCGGAAAGTGGAATATTCAACACAATATTACTATCCAAGTTTATTTTTTGGGTCATGGATTGATAGCCAAGTGAAGTAATTTTGATTTCATAAGTGCCTTTGGGAAGCGTGAGGGAGTAAAATCCATAAGCATTGGTAGCAGTGCCTACCCCATTGAGCTCGTTTACAGTAATGAGTGAGCCAATGACATCTTCGCCATTTTTCTTGTCTTTTACATTTCCACTGATGGTGAATTTGGGCTGGGCAAAGGTACTTATACCCCAAGCCACAAGGAGAATAATTTGTGTTTTTCGCAACATTGTTTTAATGGTTTTGTTAATTGATGTTGCAAATAAATAGCTAAAAAATAATTGAAAAAGGCTATTTTATGTGAATGGCTTTTGTATTATACGAGTGGAGTTGGAGGGGGGAATATTGCGTGAAAATAGTAAGTATTATTTTATTTCTCTATTTATTCTTGATTATTTTTACAGATATTTGTTGTAAGTTAATAAAGTATGCCAGATAATAAGCCCCACGTTAAACTCATAAATCAAAAAGAAGATTTTGTTAAGTTCACTTACAAAACAAGATTTGTTCCACCTAAACCTGTTGAAGAGGAAGAAAAGCCAAAAGATTATCGTAGAATGGCTGAAAGATTTGAATCTAGTATGGCAAGATATACCAACGAGAGAAATCTAAGAGTTTCAAATAGAACAATTGAATTACCCGTTCATATTGATTATATTGATATTCGTTTCCAAAGTCAGTTTGATTTAAGAACTTTTAGCAAACAGTTTTTATCAGTATTTGGATTAGATGCTGTTAAGCTAACTGAATTTAACCGTAGGGTTCTTTTTTCAATAGTTGATTTCGATAAATTCAATTTTCTTTTTGAGCAGATTAAATCCTTTATTTCATTTAGTAAAGGCAATACTGAAATTAAATTTGATAATCGTGTAACCTACATTGATGATTTTAGTTTCTTATCAAGTAAAGCAATTAAACAATATAAGCAGCTAAACAATGTGGTAAGACTTTCACTTTTAGAAGGGCTCTACAACTTTAACTTTACTTCTCAAATAGAAAACAACTTAGATGCTTTCTTGCTGCAACAACAAATCACATATACATTTGATAAGCAAAATAACTCTATTGAACTACAAAATGTAAGCGAAGAAATAATCAATCAGATTGTTGACAATTTTGATATTGTTTATTCAGCTACATCTTCACTTTCAACGGTTATAGGTCCTTCCTCAGTTAAACTTCCTGAAAGGAGTTATGGCTTTACAATTGCTAATGCAGATGAAGATTTGCCTTTAATTGGTGTAATTGATACTGGTATTGATGCGAGAACGCCATTAGTTGATATAATAATTGGTTCAATAGACAAAACAAATACAAATGCAACAGAAGATATTGCTAATCACGGAACAGCAGTAGGTGCTTTATGCTCTCTTGGTAAAAACCCATATACAGCAGACTTTAGAAATGATTTAGTCGCAGATGCTAAACTTCTATCTTTAAAGGTACTTAATTCAAATATTGGTGCTTTACCTGATAAAGTTGTAATTGATATAATTAAAGAAGCAAAAGAACAATATCCATCAATAAAACTATTTGTGCTTACTGTAAATTATGAAGAATATAAAAAGTTTAATGAGCCAACATCTAATTATGCCTATCAATTAGATAAGTTATCTTACGAAGAAGATATATTGATTTTTATTAGTACAGCTAATAATTTGAATGCCTCAAATGATTGTAACGAATATGATCTACTATATTTTAATGATGAAAAAGCAAATTTATGTTCACCTAGTGAAAGTATGAATAATGTTACTATTGGTGCTTCTGCAGATAATCTTGTAAATGATATATTCGTTGGTATTGCCGATTTAAAAGAGTTTCCAACCATTTATTCAAGAACAAATCATATTGAACAATCAAGAATAATATCTAAAAGAAAAGTCAATAAACACATTAAGAAACCTGATTTTATACAACCTGGTGGAGATTACGAAGTAAGCATGGGATTTGTAGGCACTGGTGAAAAAGCGACATTATCGGTTTTATCATCTGATCCAACAGAAAGTTTTTACAAAAGTGTTGGAACAAGTTTTTCCGCTCCATTAGCTGCAAATCTAGCAGCTAAAATTCTTAAAGAATACCCTGACTTAAATGCACAATCATTAAAGGCTTTACTCATCAACTCATGTAATGATAAACTACATTTATCTTCGGATAATGATAAAAGTATTGCCCTTGAAAAAGCTATTGGCTATGGTTTGCCAGATGATACAAAAGCGGTGTTTTCTGATTCTAATTCAGTAACTTTCATTTTAGAAAGAGAAATTGAGCACAAAGAATTAATGGTTATACCCATAAAAGTACCTGAATACTTAAGAACTGTATCTAAGAACAAAGGTGTTTTAAAGTTCACCGCAACCCTTTGTTTTAGCTTTTTACCTGATAAAGATAATCAACTTGTTTATTGTCCTGTATTTATGGCATTTTCTATTTTTAGAAATAAAACACCTGAACAAATAAAAACTAGCTTTAGCAAAGAAGCCAAACTTAGAAACTCTTGGTCACAAGATGGTTACTCAATAAAAAATCCCCCACTTTATAGCAATGTTCAAAAAATAAGTTTTAACGTTAGCAAGGAAGATATAATTGATGAAGTTGGTACTTTTAAAATTGCAGTTCATTGTTTTATTAGTCCTAATATTAAAGCTGGTAGTAATGAAATTAGGAATCGTATCTCAACACCAAATAAATTTTCTTTAGCAATAACAGTAGAAGAAAATCTAGCAAAAAATAAGTTAACAGGAAGATTATATAATGAAATACTGGCTATTAATACTATTGAAAATATTGGTACTGGAGAAGCTACTGGCAATTTAGAAATAGAGTAAAATAAAAAAGGATTACTTTTTTAGCAATCCTTTTTTTTCTGTTTGAATCAGTTCCAGCCATTTACTCGTTTGTATTTTAGGCTGTAACTTTAATACATTTTCTGACAACTCAAACACGCTACGCTTAATAGCTGTAATCAATGTTTTTTGTATAGAATAAAAGGACAATCCCAAACTTTCATTAATACATTTTTGAGAAGTAGTTTTGTTATCAAATGTGAAATTAGAATTTGCAATCACTTTGCTTACCAATTCCGTAATTTGTTTTTTATTAGGCAATTCCAAATCAATTGATAAATCAATTCTTCTTAAAATAGCATCATCTAACATGTCTTTTTGATTAGTAGCTGCAATCAAAATAGTATCCTGAGGCAAGTAATCAAACAATTGTAGTAAAGTATTAACCACTCGTTTCATTTCTCCATGATCTTGTGAGTAATCTCTAATTTTACCAAGGCTATCAAATTCATCTAAGAAAATAATACAACTTTCAGAAGCCGCTCTTCTAAATATTTTGGATAAATTTTTACTGGTTTCACCTAACTTTGAAGAAACAATAGAACCTAAATCAATAACGTACATCATTTTTTCAAGTTCACCAGCTAAAACATAAGCAGCTAATGTTTTACCACAGCCCGATGGGCCATGCAATAAAATTTTATTTGAAACGGGTAAATTATGCTCTCTTAAAAAGTTAATTTTTTTATGCTCCTTAATGAAATATTCTAATTCATTTTTCACACTCTCACTAGCAACTAAATCTTTCATGCGATAATCAGAAGTTAATTTTTCGAGTATAAACTCATTCACTTCTTTATCCTGTTCTCTGATTTGATGTTTTAAAGAACCAACTTGTGTAAGTCCACTTGTTTGGTGATGGCGAATAGCGTCCTTTAAAATCGATTGCAGTTGAATTGCAAAATTTACTTTCTTAGTTTGCTTAGCATAATCTATCAATTCATTCAAAGAAGACAATAGTTTATCCTGGTCATTTTCAAGACCGTATTTCGCTATATCTTTTATGAAGTCAAATTGGCTCACTATATATAATTTTCAATGTCGCAATAAAGGCATAAATCCAGTATCCTACAATATTTTTCTGTTTTTTTCTATCCTCACCCTACACCTCTATAAATATATCTTGTAATAAAGAAATGTAATGAGATTCTGAAATTTTTTCGTTTTCAAACGCTTTATGCGATAGTTTCTCATAATCTCCAATTACTGTATTTTCATTTCCTTTTTTATATAATGAATTATCAAATCCAAGTTCTTCAGCTTTTTGGATAACATTGATTTGTTTCAATTCTTCATATCTTGTTTTATCTATTATTCCTAAAATAAGCAATCTGTAAATCAATGCCTTATGCGAACATTGAAAATGCTGTTCTAGCTTAAAAATAGTTTGCAATGAAATATTTTTTTCTTCAAACTCATGTTCTGGTATTTCAGCATATATTTTATCTTCTGGCAACATCAGATATATGGCAAATAAATCTGCGGCATATTCATTTTTGTCTTTTTTATCAAACAAGCCTGTTTTAGAAGTTTCAGATACAAAATCGTCTTGTACAAATAGATGATACAATTCATGACAAATCGTAAAATTTTGTCTTCCAATAGAATGGTCGCTATTTACCATCATAAACCTATGATTTCCTGTTTTTACAGCCATTCCAGAAATAGAAGATTCAGTTCCTCCTAGCAAAAAAACAGTTATCACTTTTTGTTTTTCTAAAATTTCATGAAACTTTAGTTTTTCAAATTGTTTTAAACCTGAGTTTTCTCTAAAAAGTACAGCTTGTTTTTTAATGAGATGCTCCATTACTGTGTCAGCTTTACTATTTTTAAATAATTCTTTACTATTTTTTTGAATTTGGCAATATTTTCTAAATCTGTATTGGTCAATCCCTCTGCCCTAAATGCAAAAGCCATATTGGCTGTTTTGTTATCAGATGCTTCTTCCAAAAGCTCAATTTCATCTACACCAAATAGGTCTGACATTTTTTTTAAAATAGCTACATTGGGCATTCGTATACCATTTTCATAATAACTTATCATTTCACGTTTTACCCCCAAAAATTGAGCCATATTTTCTTGATTCAATCCCAATCTCTCTCTTAATAATTTGATGTTGTTTCCTAATATTTGAGTTTCCATTTTATTTTGTTTATTTAAAGAAATAATTGTTACAAAATTAATACAATATTTTAAAAAATTAAAATATTGTAACAAAAATATTTTTTAATAAATTTTATAATTTTCTAATTCAAGTTTTTAATTTTCATTCAATTTTCTTGATTTAACTTACCTTCTAAAAAATCATTTTCAAAAAGGGGCTATACTTTTAATTGTGTCATAGAAAATATTTTTTTCTTTCATGTCCAATTCTTTAAAAGTCAATCGTCATTGGGGTATAAATCTTAAATATATCTCAAAATGACTAAAAAAGTAAAACTCAAATGGCTTATTATACCTGCAGTGGTATGGGCAAGTCAGGCTGCCTTTGGGCAAAAAAAAGTAATTTCAATTCAATCTTCCATTGAAATCAAGGCTCAACAAAATGAAATTTTTGTACTGCTAAAAAACCTAGAAAGATACCCAGAATGGTCGCCTTTTTTGGTATCAGACCCTCAACAAAAACATACTGTAACGGGCATAAACGGAGAAATTGGCGCCACATTTTACTGGCTGGGTGTTTCAGAAAATAGTAAAGGTTATCAAACCTTGAGCCAAACAAACGTAAACGATTACATAAAATTTGATTGTACTATCGAAAAACCTTTCAAAGGAAATCCTGTGTTTGAATATAAGTTCATTCAAAAAAATAACGGTATTTTAGTAACTCAAGATTTTAATCTCAGGCTTTCAGGATTTTCTTATTTTATGACCAAACTTTTTGGTGTAAAAAAGAAAATGACTGCCATAAATCAACTAGGACTGGAAAGACTAAAAAAATTATCAGAAAAAGAAACTTCGCTTAATTAAATCAAACAATTTTATTATT
Source organism: Cytophagales bacterium (assembly GCA_013297755.1). Taxonomy (GTDB): domain Bacteria; phylum Bacteroidota; class Bacteroidia; order Cytophagales; family UBA9547; genus REAG01. The sequence continues at coordinate 182,732 of JAAFIH010000001.1, forward strand.
ATTAACCTTTAAATTTACAAAACAATGAATGAATTTATGATGATTTTCAGACACACGCCAAATCCAGATTTTAAAATGTCGCCAGAGCAAATGCAAACCAGCATCAAGCAATGGCAAGATTGGATTGGGGGCATTGCCGCTCAAGGTAAGTTTATTGCTACCAACCAATTGGGTTTTGAGGGTAAAACATTGAAATCCAATAAGGTAATCACAGATGGCCCTTATGCAGAATTGAAAGAAATCGTTGGTGGATATGTACTTTGCAAAGCAGCAAACATAGACGAAGCCATATCTATGGCAGAAGGATGTCCAATATTATACATTGGTGGACACGTAGAAGTAAGAAATATTATGAAAATAAACTAAGTACTTCAAAATTTTATCTTTAGGGAACTTCTAAAAACCTCATTTAAAATGTTTTCTTCTCTTTTGTAGGGGAGTATAGTAAGGTTTTTGAAAATATATTTGTGGTTTTTAAAAGTTCCCATAAGTTTTAAAAAAAGTTTGTAAAAAAAATTTAATCTATTTAATTCACATTTTAAACATTACCAATATGATATTACCAAACATTTTCAATCAAAACGTAGCCGATCAAGTTATCGGTCGAATAAACAACCTAAAACCCACTACGCAACCGCAATGGGGAAAAATGAATGCTACACAAGTGTTGGCTCACTGCAACGTAACCTACGAAATGGCGTTTGAAAACAAACATAAACCCAATTTTGTAATGGCAATTATGCTAAAAGCGTTTGTAAAAAAAGTTGTTGTTACAGAAGTTCCTTATAAAAAAAGTTCTCAAACGGCTCCTGCTTTTATCATCAAAGACGATAGAAATTTTGAAAAAGAGAAAAACAGACTCATTGGCTATATCAATAAAGGTGTAGAGATGGGAGAAAATAGTTTTGAGGGCAAAGTATCACATTCGTTTGGCGTACTTTCAAAAACAGAATGGAACAATATGTTTTACAAACACATCGACCACCATTTGGTGCAATTTGGGGTATAAAATTTTAGGTGTTGTGTAATATTCAACACAACACCTAAAACAATAAACTCAATTAAAATTAAAAAATATTCATTATATTTGATTATCAATTTGCTAATTATGAGAACACTCAATGTATCCATTTCTGATATAGAATACAATAAGTTTGGAATCAAACAAGACAAACTTAATTTTACTGACTTTATTGAACTTGTGCGTAATGAACTCATGCGACAAAACTTAAACAAATGCGTTGAACTTGCACATAAATATGGGCTTTCTAAAATGACTTTAGAAGAGATTAATGATGAAGTAAAATCGGTAAGAAAAAATGCAAAAAATAATCATTGACACCAATGTTATTGTTTCAAGTCTTATTCAACGAAACTATCCCTTTTTTATCATTAATGAGCTTTTTATTGGTGATAAAATTCAGCTTTGTGTTTCTGATGAACTCTTGACGGAATATTATGAAGTTTTAAAAAGACCTAAGTTTTCAAAATTTCAAGACTTTTTTGTAAAAGCCGAATCATTTCTTGTCGACATCGAAACGAAAGCAACAAAATTTTATCCCACTATTATTCTTAATCTTATTTCTGACGATGATGATAATATGATTTTAGAATTAGCAGACGAGTGTAAAGCAGACTTTGTGATTACTGGCAATACATCAGACTTTACTTTTTCGTCATACAAACAAACAAAAATCTTAACGCCAAGATAATATTGGGATAATTATAAACCACAATAAAGTACCAAAAAAACAATCAATTGCTTAAAAACATAGTTATTCTTAAATAAAAAATTTAAAATTTGGTAATAATTTATAAATATTTTTTATCTATAAATTTAGGTAATGCTACAAAACGAACTCATCCCAAAATTATTTAAAACAGAGTATAGCAAAATTGTAGCTGTACTCTGTAAATTATTTGGGCTTGATCATATCGAAACGGCCGAAGACATAACCAACGATACTTTTTTGTTGGCTGCCGAAACTTGGGGACTAAAAGGTATTCCCGAAAACCCAACAGCTTGGCTCTATTTTGTGGCAAAAAACAAAACTAAAGACTATTTGAAAAGAAATCAACTTTTTGCCGAAAAAGTAAGTTTACAAATAAAATCGCAACTATCAAACGAAGAAATCGACTTAGACTTATCTGCTCAAAACATAAATGATAGTCAATTACAAATGATTTTTGCAGTATGCAATCCTATTGTACCCGTAGAATCGCAGGTGGGTTTGGCTTTAAAAATACTGTGTGGATTTGGAATAGACGAAATAGCAGCTGCTTTTCTGACCAATAAAGAAACCATCAACAAAAGACTTTACAGAGCAAAAGAAAAATTAAGAACTCAAAATATTCAATTCGAGATACCCTCGCAAACCGAGATAAAAGCAAGACTTGAACCTGTTTTATTAACCATTTATTTGTTATTCAACGAAGGATATTATTCTAATTCTCAAAACAAAATTTTGCAAAAAGAGCTTTGCGTAGAAGCCATGCGTTTGTGTTATTTTTTGGTTGATAACAATTTGACAAACAAACCCGAAACATTTGCTTTGCTATCGTTGATGTGTTTTCATGCCTCTCGATTTGAGGCTAGAAAAAACGAATCAGACGAAATTATTTTGTATGACGACCAAAACAGAGATTTATGGAACGAAGATTTAATAGCCAAAGGAAACCAATATTTGATAGAAAGTGCCAAAGGACAAGAAATTTCTAAATATCACTTAGAAGCCAGGATAGCCTACTGGCATTGTACAAAAACGGGAAATGAAAACAAATGGGAGCATATTTTACAACTCTACAACCAATTGCTTCAAATAGACTACTCCCCTATTGCAGCCCTAAACAGAACTTACGCTTTGGCAAAAGTAAAAGGAAATGAAACTGCCATACCCGAAGCTCAAAAACTACATCTAGAAAATAATCATTTTTATTATACTTTACTTGGATATCTTTACACCCAAATAGACAATAAATTAGCAAAAGAAAACTATCAAAAAGCCCTAAAATTAACCAGATCTGCACAAGACAAGTTGATTTTATCAAAAAAAATTGAGCTATTGAAATGAACAAAGAAATCATACAAAAATATATTCAAAATAAAATATTATTATTAAAAGATAATTTTTCATAATATTTGCAAAAAAATACAATGAAAGGAATCATTTTAGCAGGAGGCTCTGGTACTCGTTTACATCCTCTAACACTTGCTGTAAGTAAACAACTCATGCCTGTTTATGATAAACCCATGGTTTATTACCCACTATCTATATTGATGATGGCAGGAATCAAAGAAATTTTAATTATTTCGACCCCTCACGATTTGCCTCATTTCAAAAAATTACTTGGTGATGGACAATCACTGGGATGTCAGTTTTCGTATGCCGAACAACCTTTGCCCAATGGACTTGCACAAGCTTTTGTCATTGGCGAAAGTTTTATTGGTAAAGACTCTGTAGCTCTAGTACTTGGTGATAACATTTTTTATGGTTCAGGTTTGATTCAACTATTACAAGAAAACAATAAACCAGAAGGTGGAGTAGTATATGCCTATCATGTAAACGACCCAGAAAGATATGGTGTAGTAGAATTTGACAAATCAAATAAAGTTTTGTCTATCGAAGAAAAACCAACCCATCCTAAATCAAACTATGCTGTGCCAGGCCTTTATTTTTACGACAATGAAGTAATAAAAATAGCAAAAGAACTAAAACCAAGCCCACGTGGTGAGTATGAAATAACGGATGTAAATAAAAAATATTTAGAAAAAGGCAAACTCAAAGTTGGGGTACTAAGCCGAGGTGTGGCTTGGCTCGATACTGGTACTTTTACATCGCTCATGCAAGCAGGCCAATTTGTGCAAGTAATTGAAGAACGACAAGGACAAAAAGTAGGTTGTATCGAAGAAATTGCCTATCGAATGGGGTTTATTGATGCTCATCAATTGACCAAAATTGCTCAACCTTTGATAAAAAGTGGATATGGCCAGTATTTATTAGATTTATTAAAACAAGAAAATGGCGGATAATAAAACGCTCATTCATCGTATTTGGACTATCGTTTATGCTTTTTTTTATCCTGTTTTGATGTTATTTAGTGCTACATTTTTGCTACTAACACAAATGTTAAGCTATCCATCACACTGGATAAGAAAAATTCTAAATAAAATAAATTTGCCAGATCAAAAATAAAAATGAGGGCTAGATAATAGTGTAAAATATTCCAAAACTTTTAACATCAAAAGTAACTTCTAATTAAATACATCTAAAAAATTAAGTAAAAAATTGAAATTAAGAGTTGATATTAAAACTCCTACACCCGTAGGATGGATACAAAAAGTATTGCAAGATTTTCCTTCGTTTTTGCAAGATCATGCCAATTGCGAACGAAAAGCATCTGCTGTAGCTACCAGTTTTGTAGCCAAATACCCCGATCGAAACGAAATAATGCCGCTTTTAATCGAAACAGCAATCGAAGAGTTAGAGCATTTCAGAGAAGTGTATAATATCATGCAACTCAAAGGTGTAGCCTTAAAACATGAAATAGAAGAAGACATTTATGTTAAAGAATTGATTGCACTTTGCCGCAATGGACGAGAGGAGAGATTTATGGATCGATTAATTTTAGCTTCATTATTGGAGTGCAGAGGTGCTGAGCGATTCAAAATTATTTATGAAAATATTACCGATAATGAATTAAAAACATTTTATCATCGACTTTGGGCTTGCGAAGCCAAGCACGCTGAAATTTATGTAGTGATGGCTTTGAAATATTTTGACGAAGATACCGTTTACAAAAGACTACACGAACTTACCGAAATTGAAGGAAAAATAATGTTAAAACAACCTTTTACTGCCAAAATGCACTAAAAAATTTGAAGCTAGTTGTTTCTAACTTTTACTAACAATAAAAAATTGGGTCTTTATTTGCCAACAAAAAAAGACCCATTTTTTTTAATCGTTTATTACTTGATATAAAATATAATTTAAAAAATTTCGGTTTTTGAAAAAAAGAAAGAAGCCTCTAATAGTGCATTTTCATCTGAATCAGAACCATGAATAGCATTTGACTCTAAAGAACGAGCAAATAACTTGCGAATTGTACCTGCATCAGCATTGGCTGGATTAGTTGCACCAATTAATTTTCTAAAATCTGCCACAGCATTTTCTTTTTCAAGAACCATAGCTACAATATGGCTTTTGCACATCACTTTTTTTAAATCGTTATAAAAAGGTCTTTCTTTGTGAACTTCATAAAACTGCCCAGCTCGTTCATCAGTTAAATTAGTCATTTTCAGAGCTTTAATTTTAAAACCAGCCTCTTCAATCATTTTCAAAATTGCACCATTGTGCTTATCAGCCACTGCATCGGGCTTAATCATACTAAATGTGATATTTCCTGCCATATATTTTTTTTTCAAAATTAGTTTCAATATTTGATTTTGCAATACAAATCCTTAAAATAATGTTTAAAATTCAATATAGATAAAGTATTTTAGAATAGGCCCTATAGTTATTTTTAGAACAAAAAAGTTGAATTTAAGTGTTAATTTTCCAGTATAAAAAGCCCTACTCTTTTGCTGAGGGGTTGTGGTTAGACTTTAATGATTAAAATAACTTTCTCAAGTTTCCTAAAGTATTAAATTTTATATTTTTCAATAAATAACTCAAACTCTATTGAATTTGCTTTTAAAACTAGGAATGTTAAAATTTAAGACTGATAAAAAAATAGATTAAAATGATGTATTTAAAAAAATAAATCAATTTTTATTACTTATCTATATTCAACAAAGGTTGCATTTTGCCATCTGTTATGATAATTTTAGAGTTTTGGGATTTGGCCAAATTATCCAGTGCTTGTATTGATTTATATTTTAATACAGCTGGATTCAAGGTTTTATTTATCAGCTCGTTTGATTTCATTACAGCATCAGCTTCTGTTTTTAGTGCATTTGCTTTGCCTTCGGCTTCTAGTTCTAGAGTACGCTTAAAACCCTCGGCTGCAATAATTTTTGATTGTTTGTCGCCCTCAGCCTGAATTTGCTTGATTTCTACCGATTTTCGTTCTCTGTCTTTAATAAATTCCATCCTCAGAGCATCTTGTTCGGCTTGCAATTTCTCTTCTATGGCTTTGGCCAAACCATCAGGCATCACAATAGATTTCATCATTACACGCTCTATGATAAATCCACGTGGCTCCAAAATTTCTTCCATTTGCGATTTAATTTGCACTTCAATTTCGGCTCTTTTAGAACTGTGCATATCTTTTGCATCAAATCGTGAACATATATCAGCGGCAGCCGACCTAAAAACTGGACTTATCAATTCGTTTTCAAATCCAAACCCTATCTGAGATAGTATTTTGGGCAACTCTTCCGTTTTTATTTTGTACAAAATAGAAATTTCTGCATTGATATTCAACCCTTCTTTGGAGGGCAAAATCATATTTATTTGCAAATTAACTGTCCTTACAGGAGCAGTAATAATAGTGGCAACAAAGGGATTGAAAAACCTTGGTCCAGGCCCATAAACAATAGGTTTTATTTTACCCATAGTTCGCTTTACGGCTACCTCATCTTGATTTACAATTTTACAAGAACTCAAAAAAAACATTGAAATAGCAGAAATAAGTAACTTATTTTTCGACATGAGTGTAAATTTTAATAGTAAATTAAATATTTATACTTGTTTTAACTAAAATTGGTTGCATTTAACGAAAACGCTTATCGAAAAAGAGTAAATCTTAGCATTAAAGCCCAAATAAGTACAAAAGCCCCATTTATATTCCAAAGTTCAATGTAGCACTTTTGCCCCATTTTTGCCAAACCAACGTTTAACTGATACCCTATCAGTTAAACAATCAGCCAACAATTTTACTATATTTGCCAATCATTTAAAAACAAATATATGATTAATTTTCAAAAAAAACAATGTAGGTAAAATGGGTCTCAATCAACATTAGCAAACAAAAAAAAGTCCACATCTAAGTTGTAGGTCAGGGCTTTTTTTAAGGGCTTTTTTTTCGCTAGATGGCTGGATGTTGTGTACCGTTTTTTTGTACATTGCTACATCTTTATTAATTTACTAATACGTAACTATTTGCTTGAGATGATGCTCCAAATGTTCGACATAATCGTTAATCAAGTATTCAAGTGTTAAATAGTTTTCGCCAACCAAACACTCTAATTGTAAATTTTCATTTGGTATTTTTTTAAATAGCTCAATCAATTGCTTGTTATAAATTGTCCAGAAACCAATAATTTGATTGCTGTCGATTTGTTGATAAAAATTATATTTGGTCCAATCGTTTTGGGAATAAGATATTTTGGGTCTGTTCTCAAATTGTGTTCTTATAAAACGCTGATGATTATTTGTTGCACTGTCTATTAGGTGTCCTATAATTTCCTTTTTACTCCATTTTTCTGAGCTTGTTTTTTCATTCAATGCACTTTTTTCAATACTTCTTAATAAATCTGGAATGATTTTGCATAAGAAATCTAGTCTGTTAATTGCTTTTTCAATCATAGTTAATAAATATTATTTCTATTATTTTCACCTAAATTTGTTTCCAAAAATGGAATCCTAAAATAGAAAATCCTGTATTGAAATAAAACTTATGAGATTTTGCGTTTTGAATATATGTGTTTAGTTCCAAAGTTTTACAATTATTATTTTTTGCCCACATTTCTATATAGTTCATGAAAATCGTCCCTAATCCTTTAGATTGTAAAGTTTTATCAATAATTACATTATCTATTTCAAGTTGTTTACCTGAATATAAACGAACTGTTATCCACCCACTTGAAATTCCAATCAGATTTTCATTATAAAAAAGTCCAAAACACTTGTAAGAGGAATATGTAAACATTTCTTTTAAAAAATCTTGTACCTGATAAACAGTCAGTTGAGAATTCAGTTGTTGTCCAAGTATAGAGATTTCTCTAATATCATTTACTGATAAAATCTTAAAATTTATTTCCTCTTTCATTAATGTTTTTTTGTCTGATTGGTTCGCTAAAATAGAACATAACTGTCTGGATATTTGTGAAGGAATGAAAGACAGGGCTACGAAATTGTCCAACGAGAGAAGCTAAGCGAGAGCTAAACTACGACCTACAAACAAAACACTTTCATTAATAAATACCATGTTGAGTGCCGTATTATTTCTTTTCGTTCAGTTTTTTCATTAATTCAGCAATTAATAGGTCTTTCTCGGTCAATGCTTGGTCTTTTTCCTTTAGTTTTTGTAGATACTTTTTCTCTTTATCTTCAAACATAGCATTTACTGTTCTCCAAGCCTCTTGTTCGGTTTCAATTTTCTTTTTCTCCTCCGAATTAGTCCCTGAATGATGTAAAATATCAGTTGCAATTTTTATTTCTTCTATATCTACTACATGTGTAAATTCCTTAATAATTTTCTTGTCATCCACAAAGTTCTTTTGCTCAAATATGCTCAATAGTTTGTCCAAACGAGTTTGGTACCTGTCTGTAATTCTTTCTACCTGAACTATATAGCTGTCATGGGTCAGTTTCTCTACAAAATCACTTTTAGTTTCTAAGGTAGTTTTGTTGATTTGGTCTTTATAATTTCGCTCAACTTTTAAGCAAGAAGTTGCTATCTCTGGCAATGTAAATCCTAAAATATAAATGGTGGTAATCGGTAAAATAACTTTTTCGTTATCTACATTATCTTCTTTTTTATACTGCTCTGCCAGATAGTTTCTGAAACGCATCAAATCAATTTGATTTTTTGCTTTCTGAATTTCAATTAACACTTTTTTGAGTTCACCAGTATCGGTTTTTATAGTAGCAATAAAATCAAGTCTAAAAACTGAGAGTCCTGCCAATTCGTCTGTGTAGGTAAACTCTTGAGGTTTTACTTCAACCATTTCAATGCTTTGTTCCAATAATGTACCAATGAAAAACTTAGCTACTCGCTCGTTTTCCATCATTCGCTTAAAAACTACATCATATATTGGATTTGCAATTACCATTTTAGTTTAAATTAGTTTCAAATTTACGACTAATTTACCATTTTTCAAACTTGGCTTTTAATCTTTAATTTTTGTGTTGTAAATCAAATGTATAGGTATAATATTCTGTGTCTGGTTTTTGTCTTACAAATCCGATTTTTTCATATAGTCCTTGTTCTGTTTTGTTGTCAATTCCAGTAGAAAGTTCAAGTTTTTTTGCCTTTTTAGTCTCAGCAAATTCTATTGCTTTGTTTATCAAAAGTTCTCCAACTCCCATTTTTCTAAATTCTTGTTCTACATACAAGTCATTTAATGTCCAGTTTTTTATAGCTCTGATTGATGAGTAATTTGGATAAAGTTGAGTAAATCCAATAGGTGTTTTTATATTCTCATTTTCTAAAAAAGCAACAAAAATGATGGATTCATGGCTGTTCAACCTATCTTGAATATATTTTTTTGCAAGTTCAATGTTAGATTCTTGGTTGTAAAATATTCGATATTTGTTAAATAAGCCTATTACCAAGTTACTCTCGAGGTTACTAATCTGCCTGATTTCTATTTTCATTTTTTTATGATTAAGGATTCCAAACACGGCATATAAAATGCAGGTATTTGTGAAGGAATGGGAGCAGGGCTACGAAATTGTCCAACGAGAGAAGCTAAGCGAGAGCTAAACTACGACCTACAAACAAAACCCTTTCATTAATAAATACCATGTTGAGTGCCGTATTATTTCTTTTCGTTCAGTTTTTTCATTAATTCAGCAATTAACTGGTCTTTCGCTGTCAATGCTTGGTCTTTCTCCTTTAGTTTTTGTAGATACTTTTTCTCTTTATCTTCAAACATTGCATTTACTGTCCTCCAAGCCTCTTGTTCGGTTTCAATTTTCTTTTTCTCCTCCGAATTTGTACCTGAATGATGTAAAATATCAGTTGCAATTTTTATTTCTTCTATATCTACTACATGTGTAAATTCCTTGATAATTTTCTTGTCATCCACAAAGTTCTTTTGCTCAAATATGCTCAATAGTTTGTCCAATCGAGTTTGGTACCTGTCTGTAATTCTTTCTACCTGAACTATATAGCTGTCATGGGTCAGTTTCTCTACAAAATCACTTTTAGTTTCTATGGTAGTTTTGTTAATTTGGTCTTTATAATTTCGCTCAACTTTTAAGCAAGAAGTTGCTATCTCTGGCAATGTAAATCCTAAAATATAAATGGTGGTAATCGGTAAAATAACTTTTTCGTTATCTACATTATCTTCTTTTTTATACTGCTCTGCCAGATAGTTTCTGAAACGCATCAAATCAATTTGATTTTTTGCTTTCTGAATTTCAATTAACACTTTTTTGAGTTCACCAGTATCGGTTTTTATAGTAGCAATAAAATCAAGTCTAAAAACTGAGAGTCCTGCCAATTCGTCTGTGTAGGTAAACTCTTGAGGTTTTACTTCAACCATTTCAATGCTTTGTTCCAATAATGTACCAATGAAAAACTTAGCTACTCGCTCGTTTTCCATCATTCGCTTAAAAACTACATCATATATTGGATTTGCAATTACCATTTTAGTTTAAATTAGTTTCAAATTTACGACTAATTTACCATTTTGTACCAATGAAAAACTTAGCTACTCGCTCGTTTTCCATCATTCGCTTAAAAACTACATCATATATTGGATTTGCAATTACCATTTTAGTTTAAATTAGTTTCAAATTTACGACTAATTTACCATTTGTCAAACAAGGCTTTTATGTTTTAATCTTTGTGTTGTAAATCGGTTTGGCGTTTGGCAAAGAAGCGAATGTCGAAGCACTAAACTATCTATCAACATTAAACTTGAATAGAAGCACAAATCTTCATTTAAGCCCTGAACCAGCTTTTTTGCCAAAACCGTGTTGAACAGACACCCTATAAGTTAAACAATCGGCCAACAATCTTACTATATTTGCCTTACATTTAAAAACAAATATATGATTATTTTTCAAAAAAAAAATGTAGGTAAAATGAGTTTCAATCATCAATTTTAAATAAAAAAAGCAATCTAATTTGTAGGTCGGGGCTTTATTTCAGGGCTTTTTTTTGCTAGATGGCTGAATGTTTTGTGTAGTATGATTTGTCGCTAGAGTTGGAGCGTCAATTTCAGCTGTCCGCCAAGTCCTTGTTGAATTATTTTCATAAGTGTCGAAAGGCGAATGTCTGATGAATTATTTTCGATACGTGAAATGTATGATTTATTTGTTCCACACTTATCCGCTAATTCTTCTTGAGTCAAATTTAGTTTTGTTCTGGCTTGTTCAAGTAAAACACCAAGTCTAAATCCCTCAAATTGCAGTTCCCATTCTTCTCGTTTTGGGTTTCCTTTTTTACCATACTTTTTGTCAAGTATTTCGTCTAAAGTCGTAATATTACTCTTTGTTTTCATTTTGATATTCCTCCATTATTTTAATTGCTTTTTCTAATTCTTGTTTTGGGGTCTTTTGAGTTTTCTTTTGAAAAGCGTTTCCAAGCACTACTAAATTTCCTTTATCGAAGAATGAAAAAATACGATAAATATTACTAGCAACTTCAACTCGAATTTCATAAAGTCCTTTAGTTCCCTCCAAATGCTTAAAATACTTTTCTGGAACTTGTTGCGTTACTCGAATTAAATTCAAAGTCTACTCAATTTTAGCTTGGACGTTTTCGGGAAGTTCTTCATAAAAGTCGAGAAAGTAGTTTTTATAAGCAATTACCTGTCTATCGTAAGTCACAATACAAAGTTAACTATACAGACAACTATTTCCAAACTTAAATTCAATTATTTTTTAAATATTAGGTCGTCCGGTAACATTGCCACCAATGTTTTACAGATTGGCATGGACGGCCTTTTCAGCACAAAAGTTAGTTCAGAGTACTGAAATTTTGGCTACCACAAAGCTGTAAATAGGAGAATAAACCCTACCTAATGCCAAGCCGTTGTTTAACTGACACCCTATCAGCTAAAAAATCGGCCAACAATCTTACTATATTTGCCTTACATTTAAACAAAATTGTTAAGTTTAAACGAATGAAACAGTATTTTTTTTAAGTTTACTTAACTTTCTCAGGAAAAACTTTTCTGAATTTTTCTATTTTGGGTTTGATTACAAAATAGCAATAAGGTTGCGAGCCATTGAGATTGTAGTAATTTTGATGATAATTTTCGGCTTCATAAAATGTAGATGCTTCCACAATTTCTGTTGTTAGAGGTTTAGAATATGCTCCAGATGCTTCAAGTTCTTTTTTCAACTGGCTAGATATATTTTTTTGAACTTCGCTATGATAAAAAATAGCCGAGCGATATTGTGTGCCTACATCGTTGCCTTGTCTATTGAGGGTAGTGGGGTCGTGTGTTTTCCAAAAAATTTCTAAAACATCTTTTGTGCTTATGATTTCAGGATTATATGTTACCTGAATTACCTCAGCGTGGCCAGTTTCGCCAGTACAAATATCTTTATATGTTGGATTTTTCAAAGTCCCGCCCATGTAGCCAGAAACAACCTTTTGCACACCTTTGGCTTGCAAAAATACAGCCTCTACACACCAAAAACAACCTGCTCCAAGAGTAATAATTTCTTTATTTTCCATATTTTTTGGTTGTTTTTTTTGTTGTGCTGATATATAGTTGTTTGAAATTAAGGTTGCAATTAAAAAACAATTAGCAAGTAGTTTCATATAATTTCTAAAATATAGTTTTAAAATTGAATGTAATTAAAAATTGTTTCAAACTTTTCAAAAAAAATGTCTTATCAATAATGATATTAAAAACGCAAATCAATAACTTTTTATTGTAAATATAGTATATAAATGCAAAGTAAAATGTATAAATATATGAAAACTGTAACTTTGATTTCAAGATTATTGCTGGGAGTAATATTCTTTGTGTTTGGTTTAAATGCTTTTATTCCATTTATATCTATGCCACCTATGCAAGGTATGGCAGGTAATTTTGTTGGTGCTTTGGTTCAATCTGGGTATTTCTTTCCATTTCTCAAATCTTTGGAGGTTATTGGTGGATTCTTACTACTTACTGGGTTGTATATGCCTTTGGTTTTGTTGGTATTGTTTCCAATAACATTAAATATCATGCTGTTTCATGTGTTTTTAGGGCTTGAGGGTTTACCAATTTCTATTCTTATGTTTTTAGCACATCTGATATTACTATTTGGATATAAATCTTATTTCAAAGGATTATTTGTGATGAAAGCATCTGTTTAATTCAAAATTTTGTGTAAGAATATATTTTTTATAAATAATATATTCTTACACAAATATCATCGTTAAAATACCCCAAATCATCGTCCATTTTAGAATTTTTGTAATCACTGTAAAATCATTTTTTTTGTCTGCATAGTAGTACTTTATATTCACGAATATAAGTAATATTATCGTCATGATATTAAGTAAAATATAATGAATCACATTAATATTGTTTCTTAAATAGATCAATACCAAAATAGTAATCAAACTTACGATATGTAATATAACTTTTGTTTTAGGTACACCTAATTTTATAGGTAATGTTTGGCTATTGTAGCTTTCATCGCCTTTGATGTCTTCTATATCTTTGGTAAGCTCTCTCATATAAGTAATTACAAAAGAAAAAAGACTGTAAAAAAGAATATAATCTTGGTTTGTTTTATAATAAAGTGCCAAAATATAAACACTACAAAAAGCTAGTAATGAGATAGTTATATTGCCAAGAATAGATGTACGTTTTAATCTATTGGAATAATACCAAAGTAATATTTCGCAAAATAAAATAAAAAATCCTACTTTTATTGAAAGCACAAAAACAGCCAATAATAAAGCCAATAAATTAAGGCTTAATTGCAATATAAATGAGTTTCGCCTTGAAATAAATTTACCAATAATGACACTTTCGGGCTTGTTGATTAAATCTATTTTTATGTCGTAATAATCGTTGATAATATATCCTGCGGCAGCTACTAATAATGTGCAAAACGATAAGATAAAAATTTCTTTTTCTACAACGATAGCTCCCATTTCGGATGGCGAACCAATTAAGAAAATTCTACAAAAATATTGTAAAATCAATAAAATAATCAGATTCTTGATTCTTATAAGTCTAAAAAAATAAATAATTTGAGATGTAATTTCCAAAATTTATTTTGTATATTAATTTCAAATATACATTTTTCAAAATATTATTTGTATATTTTAAGTGTTTATTTCTTAATTTTGTCAAAATAACAATTACAATGACAATAAAACTCGATAAAATTGACAAGAAAATTTTAGAATTATTGCAAATCGATAGTAATATTACTAATTCTCAATTGGCCAAAGAAATTGGATTATCACCAGCACCAACGCTTGAGCGAGTAAAAAAACTCGAACAGTCAAATATTTTGAAAAGTTACCATGCCAAACTCAATACCAAAGAGCTTGGTTTGGGAGTTACTATATTTGTAAATATTACTTTGTCGAGCCACAAAGTAGGTCAGTTGGAGAGTTTTGTAAAAAAAATCACTGCCCTACCCGAAGTTTTGGGAGTATATAATGTAACTGGCCAGGGAGATTTTTTGGTAAAAATTATTATTGAAGATATTGAAAAATACCATACCTTAATTGTGCAAAAACTAAGCCAAATCGAAGAAATTGGCAACATGAGCAGTATGATTGTATTGCACGATTACAAACCAGATGCCATTATTACCATTGATTAATAGCAACAAAAAAACCTTGTCTTTTATCGAAATAAAGTGCAAGGTTTTTTAAATTTTAGTTGATTAATGGCTATTTTCAACCATTCATGGTGGCCAAAAACTCTTCATTTGATTTTGTACCTCTCATTCTATCAAGTAAGAAATCAATAGATTCTTTAGCATTCATATCGCTCATATATTTTCTTAGAATCCATACCCTTTGTAGCTCTTCGGGCGACATCAATAAATCTTCTTTTCTTGTGCCAGAAGCTGGTACATCTATGGCTGGATAAATTCTGCGATTGGCCAAGGTTCTATCTAATTGTAGTTCCATGTTGCCTGTACCTTTAAATTCTTCAAAAATAACTTCATCCATTTTTGAGCCTGTTTCTATCAAAGCAGTAGCAATAATGGTAAGAGAGCCTCCATTTTCGATATTTCTTGCAGCTCCAAAAAATCTTTTTGGTTTGTGTAGTGCGTTTGCATCGACACCACCAGAAAGTATTTTGCCCGAACTAGGCACCACAGTATTATAGGCTCGAGCCAATCGAGTAATAGAATCAAGCAATATAACCACATCGTGGCCACATTCTACCAATCGCTTGGCTTTTTCTAGTACAATAGAAGATACTTTTACGTGTCTTTCGGCCTGTTCATCAAAAGTTGAGGCCACAACTTCGGCTTTTACACTGCGTTGCATATCTGTAACCTCTTCTGGTCGCTCGTCTATCAAAAGTACTATTAGATACACTTCTGGGTGGTTTTCGGCTATGGCGTTGGCTATTTCTTTGAGTAAAACTGTTTTTCCAGTTTTTGGCTGAGCTACAATCATCCCACGCTGACCTTTGCCTATGGGAGCAAATAGATCTAAAATTCTGGTACTCATCAAGCTAGCTTTGGTACTTAAATGTAGTTTTTCTTGTGGAAAAAGTGGCGTCAAGAATTCAAATGGAATCCTATCTCTAACCTCTTCGGTAGTTTTACCATTGACGGTTTCTACACGCAACAATGCAAAATATTTTTCACCTTCTTTGGGTGGACGCACTTGGCCTTTTACAGTATCGCCAGTTTTGAGTCCAAATAATTTTATTTGCGATGCAGACACATATATATCATCTGGGCTAGCAAGATAATTATAATCAGAAGAGCGTAAAAAACCATATCCTTCAGACATAATTTCTAAAACCCCTTCGTTCATGATAGCACCATCAAATTCACGTGTAGGTTTTGGTACTCGATTAGCGTTTGGATTTTGGTTTGAATTTTGGTTTGGATTAGAATTAAATGCAGCAGAGGCATCTCCATTTCCATTGGCTTCGTTTGGCCTATTTCGTTCTCTTTTGGGAATCAAAGAGGGTTGGTTTTCAGTATTTATTTGTTCTGTTGGGTTTTCAGCTGGTTTCGACACAGGCTCAAAATTGTCGTCTACTTTCAAAATCAATTTTTCTTTCTGCACCATGGGTTGTGGTGTCGATTTTGGTTTTATAAAAGCAGGTGTCGATGGCTTTTCGGTGGGTGTAGTAGTTTCTACAATATCGGCAGCGGCAGCAGCTACTGTATTTTTGATGTTATCAGCTCCTGTATTGCGTGTACGTGGTCGTATGGCAGATGTTCTAGGACTGCTAGTTTCTGATGCTACAGCCTCAGGATTGATGGCTTGTTGGTCTAGTATTTTGTAAACTAGCTCTTCTTTGGATAGTTTTTTACTATTTTTAACGTCTAATTTTTCTGCAATCTCCTTGAGTTCAGAAATAAGTTTGAGGTTGAGCTCCTCGATGTTATACATATAAAATGGATTAAAATAAAATAGAATAATGTAGCATGAATAGCTATAAATAAAAGAAAATTGAACGAGCAAAACTGTGGATGCGAAAGCTTAGTTTTGCGTTTTTAAATAAAATTATGAATGCAAAATTAATAGTAATTTTTAATTCAACAACTTTTTTTTAAAATTTATATACCAATGTCGTTTACTTATGAATCAGATTAACTTTCCCTTTTGGAGAAAGTCTAAGATAAAGGCATTTAAAAATATTTATGTAAATGACATAAATTTGTTTATTTTCATCCACGCTTATTTTTTAAACTTTCCTTTTATAAATCTTAGTTTTTGTATATTTTTGTATCGTTCAAAGTGAGATTTATTGAAGGTTTATTTCTAAAAAATTATTTTTTTGAAATCTTTTTTAGGATACTGTTTAAAGTCCAATAATCAATGAAAGACTTTAAAAATTAAATTTGGTATTTGGTAATAGCTTATTTAAAATTTCATTTTTAGACTTAGATTTATAATAAATATGTCATTAGCAAGTAGATTATGGATAGATAAAAATGCAAAAAAAGTAATGCTTTTTTGTGTGTTTTTTTGCCTATCTTTTACTTTTTTTATTGGCTTTGGTTTGTATAGCAAATCCATCAATTTATTAACCCAATTTCGTTCTTATGATTTATTGTTGTCATCAGAATGGATGCCTGGTAAGATGAAATTTGGCATATTTTCTTTTATTATTGGTACACTTTATGTTACAGTATTGGCCATGATTATAGCAGTACCACCATGTGTGTTGGCCGCTATTTATCTTACCGAATATGCA
Organism: Cytophagales bacterium; assembly: GCA_013297755.1. Classification (GTDB taxonomy): domain Bacteria; phylum Bacteroidota; class Bacteroidia; order Cytophagales; family UBA9547; genus REAG01. The sequence continues at coordinate 199,986 of JAAFIH010000001.1, forward strand.
AATTACAAAATAGTAAGATTTGTTCGCCCTGTTGTAGATGTGCTTGCGGGTATTCCTTCAGTAATATTTGGCGTTTGGGGTATCATTTTGATAGTACCATTTATTAGAGATTTTATTGCTCCATTTTTTGGAGTTCAGACCTCTGGGTACACGGCCTTGGCAGGGGGAATAGTGCTGGCTGTATCTGTTTTTCCTGTTATTTTACAATTATTAATAGAGCTTTTCAAAACTATTCCACAAGAGTTAAGAGATGCCTCGCTCGCTCTTGGAGCTACACAATGGCAAACTACCAAATTAGTAATGTTACGAAAAGCAGGCCCAGGTGTAGTTTCGGCAGTTGTTATCGCATTTTCTAGAGCTTTTGGCGAAACCATGTCGGTCATTATGGTTACTGGTAATGTAGCTATGGTACCCAAATCTGTATTTGATCCTGTCTACCCTATGCCTTCGCTTATTGCCAACAATTATGGAGAAATGTTGTCTATACCAATGTATGATTCAGCTCTTATGTTTGTGGCTTTGGTTTTGTTTTTAATTGTATTAATTTTCAACATTATTTCAAGATATATTTTACGGAAAGTAGAATTAAGCAGTATTTAAAACCATGCAAAAAGACATATATATTGATATTTTAGTTGATAATAGCAAGGCTGTATCACAAAAAGAGGCACTATCTACCGTGTCCACTGCTTTTGAATTTGATGCCATTACTAAAATATTAATTGCAAAATCTGAAATCGCATCTCAATCGATGTTTGCAGACAAAAAACTACGAAAAGCTGCACTTTTTGCTCCTAATAGAGCCTATCTTAAAAAACTAATTCATCAACACCACAAGCCACTAAAAATAGAAAAAATCGAAGATTTTACATTTTTAGACGCTCATTTTAAAGATAAATTAATAGATGAAATTACAGAAATACCCGTAAATCCAACAAGAGAAAATTCAGAGTTTGAGGTTGAAAAAGATACCTATTTAACACAAATTGTAAATGATAAAATCATTAATAATGGCACTCAAATAACAGTAAATCCAAGTACAAGAAATTCGGAGTTTGAGGTTGAAAAAGAGGCTTTTTTAACACAATTAGCAAACGATCATGTATTAGTTACCAATGATTCATTTACAGAAGAAAATCAATTTTCTGAAAACGAAACATATAAACAAACAAATGCTGAAGCAGATATTTCAGTAGATTTGATACCTACAAATGAATTTAATTTTCTAGAAAATACAAATATCGAAGAGCAAAATATCGAAAGTCCAAAAGAAGAATTTTTGAGATTTGAATCAAAATTTTATGTGCATATATCCACATTTGGCCACACCCCAAAAGCCAGCAAAGTAGATGCAGTGGATGAGTTTTTAGCGTATCGAATACAGCAAGAGACCGAAAAAGCCACTCCTGATGTGCAGCAACTCATTATACAAAAATTCCTTGAAGATGAACCAGTAATCAATAGATTAAGTAATAATTTTGTAGAAACAAACAAGACCGATTTATCAAAAACTAGCACAATGCCATCTGAGTTTATTACAGAAAATTATGCCAACATTTTGATAAAGCAAAAAAAATATGATAAGGCAATAGAAATATATAATAAATTAATTTTGAAAAATCCAGAAAAAGAAACTTATTTTGCGGATAAAATTATTTTAATACAATCTTATCATTCCTTATAATATATCATCATGTTCACGGTAGCTTTAATTTTTATTGCATTTATTTGTTTATTTTTAGTTTTAGTAGTGTTATTGCAAAGTTCAAAGTCATCAGGTGGGTCTGGAGCAGCCTTTGGTTCGAGCATGAATTATTTGGTAGGTGCCAACAAAAAAGGCGATTTATTAGAAAATATCACTTGGGGACTAGCCATAGTGTTGTTGGTAAGTTGCTTGGCAACCAATTTTATTATAGATAGAGATGGCACTGGCCAGGTAGAACTTAATAGTCCAAATATCGAAAGAGCTCAAGAATCTGGTTTTCAGCAACCAGCAGCTCCACAACAACAACAAGAGCAAAAATAATTTTATTAATCTGTTTTTATCTTTTGAGGGATGTTTTTAAATAAATTTAAAAACATCCCTCAATTTATTTTTAAAAATATTTTTTTTATTACTATTTGTTTATATATTTGTAATATGAAGCAAATAAGATACTTAATAATCGTCCTAATTTTTGCAAAATTCAGTCTAGTTTTTGCACAAGTAACTCCAAAAATTTCGGCAGCAACTGTCAAATTAACCTCTGGTTATCATCCAATTACCATACAGCTAGGACTTGGTTCTTGTTCATATTATGGAGAATTGAGCAGTACAGAACATAGCTTCAAAGCTATGAACTATCAAATCAATGTTGGAAGTAGATACAGAATAAGCCCAAGATTCTGCGTTGGTGCTTTGCTACGCCATGCTGTCATGACAGCAGATGATAAAAGTTCAGATTCTCCTGTAGAAAATGGCGGCTCTGGCCGTTATGAAAGAGGTCTAAATTTTAGAACCAACACGTTGGCTCTTGAGGCCTTTGGTACTTTTGATATTTTTCCTTCCAAAAGAAATCATATTGTAGAAGGTGCCATAGTAAATAATAGTGGCATTTTTGGTATCAACCCTTATCTTATTGTTGGCGTTGGATTAATGTACTACAACCCAACAACTGAATTGAATGGAAAAACATACAGTTTAAGATCTGCCAAAACTTCATTAGAAAAACAAAATGGAGAAAGTTATAGCATTTTTACCCCTGTAATCATGTATGGTGCTGGTGCAAGAGTACAATTAAATCGATTATTTGATTTAGGTTTTGATGTAACTTTTAATAATTCTTTTACTGATAATTTGGATGATGTCGCTTCAAATTCACATTATCCCGACCGCACAAGACCAGACATTACCCAGCTAGATTTAGCTTTATCAGATAGATACCCGCTCGAAGGATTGCCTGCACGCACAAGTGACGACTTGAGATCTTACTCTAAAGGCAAAATTTTAGACAGCTATTTTATGATAAATATAAAAGTCGAATACACCATACCTGGCAAATTGGATGCCAGAGAGTCTAAAAAACTAAATACCTCCAAAAGACATCTACAAAAAGGAAAAGGTGCAAAACATCATAAGTTTGATAAACGATAGTTATAGAGATTTAATTATATGAAGAATACAAACAAAAGAGTTTCAAAATTGAAACTCTTTTGTTTGTAAAAGGGTTATAAGTTATACTTGTAATAATTAAATTATAATAAATCTATTATGCCTTTTTCGCTCGTATCTGAATATAAACCCACAGGAGATCAGCCTAAAGCCATAGCCGAATTGGTAAAAAACACCAATAATGGAGACATTTGTCAGGTTTTATTAGGAGCTACTGGTACAGGCAAAACTTTTACGATAGCAAACCTCATTCAACAAACACAAAGACCAACACTTATTTTAAGCCACAACAAAACACTGGCTGCCCAACTTTATGGAGAGTTTAAGCAATTTTTTCCCAACAATGCCGTAGAATATTTTATTTCATATTACGATTATTATCAACCAGAGGCTTTTTTGCCCTCTACTGGCACATACATCGAAAAAGATTTGGCCATCAACGAAGAGATTGAAAAATTGCGATTGAGTGCTACTTCTGCCTTAGTATCTGGCCGAAGAGATGTCATTGTGATAGCATCTGTTTCGTGTATTTATGGTATTGGAAATCCCGAAGAGTTTAGTAAATTAACCATAAAAATCAAAAAAGGCGATATTTTTGGACGAAATAGATTTTTGTATGCCCTTGTAGAAATTCTTTATAGCCGAACTATGGCCGAATTTAAACATGGTAATTTTAGAGTAAAAGGCGATACAGTAGATATTTTTCCTGCGTATGCAGATTTTGCTTATCGTATTATTTTTTTTGACGATGAAATAGAAAAAATACAAAGAATAGAACCAGAATCAGGCAAAAAAATTGCTGACGAAGACCAAATCAGTATTTTCCCTGCTGCCCTTTTTGTAACTGGCAAAGATGCTTTGAGCGTAGCCATGAATGAAATTAGGATAGATTTAGGACTTCAAATCAAATATTTTGAACAGCAACAGCGATTTGTTGAAGCCAAAAGATTGCAAGAACGCACTGAATTTGATTTAGAAATGATGGGCGAACTGGGCTATTGCTCTGGTATTGAAAATTATTCAAAATATTTTGATAGACGAGACACTGGGCAGCGGCCATTTTGCCTACTAGATTATTTTCCAGATGATTATTTGACTGTGATAGACGAAAGCCATGTTACAATTTCGCAAATAAGAGCTATGTGGGGGGGCGATAGGTCTCGAAAAGTCAATTTGGTAGAGTATGGTTTTAGGTTGCCAGCCGCTATGGACAACAGACCCTTGACTTTCAACGAGTTTGAAGCCATGCAACATCAAACTGTATATGTAAGTGCAACTCCTGCCGATTATGAATTGCAAAGATGCGATGGTGTAGTAGTAGAACAAATTATACGACCAACAGGTCTGCTCGACCCATTGATAGAAGTGAGGCCCTCGCAAGATCAAATACCTAATTTATTAGAAGAAATAGAAAAGTGTAAAAAAGCTGGTGGACGAATTTTAGTTACAACCATAACCAAAAGAATGGCCGAAGAGTTGGCCAATTATATACAAAATGCAGGTATCAATACTCGATATATACATTCTGAAGTAAAAACATTGGATAGAGTAGAGATATTGAGAGAATTAAGATTGGGCATTTTTGATGTTTTGGTAGGTGTAAACTTGCTGAGAGAAGGGCTCGACCTACCTGAGGTTGTACTTGTGGCCATCATGGATGCCGACAAAGAGGGTTTTTTGAGAAACACTCGATCTTTGATTCAAACCATTGGACGGGCTGCCCGAAACGACAAAGGACATGTAGTAATGTATGCCGACAAAGTAACTGGATCTATGCAAAATGCCATAGACGAAACCAACAGACGTAGAAGCATACAAATGGAACATAACAGGCTCAACAATATTACACCTCAAACTATCATCAAATCTAAAGAGTCGATACTGGCACAAACCAAAGCTGCCGATGCTAAGTTTGATTCAAAAAATTATAGAGATGTAGACGAAATGGCAGTAAGCATTGCTGCCGACCCTGTAGTGAGCTATATGAGTAAAAAAGATTTAGAAAAACTGGCCAACAAAACTCAAAAAGATATGGAAAAAGCTGCCAAAGACTTAGAATTTGTAACTGCAGCTCGATTGAGAGATGAATGGATGGCTCTTAAAAAACTATTAGAATTAAAAGTTTAATTGAAAAGTATTTACAGGGAATGCCCTGTAAATACTTTGTTCCTAAAAAAGGTTAAAAATTGGCAAATCTTGCTCTCTTTTAAAACTACTAATAGCTAAGGATTTATTATGCAGTTGAAAACTACAATTTATTACTCATCCGTAGAACCTCTTTGCGATTGGTTAGGTGAATAGATGGTATTTTAATTAGGGTAATCTAATCAATTTAATATCAAGTGCCGGAATATAAACTATATCTGTTTGAGCGATAGCACCTCTAGAGATTTTATTACTCAGGGCTTGTACACTTTTATAGCCAAATATTTTTGCATATTGGGATATAGTGGCCCAGTTACGCATGTCATACTGTTGATTGTCGATTTGAATAATTGGAGCTGATTTTTTATTTTTATATTCTATCAAAAAATTTTTCATATCAGACAAACTTTTATCAACGTGTAAAAGAAGCTCGTTTGCCACAAAATCCTTGTCTTCTTCTGCACAATTTTGAGATAATAGTTGAAGTTTTTGAACTTCTTTGAGGTATTTATCGCCTTTGTTAATATTGAATCTCATACGTTTTACCTTTTTTATTTGAACTCTTATCGCTGATTCCATATTTATTTTATTTTGTTAGATTAATAAGGGCTATTTACCCTCTTTTTCAAGCTCTTCAATCATTAGTTTTATTTCATTTATTCGGTCTAATATTTTATCAATATCAGACGGTGGTATTTTCAGTATTTGTGCCATATTTAGTTCAATATAATATCCTTGAAGATATTTTTTAAGATTTTCGGCTGCTATATTCAATTTTTTTTGATTGACTACCCTACAAAAATACAAAATGTTTAACAAGTAAACAAATCTATCTTTACTCTTTTATTCATTTTTTTGGTCTATAAAATCAATTTCTATACCATTCATTTATGTAGTGTTAGCAAAGCAACACTAAGGATAGTTGTTACTCTTATACTACTAGGCTATAAAATAAAAGGACTTTTTATGTATATCTTGGATTAAAATCGCTACATACGATTTTTGAACCTGTCCAGTTACAAACGATGGAGAGAATGATAAATCTAACAAAGGCGATAAAGATATAAAAATAGAGGAACAAAGTATTTACAGGGAATGCCCTGTAAATACTTTGCTCCTAAAAAAGGTTAAAAATTGGCAAATTTTACACTTTTTCAAAACTACTAATAGCTAAGGATTCTACACATTGAGTAGCATCTATTATGGTTATATCAGAAAGATACTTATGTGGACTATATTATTAATTATTCTCCTTAATTTTTTAAAAAAAACCACATCAAACTACAATTTTTCTCCATGCTGGCTCAAATCTTGGCCATGTTTTACTGCTTCTTGTGAAACTTTCATTGGCGAAATTTTGTCTGTTATCCAAAGCAAGGCATACGAACCGCCAAAAGCAAATACACATACGATAACTAAGGCCTTGATATGTGCCAAAAACAAAGTTATTTCTCCAAAAAACAATCCATTGCCAGTTGTATTTGCAGCATTTAAGGCCACATTAGCAAAAATACCTGTCATAATCATACCTACCATTCCGCCCACTCCATGACAAGGAAACACATCTAAGGTGTCGTGCAAAGAAGATTTATTTTTGAAATCGACCACTACATTACTAATAATGGCAGCGACAACACCAATAAAAATACTATGCGGTATTGTAACAAAACCACAAGCTGGAGTAATGGCCACCAAACCAACTACTGCACCAATACAAAATGCCAAGGCCGATGGTTTTTTGCCTTTAACTACATCAAACAAAACCCAAGCAAGACCAGCAGCTGCCGAGGCTGTGTTGGTTGCTGCAAAAGCACCTACCGCCAAAGGACCAGAACCAACGGCCGAGCCACCATTGAACCCAAACCATCCAAACCAAAGCAAACCTGTACCCAACAATACAAATGGTATGTTGGCTGGGCTATGCGCATCAGTAGCTTTGTCGCCTTTGAGATAAATAGAAGCCGCCAAAGCTGCCAACCCTGCAGACATGTGTACTACTGTGCCGCCAGCAAAATCTAAAACGCCCATCTGAAACAATAATCCATCTGGATGCCAAGTCATGTGAGCCAGTGGTGCGTAAATAAAAATTGAAAACAAACATATAAATAATATATATGATTCGAATTTTATTCTCTCAGAAAATGTACCAGAAATAAGTGCAGGTGTAATGATGGCAAACTTTAATTGAAAAAATGCAAACAAAGCCAAAGGTATTGTTGGTGCTAGCGACCAAGGTTTGCCATCCAAAACACCATTGAAAAACAAAAATGTGGTTGGATTGCCAATAAAACCTCCTATGCTTTCGCCAAAAGCTAGACTAAAACCCATAACTACCCAAACTACACTTATTACTCCCATAGAAATAAAACTTTGAAGCATGGTAGCAATGATATTTTTGCTATCTATCATACCACCATAAAAATAGGCTAAACCAGGTGTCATAAGCAAAACCATAGCTGTGGCCATCAACATCCAGGCTGTATCGCCAGAGCTTATGCCTTCTGTAATGATTGTACCTGGAACCTCAGAAAAAAATAATGTTGCGACACAAACCAAAATTAAAAGTGCAAAAGGAACATAAGATTTTTTCATAATCAATAAATAAGTTTTGTTTTTGTTAAATAATACCTTTGTTTATACTATTTTTAGTAAAAAATAATTTTTCACTTTATAAAGAATTTTAAAATAATACTCAAATAGTAAATAATTGCTTACAAAGCTATTTAAAAGACCTCTTTTAACAAAATTTATCTTTAAAAAAAATATTAACTACCATATAAAAGCCTCTTAATCAATAAATGTATGTCTATTTACTACAAAGCATAGAGTTACAAACTACCTTAAAATTGTACTTTTTAAAGAACTTTTAATATTTTTTTTATATGAAATATTTTTTTTTGAGTACAAAAATCTACTTGATTTTAATAAATTAGCTTAATTAATGAATAATACGCTATTTTTTTGTAACTTCTTTGGCTATTAAAGCTAATAAAATCTAAAAATAGGTTAATTTCTGAATCAAAATTGACAAAAAATGCCTAAAAACTAATTAAAAACCTTGGCGTATATTTGTTTATAATTTAAAATTAACAAAAATAATTTCAACAATATAAACTATTAAAAATCATGGAAAGGTCAATCAAATATTTGTATTACAGAGGAGTTCGTTATGTGTCAAGCATCATTGCAGAACAAAAATCTAATTTAAAAAACCTAAGCTATCGTGGAGCTAATATTTTGAGCAGTGCTGCAAATACAGTAGTCAAATCTACGCAACCACACATGTATAGAGGAGTTGCTTACTAATTTAGATTACCTAGTAAAACAAAAAAAGAGAGCTGTTGCTCTCTTTTTTTGTTTATAGATACTTCAAAAATATTATAATCAAATTATTTGATTTCGTAAGCATTCATTCCATGTTCAAACGAATCTAATCCTTCAACTTCCTCTTCTTTAGTAACTCTGATACCAGTAGTGTATTTGAGACCCAAGAAAATTAAGAAAGCGAAAATAAAAGAAGCAGCTCCATAGGCAGCAACACCAGTTAATTGAGTCATAAATTGAGCTCCACTAGCTTTGGCTCCAAAAATACCAACTGCCAATGTTCCAAAAACACCACAAACTAAGTGTACTGACAAAGCACCAACTGGATCGTCTAATTTTAGTTTATCAAACATAAATACTGAAAATACAACGATAGTACCAGAGATTAAACCTATTAAAATAGCATCTCCAGGACCCATTTGGTCTGCACCAGCTGTGATACCAACTAAACCAGCCAAAATACCATTTAATACCATTGATAAATCATGTTTTTTGGTAACGAAAAATATAGTAAGAGCAGCAGCAACTCCACCAGCAGCAGCAGCCAAAGAGGTAGTAACCAATACAAGAGATGTCAAACCTGGATCAGCAGATAGCACAGAACCACCATTGAAACCAAACCAACCCAACCACAACAAAAATGTACCTATAACAGAAGAAGTCAAACTATGGCCAGGAATAGCATTTACTTTGCCATTATCGTATTTTCCTACACGAGCACCCAAAAGCATAACACCAGCCAAAGCACCCCATCCACCAACAGAGTGTACAAGTGTAGAACCAGCAAAATCATAAAAACCAAGTGTATTTAACCAGCCATAGCCCCATTTCCAGCTTCCTAATATGGGATAGCAAAAACCTACGAATAAGATTGAGAATATCAAATATGCTTCTAATTTGATACGTTCTGCAACGGCACCAGATACTATGGTAGCACAAGTGGCAGCAAACATACCTTGAAACAAAAAGTCGGTCCAATAAGTATAGCCAGGGTTATATCCGCTAGTAACACCGTTTTCGGGCACTGAAAGTCCCCATCCTGCAAATCCGAAAAAATCCATAGAAACGCCACTTGCAAAACCTGGATACATTAAATTAAAACCGCAAAGGGCATACATCAAAAGACCTATGGCAGGTGTTAGTGTATTTTTATACAATACATTGACAGTGTTTTTTGACCTTGTTAATCCAGATTCTAGTGTAGCAAAGCCAAGATGCATAATAAATACCAAGCCTGTTGAAAGCATCATCCAAAGGTTGTTTGTGGTAAATAAAGTTTGTTCCATAATTATTTTATTAAAAGGTTTAAGGTTTGGTTAAATTTGTTAAACAATTTCAAAAGTATGTAAATAAAACTATAAAACTAATTTTTTGTTATTTTTTTTTGAAATATCTTTAAAATTAAGCCTTAAATTTGAAAAAAAGTTATATTTTATAAGAAACCAACTTATTTAAAGCCTAACTTTTAGAATAATTCTTAAATTATAAGATTTATGATTAAAGTCTAAATTCAAAAAAATGATTTCTAAAAAAATTAATTTAATTTAAGGTAAACGCATTTAAGACTTTAGGGAACTTCTAAAAAACCATAATTTAATTTCAAAAACCCCACCCAAACCAATTTCTGTTACGATGCCACAGAATCCAAGAGGAGGGCTTTATAGGAATTAGGGTTTTTAGAAGTTCCATTTAATAAATCTGTAAAAGAAATTTGTAACCTTTGAAAAAAAATCCTTCGCCTTTTAGAAGTCTACGTATTGAGTAAAATTGGTTAGGAAGTGGCTGAAACAAGCTGAATGATTTTTATCTAAGATTTACCATAAACTAATGGATAATCCAAAACCTCAATATAAATAATCAAAAAAATGAATGTTTAAAAATCCAATTTAATCTTTAAAAAAAATTTTTTGATAATTTATATTTACTTTTGATGACTTATTGGATTTATAAAAATGATTTAGTACAGACATTTATAAAGAAAAATTAAAATGCTAATTATCAAAACATTTGCTGCAATCAAAGATCAAATTGGGGAACACATATATATATATGATGAACCTAAAAATATAGAAACGCTATCTACTATGCTGAAACAAAAATATCCTCAAGTAGCCTCTATGATTGATAGTTCACGGTTTGCGGTAGATATGCAGATTGTAAACATGGATTTTGAGTTATCAAATCAAAATACAATATATTTGTTGCCACCAAGTAGTGGTGGTTAATCTTTTGGAGAATTAATTTAAAAAATGAAATCGAATAAAGATTATTTTATTTCAATATTTCAAGATTTAGTTGCACGAAAATACTATTCTTAAATCTAATTTTTTTATTACGGATAATTTTTTATAATTTTGCAACCCGAAAACAAATCGTCATGCAAAAAATTAGAAATGTAGCTATTATAGCCCACGTAGATCATGGTAAAACAACCTTGGTAGATAAAATAATCCACTCAACTACTCAGTTCCGTGATGGACAAGTATTTGATGATCTTATACTAGACAACAACGACCAAGAGCGTGAGCGTGGTATCACTATATTATCTAAAAACGTATCTGTAAGATATGGCGAATATAAAATCAATGTCATAGATACACCAGGCCACGCAGATTTTGGTGGCGAGGTAGAGCGAGTACTCAAACTATCTGATGGGGTTTTGCTTTTGGTGGATGCATTTGAGGGTGCTATGCCACAAACTCGTTTTGTATTGCAAAAAGCTATTCAATTAGGGCTAAAACCTATTGTGGTTGTCAATAAAGTTGATAAACCAAATTGCAGACCAGAAGAGGTTTCTGAAGAGATTTTTGATTTAATGTTTAATCTTGGTGCTTCAGAAGACCAATTAGACTTTGTAACTGTGTATGGCTCTGGCAAAAACGGCTGGATGAGCTTAGATTACAAAAAACCAACCACTGACATTATTGCACTTTTAGATACTATCATTAAAGTAATTCCACCTGCTCCATTGCTCGAAGGACCACTTCAAATGCAAATTACTTCCCTTGATTATTCTACTTTTGTAGGAAGAATTGCCATAGGTCGTGTGCATAGAGGCAAATTGAAAACCAATGGTAATTTGGCCATAATAAAATCAGATGGAAGTGTAAAAAAAGTTAAAATCAAAGAAATTCATGTGTTTGAGGGACTTGGAAAAGTTCCTGTACAAGAGGTAACAGCTGGCGAGATATGTGCTGTGATAGGTTTAGACGAGTTTGAAATTGGAGATACCCTCACAGATGCCGAATCGCCAGAAGCGCTGCCACGTATTTCGGTGGATGAGCCAACGATGAATATGTTGTTTACCATCAACAATTCGCCTTTTTATGGCCAAGATGGCAAATTTGTAACATCGCGCCATTTGAGAGAGCGTTTGTTTAAAGAAATAGAAAAAAATCTTGCTTTGCGTGTGTACGAAACCGACCGTGAGGATTCATTCTTAGTATATGGTCGTGGTATTTTGCATTTGTCGGTATTGATAGAAACCATGCGTAGAGAAGGGTACGAGTTGCAAGTAGGCCAACCACAAGTAATTTTCAAAGAAGTAGATGGTGTAAAAATGGAGCCAATCGAAACTTTGGTGGTAGATGTGCCAGAAACAACTTCTGGTAAAGTGATAGAATTGGCTACCCAAAGAAAAGGCGAATTGTTGATGATGGAGCCCAAAGGCGATATGCAACATTTGGAGTTTCGTATCCCCTCTCGTGGATTGATTGGGTTGAGAAACAATGTGCTTACGGCTACACAAGGCGAAGCCATCATGACACACAGATTTACAGAATATGCTCCTTACAGAGGTGCTATTCCTGAGCGTATCAGCGGATCGTTGATTTCTAAAGATACTGGTTCTACTACTGCTTATTCTATTGATAAATTACAAGATCGTGGAGCATTTTTTGTTGATCCAGGCGAAGAAGTATACATGGGACAAGTTATTGGTATGCACACCAGAGATAATGACTTGGTAGTAAACGCATTGGAAGGAAAAAAACTAACCAATATGCGTGCATCTGGCACAGACGATTCAGTAAGAATTGCTCCTAAAAAGAATTTTTCTTTGGAAGAAGCCATGGAGTATATTCAAAAAGATGAGTATGTAGAAATTACACCCAAAGCTATTCGTATGCGAAAAATATTCTTAGACGAGGGCGAAAGAAAACGTAATGAAAAGAAATTTGAAAATCAATAAAATTGATTTATAGTTTTGAATTATAAAAAAAACCTCTGTAATTTATTTTATAGAGGTTTTTTGCTAAAGAGGAATGGGCGTAATGTGTAATGAGTAATGAGTAATGAGTAATGCGTAATGCGTAATGCGTAATGTGAAATGCGTAATGTGGAATGGTTTAATCTAATAATCAAAAATCAATAATCAATAATCAATAATCAATAATCAATAATCAATAATCAATAATCAATAATCAATAATCAATAATCAATAATCAATAATCAATAATCAATAATCAATAATCAATAATCAATAATCAATAATCAA
>JAAFIH010000010.1 GCA_013297755.1 Cytophagales bacterium
TTGAACAACCGAACAAACGAAACCATCAATGGCCAGATAACGGTAATTTTTGAAGGAAGCGGAGCCCAAACGATAGCCATCACAATGTTGCCCTCCCCAGTACTATTGAGCCTCGAAGAGTTGAGTGTAGAAACGGCAGACCAATGGCAGCTAAGTCCCAACCCAGCAGCTACAGAAGTACACTCGAGTTTGATACTAAAAGAAGCCGTTTTGGTACGCAGCGATGGAGTAGTAGTAAGAAACTACAAAGACACACAGCTACTAGATGTATCCAACATACCCTCAGGACTGTATATGATAATCTCTAAAGGAATAACCAAAAAATTGGTTGTAAAATAAAACCATAGAACAAACGTAATTATTTCAAATATATCAAACCGAAAAATTAAAATTACATTCCTATAATTTTTCTCCCACTTGGGGAGAAATTAAAAAAGGGGTTTAAAATAAAATTGTAATATTTATTTTTCAGTTCAATTAAAAAGGCATTTCTATTTTAAAATGCCTTTTTTTATGTTTTTTCTTATTAGTTTCATAAAATGATTTCAAACCCTCATTTCTTACAAATCAAATCCACAATAACTTAAATTAAAACTCTTGTTATTGATAGGGAAATCAGAAATTTCGTTTTCTCTCAAAGCCAAGGCCAGTGCTGTCCAGTTGTGCATAGAGGGGTCTTTTATTTTGTAGTGTTTCAACTCTCCAGTTTCATCTGTTACTCCTATGTGGCAGATTTCGCCACGCCATCCCTCTGTTAATGATACACATATTTGATTTTTTTTCAACTTTTGCGTGTATATTTCAGGATTATACTTTTGTGGTTCATCAACATTTAATCTATAAATTTGAGTAAGCATAATTCTAATATAGGCCATCGATTTTTGTATTTCGAGGTTTCTAAGCATAGCTCGGGCATTTACATCGCCAGTTTCTTGTAATACAGGCTCGTACACCAAATGTTCAAAATAATTGAATGGGTGCGACTGCCTTACATCTCTTTCTATGCCAACCATGCGTGCAGCCATACCTACTGCTCCAATAGCATACATTTGCTCTTTGGTCAGTTGTCCACATTTTTGAAAACGATTAGAAACACTAGGCAACGAAAACGTGCGATGTTGCATCTCCATATATCGTATATCAAATTCCTCCAATATTTTTATCAATCTTTCGTAAAGTGCTTTTGTAAATGGATGTGGGTTGTAGCCTACTCTCAACATACCTTTACCAAATCTATTGCCACACCATAGTTGAAAAAAATTGATAACTGGCGTTCTTAAAGCTCCAAAAACGGCATTTCCCAGTTGATAAGCCACATCTAAGCACAAGTTACTAATATCGCCCACATGTATAGCTATGCGTTCGAGCTCTAGTGCAAGGCTTCTATACAAATCCATTTTTATCCACATAATATTTTTTTCGATTCCATAAAGGCTCTCCATCATGTTTACAAATGCTAGCGAATGGCCAATGGCAGTATCACCAGCAATATTTTCGGATAAAATGGTACGTTGTAATAAGTGTTTTTTTTGTAAAAACATTTTTTCTACGCCTCTATGCTGATAACCAAGCTGTATTTCTAAATGATGTACAGTTTCGCCATGACAAGAAAACCTAAAATGGCCAGGCTCGATAATTCCAGCATGGATTGGCCCCACACCAACTTCGTGGGTATCATATCCTTCAATTTTAAAAAATGGATAATTTTGCATCGTCTTGGAAGTATCTGCTCTGTCAAAGGGGTATCTTACAGGTTTCGACCAAGGATGGTTTTCAAATACTACACCAAAATTTTCGGCAATTTCTCGCTCGTATATATGCATGGCTGCTATCTTTTGGGAAATAGAGGGTAATTTTTTATTATTTTCAATCTCTAATTCAAATGATAATAAATGAAGGTTTTTGGCCTTATCATCTGCAAGGCAGCAAATAAATTTTAGTTTTTTTGCTATTGGATAGGCAAAATATGAGGCACAATGAACTTCTTTTTTTTTCATCATAGCTACCACAAACTCAAAAAAATCAGCGTACACCAACACTGGCACATCAAATATCGAAATAGATTCGTTATTTTTAATTTCTATACTTTTCATTTATTTTAGTTATAAAACTTAAATATTTTCATTTAAAATGACGAAAATTAAATTATTTTGGCAAATGTTTTACTGCATCTGTTACCAAAGCCAACAAGGGTTGTGCAGGACTCAAACCCATCCAAATCACAAATCCAAACAAAACATATTGCGAAAACGATTCCCAAGGCTGCACTTTCTCGTGAACACTTTGCATAGGCATCATTGGGGCAAACAATATTTGAATCATTGATTTGGTCAGTGCATAAAAAATAATGGTGAGCAATATCAACACTCCCACTCCTATATACCATTGATAAGATTGAAAAATAGCACTAAATGTATAAAATTCGGTAAGAAATAGGGCAGAGGGCGGCACCGACATCATACACAAAAAGCCAATCAATATTACTACTGCACCCGTAGGATAATTCTTAAAATATTCCCCATGCAACATTATATCTTTGTCCTGATACGTACGATAAAGCAATCCAATTTGATAAAAAAGCCCTGCTTTTACAAACGAATGTATCACTAAGTGCATCACAGCAGCCATATAGCCTATGCCACCAGAGGCCAGTGCCAAGAGTGCTATTCCTATGTGTTCTAAGCTCGAATAGGCCAAAAGTCGCTTCACATTTTTGACTTTTAAGAGATAAACTGTGGCAAAAAATATTGAGGAGATCCCCATAATCAAAATAATTTTATCCATCCAAGGCTTGATTTCTGTAAGAGAAAAAATTTCATAAAATCTAAATAAAGCCACAAATCCTACATTCATCAATCCGCCCGAAAAAAGGGCTCCAATAGGGGAGGGTGCTGTGTCTTTGGCATCTATGTCTACTGTAAAAAGTGGGGCTGCTCCCATTTTTACACTAAAACCCACTATGGCAAACAAAAAACTGATTTTTAGCCAAATAGGACTTAGTTCGTGCGATTTGGTAGAAAGCAAACTTACCGAAATATCCAAATGTTCTTTGGCTTGGCCTGCAATGCCCAAAAACAAAATTCCAACATAAGCCAAAGCCAACCCAATCGAGCACACAAAAAAGTATTTCCAAGCTGCCTCCAAAGAAATATTGCTTCTATCAAAATATATCAATATGGCCGAACAAACTGTAGTTGCCTCCAACAAAGCCCACAATAAACCCAAATGGTCGGCTATCAAAGCACAGCTCATGGCCGTAACAAACAAAACCAATACAGAATTGTGTACCATGATTTGATGCAAACTTGATTGGCGGTTTTTGTCATAAAAATAGGTATGAAAAACACTAAAAACATACAAAATAGATATTACACCTATAAAAATTACTCCTATAGTATCTATCTTAAAATAATATAAAAAAAACTGGCCTCTATGATTAAATGCAAAATACAAAAAGTAAAATTGTGATATAATAGCAGGCAAAAATAAACTGAAATTTATCCATTTATTTTTGATAAAAAACATAGCAGCACTTATTGCTACTGCCACACATAAATATATACTTATAGCATCCATATCAATCTCTAAGCTCTGTTAATGTACTTATTTCTGTATCTTTAAAAGTCATTTGTACTCTATTTACAAAAACACCAAGTAATAATGTGGTAGAAATAATATCAAACAGTATAGCCAAGTTTACTACAATGGGCATCTCATCCCCCAAAGCCAAAGTTAGTAAGAATAGTCCATTTTCTAATACTAAATACCCAACAATATGAGTGATTATTTTTACCCTTCTGATTACTATTAGCAATCCTGTAAAAATGGCCGACAACGATGATGTAAAATATATAATTTTAGAAGTGTCCTCAGTTCCAATACTTACATTAAAATCATGATGATGCAATTTGTAACCTATAATGAATGATAAAATAAAAATAATAGCAATCTTAATAAGAGCGTTAAAATTGGTTTCGTTGGGTTCTCTTTCATATTGAATATTATTTTTTTTAATTAAATAATTCAAAAAAAATGGCGTAATTAAACCCTTAAAAAACAAGGTTTCGAGCATAATAAAAATTAAATTCAGGTAATTTACTTCTTTTAACTCTTGCAATTCTTTAAAAGCAATAGCACATAGCAAAAATCCTTGCAATGCCAAAGCATTAGAGTAAGTACGCAAACGACCAGCTGCAAGTAAATACACCAGAGTAAGCGAAAATAAAATGATAAGTATGTTAGTCATCCGATTTTATTTTTATTCAATCAAATATTTTTTAAGAACTTCTAAAATCTAATTATATATTGATTCTCTATTTTTAATTTTTATGTATTATTGTTTTTTAAAATAAATGAAATTTTAAAAAAATAATTTTTAAATTAAATAGGAACAATTTTTAAGATTATACCACCGTCCATTTCCATTTTTAATTTATATTTTGAACTTGAATTAATCTCAATTTTTTCTACCACATAATCTTTTGGGGACTTAACTGCATTTATT
The DNA here is from genome assembly GCA_013297755.1 of Cytophagales bacterium. Classification (GTDB taxonomy): domain Bacteria; phylum Bacteroidota; class Bacteroidia; order Cytophagales; family UBA9547; genus REAG01. The sequence continues at coordinate 4,505 of JAAFIH010000010.1, forward strand.
CCATCTTTATAAATCTCAAGAGTGTAATTACCTTTTTCTAGAAAATTAAATGTAATTTCCTTTTCGTATTTTTGATGAGTGATTCCTGATATATACCAATTTCTATTTTTTTGTTTTGCTAAAACTACAAAATGGTCAATTTTAGCATCCACTACAATCGTTTTATTCCAAGTAGTTGGTAAACTAGAAATTAATTTCAAAATTTGTGGTTCTTTGTCATAACTTGATGGAGCATCACAAAGCATTTGCAAAGGAGCATCATAAAGTAAAAGAAGTGCAAGTTCGTGCATACGAGTTCCAACAGTAACTGGGTTGTTTGTTGAAGGCCTGTAATCAGTTATATTAACATTGTGCATTGAGCCAGGCGTAAAATCTAGAGGTCCAACAGCACCTCGAATGAAAGCACAATTAATATGATGTTTAGAATCTAAAGGCTTTGTTGAAAAAATATTTGTTTCATTACCTTTTACAGCTTCGTAATTTAAAATATTAGGATATTTTCTATGTAACCCTGTTGGTTTACTACATCCATGAAAATCAACAATTAATTTATTTTTAGCACAAATATTTGCAATATTTTCATACATCTGATTAGATAGTTGATCCTCTCTATCAAAAAAGTCTACTTTAATACCTGATGCACCCAAATTAGTTATAAAACCAATATTTCTATTCAAATCATTATATAACGTGTGTGCTAAAACCCAAAGTATAATTTTTACATTTTTTTTATTAGCTTCATTACAAATAAATTTAATGTCAATATCTTCGTTTAAATGTTGAATATCATGTACATTAGACCATTTCCAATCTACAATCATATAAGGTATTTTATTTTGTGAAGCAAAATTTAAGTAAGATATATAAGTTTGTGTGTTTTGTTTTGTTTCAAAATCAACACCTTCTAAATTGAGATTATGCCAATATTCCCAAACACACATACCTGTTTTTATCCAAGACCAATCCTCTTTGGGGGTTGATGGACGTGAAAGTGAATATACCAAATCATTGTTTAACAATTCTGCATCAGAATTTGGAAAAAATAAAATCCTCCATGGAAAATCTCGATTACCTTTTGTTTTAGCAATGAAATTATTTTCTTGAGTGGGAATAGGTGTATAATCTAAATAACCACCCTGTTTAAATTTTATAGGATATTTTGAAAAATAACCCTCAAAATTAGTGAGCCAATCATCAGATTTTTTTAACAACCAAGAAGGATAATCTATTACATCTGCTTCTGTAATTAATACATTTTGGTTTGATAAATTTCCAATTTTAGGTTTTAAAAGTAAAGGAAGAAATATTTTAGATTTAACTTCAATATTAAAAAAATCTTTAATCTCATAAAAACTCTCTCCAGTTTGATCAACAGGCATATAAAAATCCATATTTTGAGGAAATCTAACGGCTGCCTCTTCATCTCGAATAATAATATCTTGCTTTATGTTAGTTGTAAAACGATAACAAAAAGCATTATTATAAACCCTAAATTTTATTGTAAAATTCTTTTCAAATATCAATTCAAGTTCTCTACAATAAGATTTTATTAAATTATTTTTGCCAAAATAATTTATAATTTCTTCATTTATAATTGTTTGTTTGTTTGATAAGATTTTTTCATTACTACCCAACACAGTTCCATTTTCTAATGTTAAAGAAATAGGAGAATTTTCAATTATTTTATGTCCATTTTTATCAAAAATTGAATAATAAATTTTTTTGCCAGAATATATTTTTACACTTAAACTGCTGTCTGGAGAATAACATTGATTTAATTCTTGTGAAAAAATAGGTTTTATGTAAAATAGAACTATTAATAAAAAAATTATTTTTAAATATTTTTTCATTTTGTTGTGATTTTAAATTGCATTATTTGTTAGGTTTAATATAAATTACATTCTTTATAAAATCTTTATAAATTTAACTAATTTTTTATATTACATATTGGAAAATAAATTTACATCAAATTAAATAAATTTTATTAATTAATACATCATATATGAAAACAATTTTTCATCCCGCAGATTCTAGAGGTTCTACAGATTTGGGTTGGCTCAAAACAAAATATAGCTTTAGTTTTTCTAGTTACTATAATCCCCAAAAAATGAATTTTGGTGCTTTGCGTGTGTTCAACGATGATACTGTGGCTCCCAATACTGGTTTTGGCACTCATCCTCACGACAATATGGAAATAGTAACTATTGTATTTGATGGAGAAATAAGCCACAAAGATAGCATGGGCAATAGTATCAAAATATCCAAAGACGAAGTACAAATTATGTCTGCTGGTACTGGTATCACCCATTCAGAACATAACTTGCATCCTACCCAAGATTTATCTTTGTACCAAATTTGGATAATGCCCAAAAAAAGAAATATTACTCCACGATATGGCCAATCCAAATTATTGCTCGAAAACCGAACCAACAAATGGGACACTTTTATAAGCCCTAATGCAGATGATATGCATATAAATCAAGATGCTTATTTTTCGATGCTAAATTTGGAGAAAGATAAATCTATTAATTACAAATTGAACCAACCCAACAATGGCGTATATTTGTTTATGATGCAGGGTACAGCTGTTGTTGCAGATGTCAATCTTTCTCCCAAAGATGCTTTAGGTGTGTGGCAAACCAACAATATTCAAATTAGTGCAACCCAAAATATACAAATGTTAGCTATAGAAGTACCAATGACATTTTAAAAAAAGTAATTTATAAATTTTTAAAAATTTTTTAAAAAATATGAAATAATATTACTTTTCATTTAAAAATCAAGTCCTACTTATGGTGTTCTAAACAAGAGAGACTTGATTTTGTAGGCTCTAAATTAAATTATGCCTTTTAATGAATTTAAGGCTTTTTTTGTAAATTTTTATCTTACAAAAACTCCAAAAATCAAAACAACGATTAATCCTACCACCATCATCAAAATATAGGTGCCAGTGATACCCGTTTGCATCAATCGTACATATTTTGATGTACCAATAGTAGCACTTCCAAGTCCATTTACAATTTTATCAATCCCTGATTTTTCGATTAAACTATACGAAAACACAGAAATTGCGTCTATAGGTTTTCTTATTATGGCTTCGTACATTTCGTCTACATAATATTTATTATACACAAGTTTATTGATAAACGATTTTTCTACTGAATCATCAGATGGCACATTTTTCTTTATCACATATATATATAGTGCTGCAAAAATGGCTATCAATGCAATAGATACCGACAAGCCCATCAATATATATTCAGTTTCGTGAGAAAGCAAATGACCAGACGAATCCAAAATGTTTAAACCTGGCTCAAAAATTGGTTTTAAGTAATTAGCTAAGTTTGAGTTTCCACCCAATACGCTTGGCACATTAAAAAAGCCACCAACTATTGATAAAATAGATAAAATAATCAAGGGAACAGTCATAGAGATTGGACTTTCGTGCAAGTGGTGTTCTTGCTCATGTGTGCCTCTAAACACTCCAAAAAATGTAAGAAACAACAATCTAAACATATAAAAAGCTGTAAAAAATGCACCTAGTACCCCTAATCCCCACAACAAAGGCGAAACTTCAAATACTTTTGCCAAAATTTCGTCTTTAGAGAAAAATCCAGCAAAAGGTGGAATACCTGCTATGGCAATAGTGCCTATTAAAAATGTAATAAAAGTAATTGGCATTTTTGATTTGAGGCCTCCCATCAAACGTATATCTTGTTCGCCAGACATGCCATGAATCACACTTCCTGCTCCTAAAAACAACAATGCTTTGAAAAATGCGTGTGTCATTACATGAAACAAGGCTCCCGTAAAAGAACCAACCCCCAAAGCCAAAAACATATATCCTAATTGGCTCACCGTAGAATAAGCCAATACTTTTTTAATGTCGTTTTGAAATAAGCCTATCGTGGCGGCAAATAATGCAGTCATTATACCAATAATAGCTATAATTCCCATAGTTACAGGCGAAAGTGCAAACAATATATTTGAGCGAGCTATCATGTATATACCTGCCGTAACCATAGTAGCAGCATGTATCAATGCTGATACTGGCGTAGGACCTGCCATAGCATCTGGCAACCAAGTGTACAAAGGCAATTGTGCTGATTTACCAGTAGCTCCTATAAATAAAAGTATCGTTATGCCTGTTAGGGCAGTTACTCCTACCACATCTGGCTCTAGTGTTTTGGCAATGGCAAATACTTTATCAAATTCTAAAGATCCAAAATTAATGGCTATCAAAAACATTCCTAACAAAAAGCCCAAATCGCCAACTCTATTGATAATAAATGCTTTTTTGGCAGCATCGTTGTATGCGTTGTTTTTAAACCAAAATCCTATCAATAAATAAGAGCAAAGCCCAACCCCTTCCCATCCTATAAACATAATGACATAGTTGCTTCCCAAAACCAACAAAAGCATAAAAAATATAAACAAGTTGAGATAAGCAAAAAATTTGTTAAATCCTTCGTCATCGTGCATATATCCAGCAGAATATATATGTATTAGAAATCCTACGCCAGTGATAATAAGCATCATCAACACTGAAAGCTCATCTACCAAAAATGAAAATGGAATATTAAAATCACCAACTGAAATAAAATCATAAAAATGAATTGTAGTGATAGGAATTTGGGCTTGAGTAATACCCCAAAATAGCGAAATTACAATACAAAAAGAAGCAAAAATGGCACTACATCCAATAATAGATGCCACTGATTTTGGTAAAGTTTTGTATCCTAAACCATTAATAATAAAACCTGCAAGAGGCAAAAGGGGAATGAGCCAAACGTATTCTAACACTTTCTATAAATTTTTATCTTATAATATTACCACTTCAATTTATTTAAAACATTGATATCAACCGATCTCAAATTTCTAAAAATCATAACTATAATAGCCAAACCTACCGCAACTTCGGCAGCAGCTACCGCCATAATAAAAAACACAAATACTTGGCCGCTACTATCGCCTTTGTATGTAGAAAAAGCAGTTAGTAATAAATTGACAGAGTTTAGCATCAATTCAACAGACATAAATACGATAATCATATTTCTGCGAACCAATACACCCACTATACCAACACAAAAAAGTGCCAAACAGAAAAGTATATAATAGTTTAATGGAAGGGTTTGAACAATACTTTGCATAAAATGCTTAATTTTTTCTAATCAATCCCCAAATATAGTAACAAAATTTTTAAATCAAATTTTTAGCATTTTTTTAATCTAAAATTTTGACATTTTAAATCATTTTTTTTGTTTAATTTTATTTTTAAATGAAATTTTAGTAAATTAATAAGTAATTTTTCTAAAATTATTTCAAAAATTATTTACTTTTTTGTTTTTTTTGGTATCAATACTATATATTTGCAACATGGTAAATACTGTATTATGTTTTTCTTGGGCTTTTTTAATTTCAGTTTTTGCAATACCTTCTATTATAAATGTTGCTCATCTCAAACAATTATTGGATGAACCTAATTTTCGAACCATCCATCGCTCGCTTACACCACGATTGGGCGGCATAGCTATTTTTGCTGGTGTTGTTTCTGCATTTACTATTTTTGGACACATCAATAGAGAAATTCAACAAATCATTGCTGGCTGTATTGTTCTTTTTTTTATCGGCCTCAAAGATGACCTTGTTTCGGTTTCGCCTTTCAAGAAATTTTTTGTCCAAGTATTGGCTACAGGTATTGTTGTTTTTATTGGAAATATTCGCATCACAAGTTTTCAAGGTTTATTCAATATCAACTCTTTACCTGAGGGTATCAGTTATGCTTTTACTTTTTTAGTAATTATAGGAATAACCAATGCTATCAATTTAATAGATGGTTTAGATGGACTTGCTGGTTCTTTATGCCTGTGTATAAGTCTTTTTTTTGCATTTTATATGTATTTTTATGGCACATCAGAAGCAAGTGCCTATGGCGAAATGGCCTTTTGCTTAGCAGGAAGTTTGCTCGGTTTTTTGCGTTATAATTTTAGGAATGCCATCATTTTTATGGGCGATACAGGCTCGTTGGTTTGTGGTTTTTTGGTTGCAGTTTTTGCTGTAAAATTTATTGAACTCAAGCCTGTTGCCAACACTCCAGTTGTAGCCATTTCTATCCTTATTATACCAGTAATGGATACATTAAAAGTATTTTTAGTACGAATTTTAAAAGGAAAATCACCCTTTTCGCCAGATCAAAATCATATCCACCATCATCTAAAAAAAATTGGAATACCCAATTCATACATAGTAATTTTTTTGGTTTTATATTCAATATTAATGTATATAGTGGCAGTTCTTACATCTGATGTATTGATTAATATGGCACTTTCTATACAAATTATCACTGTTGGTTTGAGCCTTGCAGCTATTTGTTTTCTTGCACAAAAAAATGAAAGTAAAAAAATTCAACCTTAATAGTTTTCAAATAGCATTGATTCCAAAAGTCAATTCATGTAAATTTCAGTTTATAAACACAGAAAAATACAGCCAAATGAGCCAATCTCATTACTTTGATTCTTTATCTAATATCAAAATTAATTATATAGAGGCTTTTTTAAATAATTTTTTTTTAAAACACACGTTTCTAAAATTAAGTTTGAGTTATTTTCAAACTTTCAACTTTATTGAAAGTAGAGCTACAAAGAATCTTTTTTTTTATTTTATTATTACTTTTTTAAGTTTTAATTCATTATATGCCAAAGAAATAGAACCAGAAAAAATCCTTGTCTTTTCAACAACCCAAAATATACTTGTACCAAACTTAGATCCTAGTTTTAACACCAAACAAATTCATTTACTTGTCGAACAAACTTTTATCAACAAATATCTTATCATAAAATCTAAAAGAGAATCACATTTATTTATTAATAATAAATATTATGCAAAAATATCACCTTCAACCCCATTTTCTTTTTTATTGACTTCCAAATTTGTAAATACCAATGATATAATTACAATTCAATCGATATATCCCCTTGAAGACATCAATTTTTTTATTCAAGATATATTTAAAATTAAATCAGAAGCTGCTGCACAAGAGTATAAATCAAATTCTTTTGAAAACATCAAAGCAAATCATTCAAAATTTCACAATATATATATAATATGTATTATTATTTTTTTAATAGCACTGGCAATGGCTAAATTTTTAGGAATTCAAGCCAATTTTTTTTCAAATAAAAGCAATTCATCTAATTACACAATTCACTCCTCTTCAACTAGATCTATAAATAAATCAGATTTTTCTCAACTAGAATTAATAGTCCTAACAGCCATCATTTGCATATTCTTAACTATTATTTATGTTTCCTATTATCATAATTTTTTTAATAGCACTTTTACAAAACAATCAGTTGATGTTATTCTATTTTTTATCAGATTTACAGTAATTCTTATATTATCAAAAATAGTTTTACATCTTATTTTTGGTTATTTCCTCAAAATACAAGGGTTTACAACTGTTATTATCACAGAAATTTATCGTTTTTTAGCTTTTTTTATTTCTTTTCTGCTATTATTTTTATTTATTTCTTTTACTCCTTTTTATGCCTTTTTTCAATTCAATTTCATTTATAAGTGGATTTTACCCTTCATTTTATTCTTATTTTTATTTATTAGAGAATTTTATTTACTTCTATTTAAGTTTGGATTTAATAAAAATTATTTATTTGCGTATATTTGCATTTGTGATTTATACCCATTTGTATATATCCTCAAGCTAACGTAATACAAAGTTTTATAATGCATAGTGTAGAATTAAAAGAAATTGCTGAAAACAGATTAAATAAAGTTTCAAGTATACTTGTAACCCAAGCAAAACCATCTGACGACACACCTTATATATCACTTGCTACTAAATATAATTTAAAAGTAGATTTCAGAGCTTTTATTGATATAGAAGGAGTCAATTATAAAGATTTTAGAAAACAAAAAATTGATATAGGAGAGTTTACTGCTATCATTTTGACAAGTAGAAACGCTGTAGATCATTTTTTTAGGTTATGTAAAGAAGGAAAAGTAGAGTTAGAGGCAACCCTAAAATACTTTTGTGTGTCAGAGCAAACTGCAAATTATCTTCAAAAATATATTACTATAAGAAAACGAAAAATATTTGTAGGCGAAAAAAAAGCCTCTGATTTGTTTGAAATAATGAAAAAACATAAAAACGAAAAGTTTTTATATCCTTGCTCTGACCTTAGAAGCGATGATATTCCTGATTTTCTTAAATCAAATGAATTTAATTATAAAGAAGGAATCATTTATAATACTGTAGCTTCCAATTTGTCTGACTTATCTGATGTCAAATATGATATTTTAGTTTTTTTTAGTCCTTCTGGTGTAACCTCATTATTTACTAACTTCCCAGATTTTAAACAAGAAAAAACCAGAATAGCCGCTTTTGGTAGCACAACTGCTAAGGCTGTAAGAGATGCAGGATTGATTTTAGATATAGAAGCACCTATGCCCAACGCCCCATCAATGACGGGAGCACTCGAAGTTTATATTAAAAATGCGAATAAAATTTAATGCTTATTAAAATTTTAAGTAATGAAATCAGTTTCTCAAAAAGTATGTTTTGTGTTAATATTATTTGTTGCTTCTGTTTGTGAAGCACAACAAGATGCACAATTTAGCCAATACATGTTCGTAAATGCCTATTTTAATCCAGCTTATGTAGGAATAAACGATCAAACTGAATTTGTAGGAATTTATAGAAGTCAGTGGACTGGACTTAAAAATTCTGGTGGAAAAGATAATTTTTCTGGCGTTCCTGTTACTCAATTTTTTTCAGCATCTACTAAACTAAAAGCAATCAATAGCGGCATAGGTATCAATATTATCAATGATATTCTTGCCACCATTAATAATTTTTACATTAAAGCCAACTATTCATATCATTTTAAACTTTCTGATCGGTTAAAATTGGGTATTGGAGTAGGACTAGGTCATTATAATCAATCCATAAATACTGCATTATGGAATCCAAATAATGAAGACGATCCAAGATTAAAAGCTGTGGCTGCAAATCCAAATCAAAATGCCATAGACATGGATGCAGGAATTTGGTTAATATCTAAAAGGCTTTCTTTTGGAATTAGCGTCATGCATTTATTACAACCCCAGATGTATAAACAAATCATCACTACCAAAGAATACACAAGTACACTTCAGCGACATGCCTACATGTTTGTACAATACAAAATAGGGTTAAACGAAAATTGGAATTTGGTACCATCAATCTTATTGCGTTCAAGTCTCAAAGCGTGGAATAATACCCAAGCCGATGTATCACTTTTGGCCTCTTATTCAGATAATAAATTTTGGGGAGGATTTTCTTACCGTCATATTGATGCATTGATAGCACTTGTAGGAATAAGTTTTTTAAAAAATAATTCCTTACGTATTGGATATGGATTTGATCTCACAATCATTGGAAAATCAGCTAAAATGGGCACTTCTCACGAAATAATGGCCTCTTTTTTCATTCCTGTTAAAGATTTATTGCCAAAACCAGTTATCAGAACTCCAAGGTTTAGATATTAATTTAAAATTTTTTTTTAAAATTTGTTTTGTTTATTAAAAATTTAATATAGTTTTGAAATGTTTTATAAGATTTTCAGAATTCACTATTATGAATAAAAAAGAAATAGTCAAAATAACAATCAATTTTTTAGTTGCAGTTACTGCTTTAGTTCTCATAGAGTCTTGTGGTGGAAAGGGCGGTAATTCGGGTATGCCAACTGGTGATCTAGTAGGTGTCCCTGATAGAGTTGGATGGACTCAACAAATTCCTTATGGTATGGTTGTATGTCCTTCTGGTACTTTTCACATGGGACAGGCAGATCAAGATGTGCCTGCAACCCAAGTTAATTACAACAAACAAATTACGATTGGCGGTTTCTATATGGATGAAACTGAAATCACTAATAACGAATATCGTCAGTTCGTAGAGTTCCTAACCAAACCTGATGCTTATCCTGATTGGAAAAATACACAGGCTTGGCTTGATTCTACAATCAAATCTAAAGGCGATGAATACATTTTAAGAGAATTGTATCCTGACACTACTGTTTGGGTTAGAGACTTTGCTCATCACATGGGCGATCCAATGATGGAATACTATTATTATCATCCAGCATTTGATGAGTATCCAGTAGTAGGTGTTGATTGGTATGCTGCACGTATATTCAGCAGTTGGAGAACAAGATACATGAATGAATGGAGAACTGATTTAAGTGGAATGAATATGTTTGCAAATCCTAATTTCAGACTTCCTTCTGAAGCTGAGTGGGAGTATGCAGGTCGTGGTGGAAGAGATATGGCTAAATATCCTTGGGGTGGTCCTTATATTAGAAATTCTAAAGGTTGTATGTTAGCTAACCTTAAACCAGGTCGTGGAAACTATTATGATGATGGTTTTATGTATACTTCACCAGTAGGATCTTATTTTTCTAACGATTATGGGTTATATGATATGTCTGGTAATGTATCTGAATGGTGTGAAGATGCATATTATGAATCATCTGTACCTGTGGTATGGGATATGAATCCTACTTATTTTGACGAAAGAGAAAAACGTAAAATTGTTCGTGGCGGATCTTGGAAAGATGTAGCTTATTATCTTGAACTTGGAACGAGAACATTTGAATACGCAGATTCTACAAAATCATTTATAGGTTTCAGATGTGCTATGACTTACTTAGGAAGATCATCTGGTCAAGAATTTTAATCTTTTAATTTTATAATTTTCAACTTTAACTATTTATTTCAACCCTAATTAATTTAAACAATGAGTGTTTCTTATAGATCTTCCCACGCCCTTTCTGGAAAAGATAAATTTTATTCTAAAATAGCGCCAGTTATTACAGGTGTAGGTGCTGCAATCGTAATTTTGGGTGCCCTTTTCAAAATCATGCACTGGCCTGGTGCAGCTCCCATGCTGATTGTTGGCTTAGGTACTGAAGCTATATTATTTTTATTGTTTGCTTTTGCTCCTCCAGTTACAGAACCAGATTGGACAATAGTTTATCCAGAATTAGGAGATGTTCATTCTCATGTTTCTCATAAAAAAGAAGAGAAGAAAGATGGAAAAGGTCTTGTTAAAAAAATGGACGATATGATGGCAGAAGCCAATATCACTCCTGATACTTTATCAAAATTAGGCTCTGGTTTTAGTGCATTAAGTCAATCTGTATCACAAATGGGTTCTGTAGCTAATGCTGCAATAGCTTCTGATGAGTACGCTACTAATGTAAAAGCTGCTACTGCATCTATCCAAGAACTAAACAAATCTTATTCTACTACTGTTACTGCAATGTCATCTATGGCAAACGCATCTTCAGACGCAAAAGAATATCATACCCAAGTTCAAAGCATTACAAAAAACCTTAGTGCCTTAAATGCAGTTTACGAAATGGAATTACAAGATGTAAATGTTCATCTTAAATCTATGAATAAATTTTATGGTACACTTTCTTCTGCTATGGAAAATATGTCTGAAGCAAGTAAAGATACACAAGTATTCAAAGGCGAATTATCTAAATTAACAGGTAATCTAACATCTTTAAATACAGTTTATGGTAACATGCTTTCTGCAATGAAAGGTTAATATTTTTAAAAGTTTATTTATTCATAATTATAATACGATAAAAGATGGCTGGTGGTAAAGAAACCCCAAGGCAAAAACTGGTAGGTCTGATGTACCTCGTTTTGCTTGCATTGTTAGCACTCCAAGTGAGTTCTGCAATCATGGAAAAATTCAAGTTCTTAGATGAGAGTTTGCAATATTCAAATGATGAAAATGACACTAACAACAACGAAATTAAGCAAGTTATTGCTAAATCTGTTGCTGATAATGGCAATAAAAGTTCTGATCAGTTGGTTCTAAAGCGAGCTGAAGAAGTAGCAAAAGAAGCACACGAAATCAAGTTATACATTGATAAAACTCGTGAAGAGTTAGTCAAAGTAACTGGTGGATACGAAGAAGATGGTGTAAACTGGAAAGGTGCCAAAGCTGAAACTGAGGTTGAACAACTGATGATAGGTGCTGAAGGTCGTAAAAACGGAAAAGCTTATGATTTTCAAAAGAAAATTAATGGATTTGTGGATTATTTGAATAACCTTAAACTTAAAGAAGGTGAATCAGAAAATGCTAAAACTAGAGTCTTTAAATACATTGCACTTGACGCTAAAGACGACCCACGTATTACCAGCAAAGAGCAAAAACGTAAAGATTTCGCAGCTCTTAACTTTGGACAAACGCCTATGTGTGCATCTATGGCAGTAATGAGTATGATGGAATCTGAAGTTTTAAAATATGAATCGGATGCGTTAAGTTTACTAGCTGCTGAATTAGGAGCATCTGATATCAAATTTGATCAGGTATTTGCAATGTACCGTGCAGACTCACGTGTTGTAGCTGCTGGAACTAAATACAATGCTGAGGTGTTTTTAGCTGCTTCTTCATCTGCACTTAAACCAGTTGTCAAAGTGGACGGTCGTCAATTAGTTGTTGATAAAGATGGTCGTGGAAAACTCGAATTTACAGCTACTGGTGGTGCTTATGACAAAGATGGTTTGGCTAAAAAGTCTTGGAATGCTACAGTTACATTCAAAAACAGAGGTAAAGACACAACTTTCCCTGTAAAAGGCGAATACGTAGTGGCTAAACCTGTTATTCAAGTTCAATCTGGTGCAGTTTCTGCTTTATATATGAATTGTGGTAATCCACTTCAAATCAACGTACCTGCTTTGGGTTCTGTATACAATCCTTCTTTTCAAGCTACAGGTGCTGCAGTTCAAAATGGTTCACAAAAAGGTGAAATATTTGTTATACCAAGCACTAAAAATGTTTCAATCAAAGTTTCAAGTAGCGGAAACTATATTGGAGATGTTAATTTTCCTGTTAAAGGTGTTCCTAAACCAGATATAAACATACTTGCAGGAGGAAAATTAGTAGACTTAAAAAATGGGGTTAAAGCTCCTGGGCCACGTCAATTACAAATCAAGGCTGTGCCTTTACCTGACTTCTTAGCTTCAAATCCTAAAGATGCTAGATATAAAGTTACTAAATGGTCTGCTTATCTTTTGAGAGGTTCACGTTTAGTTAAACAAATGGATGCTAGTTCTGAGTTAATTGATTTAAGTGGATTTGCTTCGTTGGCTTTACCAAACGATAGGATTACTATTGAAATTAAAGAGATTTTGAGAACTAATTTCTATGACAAAACAGAAACAGTTACTGTTTCTCAAACAATATATACAGTTCCTATTATTTAATTTTTGAAATTTATAAAAATGATTCGTAACACATTATTATCTTGTTCACTTCTTTTAGCTATTTCGATAACTCCTGTTTTTTCGCAAAAAAAGGGTTCAAAAAAAACAGCTACTGCACCCTCTAAGTCTGCTGAGCAAATCAAAGCTGAACAGGATGCAGCTAATCAAGCTAAATTAGATGAGGAGAATAAAAAAAAGGCAGAAGCTGAGAGCGAAAGACAACGTAAGTTGGCTGAATATGAATCAAAAATTAGAAGAGTAATCTCTCCTGATAATTTTAATAAGTATTCTATACGCCCTATTCTAGACAAAGATATAATGTATAAGAAAACAGTTTGGAGATTTTTAGACATGAAAGAGAAACAAAATAAATCTTTCATGTCTGTAAATCATGAGTTACCTACTTTAATAATTGAATACTTAAAGTTAGGGAAACTTAAACCATACAAAACGGATTCTTTAGATGAAGGCTTACTTTTAACAGATGAGCAGTTCAAATCTAATATTGTAGATCCTAATGTTCAAGCACCTGACACAGCTGGTATGGCACCTGATGAGAAACGTGAAGCAATGAAAAGCTATGCTAACTCTTCAAACTTAGATCCAAAACAAATGACTTTGTTAAGTCTCAAAGAAGATGCCATATTTGACAGAAAAAGATCTAGGATGTACTATGATATAATAGCAATAACAGTATTTATACCTGCTTCAATCAATCCAAGAGGTTTTAATCAACCTGTGGCAACTGTTAAATTTAAAGATTTGGTTGAATTATTCAAAAAAGATAATAGAGCCAACTGGTTTAATAGAGAAAATGATTCTGAGCATAGAAATTATTCTGATGCTTTTGATTTAAGATTATTTTCTTCTTACATATATAAGGTTTCTAATCCTAATGATGAGCAGATTGTAGATACTTATGGTGGTGATCTTAAAAAAGGCCGCTATGGTTCAGAAAAATCAGCCAATGATTTAATGGAATTTGAACATAATCTTTGGGAATTTTAAAATATAGAAAAGAGCTGAAAGGCTCTTTTTTATTTTTATTTAATTATGAAATATTTTATAACATCTTTTTTTTTATTTTTTTTTCATTTGTCAATTATTGGTCAGATTAAAATTGGTTTAAATGGTAATTTTACGCTTCCTACTGGTCTTGGCAATCAACAAATTGGTCGTGGTTTTGGAATAGGTACATCTTTAAAATATATGGTAACCGAAAATTTCGCTGTTGGGGGACTTGCAAATTACTATATTTTTAATTCTCAGATTATTGGAATTACTCCTACAATGTATACATTAGGTGGAAGTTTAGATTATTTTTTTAAAAAATCTAGTGTTACACCATACATGGGTTGCGATGTAGCATACTATAATCTTTCTACTGTATTTGCAGGATTTAATAAATCTCAACTTAATTTTAGTGGTATTGGTCTTGCTCCTAACGTTGGATTATTATATGAGTTTTCTGAAAGATGGGCTACTAATTTTAATTTTAAATATAATCATGTTTTTGCAGAGTTATATGCTAGGCAATTTTTTACTTTTACCGTTGGACTTATCTATTCTATAGGTGGCGAATACAATTAATTATGAATTAATTTTTGACCTTTCAGATATATCAATTGTTTCAAATAAATTAATTGGTAAGTATTCAAACTATAAAATTTGGTTATTTAATGGTCCAATAGGTGCTGGTAAAACTACTTTTATAAAATCTTTATGTCATTCCTTAGAAGTTAAAGATGTTGTATCTAGTCCTACTTTTTCTATTATCAACGAATATTTTTCTTCAATTTATGGTGTAATATATCATTTTGATTTTTATAGATTAAATCATATTACAGAGGCTTTGGATATTGGTGTTGATGAATATTTTAATTCTGGTAATATTTGTTTTGTTGAATGGCCTTCAAAAGTTGAATCTTTAATACCTCCAAATTTTTTAGTGATTAATTTTGAAATTTTATCAGACACAAAAAGAAAGCTAAGTATTTCAATATAATTTCAATTTATTTGAATACATTTATGGTTATATTTATTATCAGTATTTTATGAAAAAGGGTATTTCAGAACTTGCACAAAGCCATGCTTTGTATCCTCAGGAGCAGTTGATGCAAATAAAACGATCAAATAAAGATTTATTTATTGGAATACCAAGAGAAATTGAGGAGTATGAGAGTAGAATCATGCTAACCCCAGAGGGTGTGCAATTACTAGTCAATAATGGCCACGAAGTTTGGGTAGAATCCAAAGCAGGAGAAACTGCGAAGTATTCTGATCGTGATTTTAGTGAAGCTGGTGCAAAAATTGTTTACAGTACTAGCGAAGTTTATAAAGCAGATATTATTTTAAAAGTAATGCCGCCAACATTATCTGAATTAGAATATATGTCTGCAGGACAAACTTTATTTTCAGCCTTACAATTAGCAAAAGTATCAGCAGAATATATGAAGTCTGTCGTTCAAAAACGTGTTACTGGAATAGCTCTAGAATTTATTGAAGATAAAGTTGGTGGCAAGCCTATAGTAAGAGCTATGAGCGAAATTTCTGGAAGTACTGTAATGCTTATTGCTGCTGAGTATTTAAGTAGTGCAAACGAAGGAAAAGGTATGATTTTAGGTGGTATTACTGGTGTGCCTCCTACCAAAGTTGTTATTTTGGGTGCTGGTACTGTTGCTGAGTATGCTGCAAGGACGGCCATGGGTTTAGGTGCTGAGGTCAAAATTTTTGATAATCATATTTACAAGTTAAGAAGATTAAAACAAAATTTAGGAGCTCATATTTATACTTCTACATTGGATACCTACACGCTTTCTCATGCACTCTCTGAAGCTGATGTTGTCATAGGTGCTTTAAGAGCAGAAGAAGACCGAAGCTCTTGTGTTGTTACAGAAGAGATGGTAGCTAATATGAAATCTGATTCTGTCATAGTAGATGTAAGTATAGATCAAGGGGGCTGTTTTGAAACTTCTGAATTGACTACATTAAAAAAACCTACTTATAAAGTTCATGGTGTCATACATTATTGTGTACCAAATATAGCCTCTCGTGTTGCTAGAACTGCAACTACTGCTTTAAGTAATATTTTTACACCTATGTTACTTCAGATTGCAAATTATGGCGGAATTGATGACTCTATTTTTGCAAAAGAATGGCTTATGAAAGGTGTTTACTCTTATAAAGGCAGCCTTACTAATCAATCCATTGCTAAAAGATTTGAGTTAAAATATAAAGATATGAAATTATTTTTGATATCAAGGTTGTAATAATTTTTTATTTATACTGATTCTAAATTATATTATAATAATATTATTTTTACTAATAAAACCTTTTTTTTGAATGAATTTTGGGCTTTTTCTACTTTTGTCTTCATTTTTTTTAAATTTTATAAAAATACTATTTGATTTTAATGTTTGTGATATTAGATTTGTAGCACTCAAATAAGAAATTGTATTTATGTTATTGAATTATAAAGTTTCTATCAAAGTATTAGCAAAATTTACTATAATATTTGGCATAATATTAAATAGTTTTCAATCAAATGCTCAATCTGTATCGACTGATCCTGCAGTAATTGCTGCTGGTAAGGCATTGTTTGAAAATAATTGTACTCAATGCCATGGTGTATCTGATGAAGTAGTTGTAGGACCTGGTTTGAAAGGTGTGCACTCGCGCAGGCCAATGCCTTGGTTGATAAAATGGATTAGAAATTCTACACTTTTAATTAATAGTGGAGATGCCTACGCCAATGAAATTTACAATAAGTTTGGTAAAACACAGATGCAATCTTTTGATTTTAAAGATGATGAGATTGTTGCGATTGTGTCTTACATCAAAGATGAATCAGAGAAAGCACCTGTTGCAGCAGCTGCACCTGTTGCAGGTGGATCGGGGGTTCAACAAGTTGCATCCACTCAAGATAATTCTTCAATAAATTATATCCTTATATTATTTATATTAATATTGGTTATTATATCTGTTGTTTTGGTATTAATAATTTCTTTAATTTCAAAATATTTGAACAATAGCACATCTATATCTGAAATAGACAGGGAAGTTATAAATACTAAATTTAATTTATCATCTGTTTACAATAGCAAATCATTTAAAGGAATTGTAACTTTTGTATTTGTACTTATTATCGGAAAAGCATGTATTGATGGTTTGGTGGGAGTTGGTATTTCTCAAGGGTATGCTCCAACACAACCCATTGCGTTTTCACACAAACTCCATGCTGGCGAATATAAAATTGGTTGTAACTACTGCCATACAGGTGTATACAAATCTAAATCTGCAAGTATTCCTTCAGCAAATATTTGTATGAATTGCCATAATGCTATAAAACAAGAGTCCCCTGAAATTCAAAAAATTTACAAAGCTATCTCCTCTGGTAGGCCTATAGAGTGGGTTAGAGTTCATAATTTACCTGATTTGGCCAATTTTAATCATGCTACACATGCTAAAGTAGGTGGTGTAGAGTGTAAAAATTGCCATGGGCCAGTAGAAACAATGGAGGTTGTACAACAATATTCCCCTTTGACAATGGGATGGTGTATCAATTGCCACAGAGAGACAGCTGTAAATGGAAAAGATAATCATTATTATGATGCGTTGATGGCAGCACACGCTAAAAATTCAAAAGAACCTATGAAAGTAAAAGACATAGGTGGTTTAGAGTGTTCTAAATGTCATTATTAATTGTCTACAATTAATCAACAATCAAAAAAAGTAATTTATTCATTAGATATTAAATAAATAAGAAATATGTCGCTTACTAACAAAACCTATTGGAGAGGAATCGAGGAATTAGAACAATCTCCTGAGTTTGTTAAAAATGCTAAACAAGAGTTTCCTGACTATCTACCCTCGGAGTCAGAAAATGGGGGTCATTATAGAAGAGATTTTCTAAAAATGATGGGCTTTGGTATTGCGGCTGCTACCTTAGCTGCCTGTGAAACTCCTGTAAGAAAAGCTATACCCTATTTGAATAAACCTGAAGATGTTGATGCAACTATACCCAACTATTATTCATCAACTTACATGGATGGTGGTGATTATTGCTCAATAATTGTTAAAACAAGAGAAGGGCGTCCAATAAAAATTGAAGGAAATAAAAATTCTAGCATCTCAAAAGGTGCTATTTCTGCTAGAGTAGCTGCTTCTGTGTTGTCATTGTATGATAAAGAAAGATTTAGAAATCCAATGATTGATGGCAACAAGACAACTTGGGATGAGCTTGATTCGAAACTTATCTCTTCTTTATCAAATATTGCTACTAGTGGAAAGTCAATCAAAATTGTTTCAAACACTGTTTTAAGTCCATCACTTCAAAATTGTATTAATGAATTTTTAGTAAAATATGCTGGAAGTTCACATATAGTCTATGATTCTAGCTCATCTTCTGCAATTTTAGAAGCTAATTTTAAATCATTTAATGTAAAAGCATTACCTACGTATGATTTTTTGAAAGCTAATGTTATCGTTTCATTTGGAGCTGATTTTCTTGGAACTTGGTTATCTCCTATCCAATTTTCAAAAGATTATTCTGTAAATAGAAAAGTTTCAAAAGATAAAAAGACGATGTCTCGTCATTATCAATTTGAAACTTCTATGAGCTTAACAGGTGCAAATGCAGATTTTAGAACTGCTATTAAGCCTTCTCAAGAAATTGCTTATTTAGCTGCTTTACATAATGCCATTGCATCATCTACTGGTGGAACTACAATCAAGGATTTTGCAGTTACAGATTCTAAAATGATTAAAAATGCAGCAAAAGACTTATTAGATGCTAAAGGAAAGTCTTTGGTTGTATCTTCGTCTAATAATGTTGCTACTCAATTGGTTGTAAATAACATCAATCAAATGCTTGGTAATTATGAATCAACTATTTCAATAAATAACAAATCTTTTTTCAAAAAAGGAAATGATGCAGATGTTGCAAGTTTATTAACTGGAGATGTAGGTGCAGTTATTTTTGTGGGTTGTAACCCAGTATATGATTTTCCTAAATCAAAAGAATTGATTGCTGCTTTGTCAAAAATAGCTATAAAAGTAGCCATTTCTGACAGACCTTCTGAAACAACAGCTTTGTGTAATTACATAGCACCTGATAACCATTATCTTGAGAGCTGGACAGATGCTAATCCTATTGAGGGTAAATATAGTTTAGGACAGCCAACAATTTCACCATTATTTAAAACACGTCAATCTTTAGAAACGCTTCACAAATTAGTGGGTGGTACTATGGATGCTTTTACTTATATACAAAATGTATGGAGTACAAAAATTTTTCCTACTCAATCTGAGATTTCAAATTTTCAAACATTTTGGGACAAAACACAATACAATGGTGTTTATGAAATAACTTTAGTTTCAAATGCTTTGGCTTACAGTTTTGATACTAATTTTGTTTCCAATGCTTTAGCATCGTCAAAATCAGTATCTGAAACAGAATATACTTTATACGAAAAAGTAGGAATGGGAGTTGGTACTCAAGCGAATAATCCTTGGTTACAAGAATTTCCAGAGCCAATATCGAAAGCAACATGGGACAACTATATATGTGTATCTAAATCTTTTGCTAAAGAAAAATCATTAGAACAAGGCGATAAAGTAAAATTAACTTCAAAAAATGGAGTTTCGATTGTTTTACCTATATTAATACAACCTGGCCAGGCTGCAAATACTGTATCTATAGCTTTAGGATATGGAAGACAAAATGCAGGTAAAGTAGCCAATGGAGTTGGTCAAAATGCTTTTCCATTAGTGAATTTCGTAGATGGTTTAGCTACTTATGCTGGTGTATGTACAATAGAGAAAACGGGAGAAAATGCTCCAATAGCTCAGACCCAAACGCATCAAACTATGATGTCGAGACCAATAGTTCAAGAAGCGTCTTTGTCTGATTACGTTAAAGATCCTTTTGCTGGTCGATATAGACCTATGATTAAAACTGCCGAAGGAGAAAAAGCACCTGAGTCTATTTCAATTTGGGATACTAAAGGCTTACAAACACATAATTACAATAATCATTTTTGGGGGCTTGCCATTGATTTGAATTCATGTACTGGTTGTGGCTCTTGCGTAATAAGCTGTCAAGCTGAAAATAATGTGCCTGTTGTTGGTAAACAAGAGGTTATCAATAGAAGAGAAATGCACTGGATTCGTATTGACAGATATTATTCATCTGACAATAAAGAAGATAAATCAATAGCAGGGTTTACCTCTATGGAAGATCCTTCTGAGAATCCTCAAGTTGTTTTTCAACCTGTAATGTGCCAGCATTGCAACAATGCACCTTGCGAAAGTGTATGTCCTGTTTTAGCTACTACACATAGTACTGAAGGGTTGAATCAGATGACATATAATAGATGCGTAGGTACTAGATATTGTGCAAACAATTGTCCATATAAAGTACGTAGATTTAACTGGTTTAGCTATTATTCAAGCAAAGAAAGAGGATTTTCGGATGTTAATCCTGCACATGACGCCAAAGAAAATGAAGGACTTGGCAAAATGGTATTGAATCCTGATGTAACAGTGAGAGCCAGAGGAGTTATGGAAAAATGCTCTATGTGTGTTCAAAGAATACAATCTGGAAAACTGGCTGCCAAAATAGAAAGTCGTAGACCTGTTGATGGAGAAATTGAAACTGCATGTTCGTCTTCTTGTCCTGCGGATGCAATAACTTTTGGTGATATGAATGATCCAGAAAGTAGAATTTACAAATTGTTAAGTGATACAAACAAAGAAAGAGCTTATCATTTGTTAGAAGAAATCAATGTTAAACCATCGGTTTCTTACTTATCAAAAATTAGAAATGTTTAGAATAAAATTAACTTAGAATAAATATATGCAAGTAAGTTCATCTATTAGACCACCGTTGATTACAGGTGGAAAAACACTACACGATGTTACCAATGATATTTGTCGTCATGTAGAATCTAAACCAAACCCTACTTGGTTGTTAGCTTTTGGTCTTTCTGTTTTGACACTTTCTTATGGATTATACAATGTATATCGTACATTATGGTATGGTATTGGAGAGTGGGGTTTGAATAAAACTGTTGGTTGGGCATGGGACATTACAAACTTTGTATGGTGGGTTGGAATTGGTCATGCTGGAACTTTAATTTCTGCAGTTTTATTATTATTTCGTCAAAAATGGAGAACTTCTATTAATAGAGCTGCCGAAGCAATGACAATTTTTGCTGTATTGTGTGCTGCAAGTTTTATTTTATGCCACATGGGTCGTCCTTGGGTTGGTTATTGGCCTTTACCACTTCCAAATACTTTTGGTTCTTTGTGGGTTAATTTTAATTCTCCTCTTGTATGGGACGTATTTGCCATTTCTACTTATTTGTCTGTTTCTTTAGTATTTTGGTACATAGGAATGATACCTGATTTATCAACGATAAGAGATAGAGCAACATCTAAAGTTTCAAAAATAGTTTATGGAGCAATGTCATTTGGTTGGACTGGTGGTGCTAAAGATTGGTCTCGTTATGAGTCAGTTTCGCTTATATTAGCTGGTTTGTCTACTCCGTTAGTTTTGTCAGTACATACAATAGTTTCAATGGACTTTGCTACATCAGTTATACCAGGTTGGCATACTACAATATTCCCACCTTATTTTGTTGCTGGTGCTATATTTTCTGGTTTTGCTATGGTACTTACTCTAATGATTATTACTAGAGCAGTGTATAAATTGGAAGATTACATTACTATTGAGCATATAGAAACTATGAATAAAATTATTATTCTTACTGGTTCTATTGTTGGAGTTGCTTATTTAACTGAATTTTTTATAGCTTGGTATTCAGGTGTCGAATATGAAACATATTGTTTTATTAATCGTGCTACTGGTCCATATTGGTGGGCTTACTGGTCTATGATGACGTGTAATGTAATATCTCCACAGTTGTTTTGGATTAAAAAAATTAGAAGAAGCATTGCTGCTACGTTTATTATTTCAGTTATTGTAAATATAGGTATGTGGTTTGAAAGGTTTGTAATTATTGTATCATCATTACACAGAGATTATGTTCCTTCAAGTTGGGCTATGTTTTATGCAACATCGGTGGATGTTGGTGTTTATATTAATTCTTTTGGATTATTCTTTACATTATTCTTTTTGTTTTCTAAATTTTTACCAGTTGTAAATATGGCTGAAATAAAATCTGTATTGAAATCATCTTCAGAAATTGTACCAGTAAGTAATTCAAGTTCTGTTCACGCACATTAATTAAAAATTTTGAATATATAAAATAATGTCAGATAATAAACATTTCATTTTAGGAGTTTTCGATGATGAGGATGTGTTGATGCATGCAGTGCATGACATACGTCACGAGGGTGTAAAAATACATGAGGTTTTTACTCCATACCCTATTCATGGCTTAGATGAAAATCTTGGTTATAAGCGTTCAAGGCTTCCTATGGCTGCATTTTTGTTTGGTATGACAGGAGCTTCTCTTGCATTAACGATGATGGTTTCCATGAATGGTTTTGATTGGCCAATGAATGTGGGTGGGAAGCCAAATGCATCAATCCCAAATTTTATTCCAATAACTTTTGAAGGTACTGTTTTATTTGCTGCTTTTGGAATGGTAGGTACATTTTTTACCGCAAGTAGTTTGTTTCCATGGTCTAAGCCAGTAATCTTTGACAAAAGAATAACAGATGATAAGTTTGTAATGGCTATTGATTTGTCAAAAAACAAATTCTCGAAAGAGCAATTATCTCACATCTTGAAATCTAACGGAGCAACAGAAGTAAATGAAAAAGAACTTTAATAATATGATGAAATCCATATATACAATAGTAGCTATTTCGATTTTTTTAATTTCTTGTAAAAAAGATTTTAATAACACAGGTACAGAATATGCAAATGAAATGTATCATTCTGAGGCTTACGAACCATTGTCTCAAATTGTAGATACTAAAAACGCTGATTATAATTCAAACCCTAACAATCCTTATGGTATGAATATGCGTAAACCAGTATCTAACACTTTAAAAATTAATAAATTTAATTTTAACTTTGGTGGTTCTGGTTCTGTTATCCCTATTACATATCATGTAAATAAAGATAGCTTCGATCTTTCAGGTAAAATGCTTAAAAGCACTTTGAAATCGAAACCTAACTTTGCAGCAGACTCAGCTGTTTTGCTTGAGCAAGGCAAAGTTTTGTACACAAATTTTTGTAGTCATTGCCATGGCGAAACTGGTCAAGGAGATGGTGAGGTAGGAAAAATATACAAAGGAGTTCCTTCCTACAGTAAAGGTAGAGTTAAAATGGATACAGAAGGTCATATTTGGCATACAATTACTTTTGGAAGAAACAGAATGTGGTCTCATGCCTCTCAGATTGTTCCTGAAGATCGTTGGAAAATAGTATTATATGTCCAAACTTTACAAAATCAAGATTAAATAGTTATTCTAATTTTATTTTAAAATTTAATGTTACATCCTATTGAAGTTTCTGTTGATGAGCAATTAGAGCTCTC
The DNA here is from genome assembly GCA_013297755.1 of Cytophagales bacterium. Lineage (GTDB taxonomy): Bacteria > Bacteroidota > Bacteroidia > Cytophagales > UBA9547 > REAG01. The sequence continues at coordinate 28,294 of JAAFIH010000010.1, forward strand.
TTCAAAGTTTAAGAAAAACTTAAATATTGCACTTATTATTGGTGTTTTATTATTTGCTGTTGGTGTATTTTTTGCTATGTTTGGGGGCCATGGCCATGAAGTATCAGAAAGTGGTGGCCACGAAAGTCATGCTCCTTCCTTTATGATGAGAATATGGGCTGTGTTATGGCAAAATGCAATTTTCTTTACTGGAGTTTCAGCTATGGGTTTATTTTTTGTTTGCGTGCAATATGTGGCTTGGGCAGGTTGGTCTTCAGTTTTGAAGCGAATACCAGAAGCTATGGGTTCTTTTATTCCTTATGGTGGAGGTATTGTTGTTTTAATTTTCTTGGGCAACTATTTTTTAGGACATCATGATTTGTTGTTTCATTGGTTACATCATGGTATTACAGAGGTTGGGTCAGAAAATTATGACAAAATTATAGCTGGAAAGTCTGCCTATTTGAATCTACCCTTTTACTTGGGTCGTATGATTGCTTTTTTTGCTTTATGGTATTTTATTTGGACTAAAATACGTGCATATTCTTTACAGGAAGACTTAACAGGAGGAGAGACTTTTTATCATAAATCTGGTTACTTATCAGCAGTTTTTATCATTATTTTTGCTGTTTCTACACCTATGGCAGCTTGGGATTGGGTAATGTCAATCGATCCTCATTGGTTTTCTACAATGTTTGGATGGTATGTTTTTGCTAGTTGGTGGGTATCTGGTTTAGCAACTATATGTTTAATTTGTGTGTTTCTCAAAGAAAATGGATATTTGAAAGCAATGAATATGAACCATTTTCATGATTTAGGTAAGTTTATGTTTGCTTTCAGTATCTTTTGGACTTATATATGGTTTAGTCAATTTTTGCTTATCTTTTATGCTAACTTACCTGAAGAAACTGTGTATTTTATTGAAAGAATTTATGGTTACGATGGTAAATATAAGTTATTGTTATTTTTCAACTTATTTATGAATTTTGCTTTTCCTTTCCTTGTTTTGATGACTAGAGATGCAAAAAGACAATTATCTATTCTTAAAATTGTATCAATAGCAATTATTTTAGGCCATTGGTTTGATTTTTATATGATGGTTATGCCAGGAACTACCAAAGGTACAAGTGATTTAGGTTTGATAGAATTAGGAACAGCCATTGTATTTGTTACGGCATTTATTATGATTGTAACAAAATCTTTGACTAAAGCTAAATTAATACCTGCTAATCATCCTTTCTTAAAAGAGGCTATTCAGCACAATATTTAGTTTATTAATTTATAACAAAACATTTCTACATATTATTTAATATATATAAATAAAAATTAGATGAATACATTTATTATTTCTGCAGCAGTAGTGCTTTTATTAGTAATTTTCTTTTTATTAATGAGAGTTGGTTCATTGTTATCAATACTTAAAGGTAGCTACTCCAAACGTGTTGGCTCAAGTAATAGTATCAATGCAGCAATGTTTCCTATATTTTTTGTAGTAGGTTTAGCTTTAATCTTTTGGTATTCTGGTAAGGCTTCAGAGTTTTATTTGCCAAAATCTGCATCCGAACATGGTATTATTACTGATAATCTTTTTTGGTTGATTACAGCAATTATAATGATAGCTTTTATTTTCACTAATACTATGCTATTTTATTTTCCATACAAATATCAGTTTAATGAAAATAGAAAGGCTTTTTTCTATCCTGATAATCACAAACTTGAGATTATATGGACAATTATTCCAGCCATTGTATTGACAGTTCTTGTTATTTTTGGTTACAAAACTTGGACTGATATAACTGCACCTGCTCCTAAAGATGCTATTGTATTGGAGATTACAGGCAAACAGTTTAACTGGATTGTTCGTTATCCTGGCAAAGATGGAAAATTAGGTACTTACAATTATAAATTAATAGATGCTACTAATGAAGTAGGAATTGATTTTTCTGATAAATCTAGTTTTGACGATTTTTTACCAAGAGAGATTCATATTCCTAAAGGTAGACCAGTTCAGTTCAAAATTAGAGCTAGAGATGTTTTACATTCTGTTTTTTTGCCACATTTTAGACAAAAAATGGATGCAGTACCTGGTATGCCAACAACTTTTTGGTTTACACCAATTTATACAACTGATGAGATGAAGTCTATAACAGGAAAATCTGATTTTAAATATGAATTAGCTTGTACAGAGGTTTGTGGTAAAGGTCATTTTGGGATGAAATTTTTGTTAGTAGTGGATGAGCCAGAAGATTTTGAAAAATGGTATGGAACTCAAGAGGCTTTTCTTAAGAAAAATCCTGATTACTTAGCAAATGTTCCATTAGAAATAAAAAGTTTAGCGATTAAATAAACAATATTTTTTAACGATACGTTTTCATAATATTAAAAATTTACAAATTATGTCATCCATAGCAATAGAATTAGAAAAAAGTAAAGTACATGATCACGAACACGAACATGAGCATGAACATCATGAATTAAATTTTATTCAAAAATATATCTTTAGTGAAGATCATAAGGTTATTTCTAAGCAATTTTTGATTTCAGGTTTGATTTGGGCTTTGATTGGAGGTAGTTTTTCAATTCTTTTTAGATTACAGCTGGGTTTTCCAGATGCCAATCTAGAATGGCTTAAACCTATTTTAGGGGAGTGGATTCAAAATGGAAAATTAGATCCATCTTTTTATCTTGCACTTGTAACCATGCATGGTACAATTATGGTATTTTTTGTACTTACTGCTGGTTTGAGTGGTACATTCTCTAATTTCTTGATACCATTACAGATAGGTGCTAGAGATATGGCTTCAGGCTTTTTGAATATGTTATCTTACTGGTTTTTCTTTGCTTCTTCTTTATTAATGTTTGTTTCATTGTTTCTTGAAACTGGACCTGCTTCTGGTGGTTGGGTTATTTATCCTCCATTGAGTGCGTTACCTCAAGCTATGTCTGGATCTGGACTTGGTATGACTTTATGGTTGTGTTCGATGGCAATATTTATAATTTCTTCATTGTTAGGTTCTATAAATTATATAACAACTATTATCAATATGAGAACTAGAGGATTGAGTTTTACAAGATTGCCTTTAACTATATGGGCGTTTTTTGTAACTGCAATTATTGGTGTTTTATCTTTTCCAGTTTTATTTTCAGCTGCTCTGCTCCTTGTTTTTGATAGAAGTTTTGGTACAAGTTTTTATCTGTCTGAAATTTACATTGGTGGAGAGGCTTTACACAATATGGGTGGTTCTCCAATATTGTTTCAACATTTATTTTGGTTTTTGGGTCATCCAGAGGTATATATAGTATTATTACCTGCATTAGGAATTACTTCTGAAATTATAGCTACTAATTCTAGAAAACCAATTTTTGGTTACAGAGCAATGATTGGTTCAATATTGGGTATAGCTTTTTTGTCTTTTATAGTATGGGCACACCACATGTTTGTAACAGGTATGAATCCATTTCTTGGTTCAGTTTTTATGTTTTTAACACTTATTATAGCAGTACCATCAGCAGTTAAAGGATTTAATTATATAGCTACATTATGGAGAGGTAATATAGTTTTTACGCCTGCTATGTTGTTTTCTATTGGTTTAGTTTCTTTATTCATATCAGGTGGTTTAACTGGTATAATTTTAGGTAATTCTGCTTTAGACATACAATTACATGATACTTATTATGTAGTTGCTCACTTTCATTTGGTAATGGGTTCTGCATCGTTCTTTGGTTTTATGGCAGGTGTTTATCATTGGTTTCCTAAAATGTTTGGTAGAATGTTGGATGAAAGACTTGGATATTTCCATTTTTGGATGACTTTTATAGGTGTTTATTTGGTATTTTTCCCAATGCACTACATAGGAATAGCTGGTTTTCCAAGAAGATATTATTCTTTTACAAGTTATGATGCTTTCAGTACATTTAGTGATTTGAATATGTTTATTAGTGCAGCTGCTATTATCACCTTCTCTGCACAATTAGTTTTTGGTTTTAACTTCTTTTACAGTATATTTAAAGGAAGAAAATCAACCCAAAATCCATGGAGATCAAACACACTTGAGTGGACAACACCTGTAAATGTAGGACACGGCAATTGGGTTGGTGAGATACCAAGTGTTTATAGATGGCCTTATGACTATTCTAAACCTGGTGCTTCAGATGACTTTATTCCACAACATATACCTTTAACATCAACACCAGAAAGTAACCTTCCACATGAAATTGAGGAAGCTAAAACTGAGGTTGTTCAATAAATTTAAAACCCCGTTTATGCGGGGTTTTTTGTTTTATATTAATTCTAATCATTATGCGAATATTATTTTTTTTATTTTTTATTTCTCTACAAGTTTTTTCACAAAATTTAAAATCTATTGATATTAAAAAAGGTATTAGTCTTCAGATACCAGACAATTTTAATCTTATGTCTGATGATGATATTGCTCAAAAATATCCTTCTTATAGAAAGCCATTGGCAGTATATTCTAATTCCAAAAAAAGTGTTGATATTGGAGTTAATTATACGATTAACAAATGGAATAATTCTAATTTATCAATTTTAAAAAGTATGTATAAGGCTACTATTAGTTCTGTATTTACAGATGTATCGTTTTTTCAAGATGGAGTCATTAAAAAAGTTAATGATAGAGATTTCATTGTATTTGAGTTTATTTCAACTTTAACAGAAGAAAATGGACCTAATCAGGGTAAGTCTATGCGAACTTATACATACCTAGCTTATACAATATTTCAAAAAAAGGTATTGGTGTTTAATATGAATGCAGAAGCGTTAGAAAGAAATAATTGGGCAGCAACCTTCGAAAATGTTTTTGGAAGTATAAAAATTTCAAATAAACTAGAACTAGATGCTTTCACTCCATTTGAAGCCGAGAATAAACCTGTTCCAAAATCAAGTTCTACTGATACACAGTTGAAGTTGTTGAAAAGGCTTGGTAAATCAAGGACTAAAAATCCTCAATAATTATTTTTTATTACTAATAACTAATTATTCATTTTAATTTTAATATTTGTAATGTTTTAAATTTCAATATGGCCATTTTCCCAGAACAAGAAATAAAGAAAATCACTACCCATCAGATTCAGGAAATGAAAACTCGTGGCGAAAAAATATCAATGCTCACAGCGTATGAATATTCTATGGCCAAGATATTAGATACAGCTGGATTAGATATACTTTTGGTTGGGGATTCTGCTTCAAATGTTGTACATGGACACGAAACCACATTGCCAATCACACTGGATCAGATGATTTCGCATGCATCGGCAGTAGTTAGGGCTGTCCAAAGAGCTTTAGTAGTAGTAGATATTCCATTTGGTTCGTATCAAGGTAATTCATCAGAAGCTTTAAGAAGTGCCATTAGAATTATGAAAGAATCAGGGGCACATGCTATAAAAGTAGAAGGTGGGGCAGAAATTAAGGATTCTATCATACGTATTTTATCGGCTGGAGTGCCTGTAATGGGACATTTGGGTTTGACACCTCAATCTATTTATAAATTTGGAACGTATACAGTCAGGGCCAAAGAAGATGCAGAGGCCAAGAAACTCATTGATGATGCTTATTTGTTGCAGGAAATAGGTTGTTTTGCTATTGTTTTAGAAAAAATACCTGCTGCTTTGGCAAAAACTGTATCTAGTAATTTAAGAATTCCTATTATAGGGATTGGTGCAGGGCCAGATGTTGATGGTCAGGTATTGGTAACGCATGATATGTTGGGAATTAATAATGATTTTCAACCACGATTTTTAAGAAAATATGCGCATTTGAATGATATAATAACAAATGCTGTAAGAAATTATGTAAAAGATGTGAAGTTAGAAGATTTTCCTAATATGTCGGAAAGTTATTAGTTTGTATTATTTTTAACAAATTATCATTGGTTTGTGTTTTAAATTGAATGTATTATAATTAGATGTTAAGGATATTATTATTGATGGTTTTATTTTTTATACATGTAGGTTGTAAAAAAATACCTGATTTAAAAAACTTTGATTCAAAAATGTGGCAGTCAGACCCTATGGGTTGTATTGGTGAAAGGAAAAAGAATATAGCGTTTTTGAATGAAATTAAAGCTGATTTAGTTGGTATTTCAGAAGATCAGTTGCTTTCAGTGATGGGTAATCCAGACAAAAAGATATTAGAAGAGAGAAGTAAGAAGCAGTATATTTATTACTTATCATCCATCGTTTGTGCCAGAGAGTTGAGCGAGAATGTAGCAGTTGTGGTAGATTTTGATGCTTTGCATAGAGTTGTGGTGCTTAGTACAAATATAGAAATTGGTAATTTGAAATGATTGATTTTACAGATGTTGAGTTTAATAAAAATTGGAATGATTTTTTGAATAAATTTAGTATTCAATTTGGTAAGAAACCAGATCTTAATGCCATACTTTATTTGATTGGCATGCAGGAGCTTGGCCAAGGACCTAAGAGTTTTAGCAAGGAACAAAAGCAAGATCTAATGCATATAGCAACTTGTAAATTGTTTTCGGCACTTGACTATTATCAATTAGATGGGGTAGACCAAGATGGATGGCCTCATTGGAATCAAATAAAGCCACTACCAAAATTGAATATTTTGGAACAAGAAAAATTACTAAAAATGCAAATTTTAGATTATTTTGATGATATCCTATAACACTTTTTTTTCTTTTAAAGGATGACACCTATTTTAATGGTTGATTTGCAAAGTCAATACAAACAATTACAATTAGAAATTGATGCTTCTATACAAAAAGTATTAGATGAAGCTCATTTTATAAAAGGCAATCAAGTAGGGGAGTTGGAGCAGAAACTCGCAGATTACATTGGGATAGAACATTGTATCACATGTGCCAATGGTACAGATGCTTTGCAATTGGTTTGGATGGCACTGGATTTGCCCGTCAATAGCGAAGTTATAGTGCCTGATTTTTGCTATATAGCTGCAGCAGAAACCATAGTTTCTAGGGGATTAAAACCTGTATTTGTGGATGTTGATACAGATTATTTCAATATTGATGTATCAAAAATAGAGGAAAATATTACCGAAAATACGAGAGCAATAGTGGTTGTTCATCTTTTTGGGCAATGTTGTAATATGACCCCAATAATAAAAATAGCTCAAAAATATAATTTATTTATCATAGAAGATGCTGCCCAAAGTTTAGGAGCGTGCTATACATTTGCCAATGATGATGTAAGAATGGCTTGCAATATGAGTCATATAGCAACAACTTCTTTTTTTCCTTCAAAAAATTTGGGATGTTATGGAGATGGAGGTGCTATTTTTACAAATGATTTTGAGTTAGCACAAAAAGTAAGAAGTTTGGCAAATCATGGGCAAAATAAAAAATATTATTATCAATATATTGGTATCAATTCTAGGTTAGATACACTACAGGCGGCCATTTTGTTGGCAAAATTACCTTATTTAGACGATTTTAATTCAAAAAGGATTTATTTTGCTTCACTTTATTCTGAAAAATTAAAACATATTTCAGCGATTGAATTACCCAAGATTTTACCAAGTTCTACATGTATTTTTCACCAATATACGATTAAAGTTGGTCATTTAAAAAGGGATTCTTTACAATTATTTTTAAAAACAAAAAATATTCCTTCTATGATTTATTACCCACTTTCTACACAAAAGCAGGTGGCTTATCAAAAATATAGGACTACAAATGCCAATTTAATAACAGAAGACTTATCAACTGAAGTACTTTCGTTGCCCATGCACCCTAATCTCACTTTAGAGCAAATTGATTATATTTGTGGGCAAATAAGCATATTTTTTAGTAATTTTTGATTTATTTTATAAACTTTACCTTTAATTTTCTTTATCAACAATATTGCTTATATGGATTGTTTTTTTTATATATTGTATAGATTTGCAAAAAAATAGAGACATTTATTTGAGTTTAATAATCATCAAGCAAGTGTTGTATTTGAAAACTTCTTAAAAATCTGATTTTTATTTTCATATAGCAATCTCCAAAACCAACCCTATTGCATAGATTAAAACCCGTGTTTGGTAATAAAGGTGTGATATTGAAATAAAAAGAGATATTTATAAGCTACAAATTGTTTTAAGTCATTAGATTGCTACATATTACCGAATACAGTTATATAAAATGGAAGAAATAACAGACGATAATAATATACATGAAGTAATACCAGTATCTGGATTGTACGAAAATTGGTTTTTGGATTATGCTTCTTATGTTATTTTGGAACGGGCAGTGCCTGCGATAGAGGATGGATTAAAGCCTGTTCAAAGACGTATTTTGCATGTAATGAAAGAAATGGATGATGGTAGATACAATAAAGTGGCCAACATCATAGGTTCTACCATGGCATTTCATCCTCATGGCGATGCTTCTATAAGTGAAGCCATAGTTGCACTTGGGCAAAAAGATTTGCTTATAGATATGCAAGGAAATTGGGGCGATATTCGAACTGGAGATTCGGCAGCGGCACCCAGATATATAGAAGCCAGATTGTCGAAATTTGCTTTGGAGGTAGCTTTTAATGCAGATACTACAGATTGGCAAATGTCGTATGATGGTCGCAAAAAAGAACCTATAACCTTGCCTATGAAGTTTCCTTTGTTGCTAGCACAAGGTGTAGAGGGTATAGCAGTAGGTTTGGCCACAAAAATATTGCCTCACAATTTTTGTGAATTGATATTGGCATCAATCAAGATTTTAAAAAATGAAAGTTTTGAGTTGTTTCCTGATTTTCTTACAGGTGGGTATGCAGATGTGAGTGATTATAGGGATGGATTGCGTGGTGGTAAAGTAAGATTAAGAGCTAAAATAGAAGAGGTAGATAAAAAAACACTTGTAATCAGAGAAATCCCATTTGGCACAACTACTGGAGCTTTGATGGAGTCTATTGTAAAAGCAAACGAAAATGGTAAGATTAAAATAAAAAAAGTAGTAGATAACACTGCCAAAGATGTAGAAATAGAAATTCAATTACAGCCAGGCGTAAGTCCTGATATTACGATAGATGCACTCTATGCTTTTACAGATTGTGAAATGTCGGTTTCGCCCAATGCTTGTGTAATTGTAGACGATAAACCATGTTTTTTGGGTGTTTCGGAGATTTTACGCATTTGTACTGCCCGTACAAAAGATCTTTTGAGGCAAGAGTTGGAGATAAGAAAAAGAGAATTGCAGGAGAAAATATTTTTCTCATCTCTTCTTAAAATTTTTATCGGACAGGGAATGTATAAAGATAAATCTTACGAAAATGCACCTACAACAGATGTATGTTTTGAGGTTTTGAATACATTATTTACGCCATTTTTTGATCAATTTTATAGAAAAATAGAAAACGAAGATTATGCCAAACTAATTGCAAAACCCCTTAGCAGTATTACTCGATTTGATGTACACAAAGCTGATGAGCAAATGAAACAATTGGCAGAAGAAATCCAAGAGGTTGATTTTAATCTGGCTAATCTTACTGATTTTTCAATCAAATATTATGAAAACTTATTATCAAAATATGGCAAAGGAAGAGAGCGAAAAACCGAAATAAGGCCTTTTGACACTATCAATATCAATACTGTAGCGGCCATTAATTCTAAATTATATATCAATAGAGCAGATGGATTTATAGGAATTTCGCTCAAAAAAGATGAGTTTGTGTGCGATTGTTCTGATATAGACGATATAGTGGTTATCAGAAAAGATGGCATTATGAAAATAGTAAGAATAGATCAAAAAGTATTTGTTGGAAAAGATATTTTATATGCAGGTGTTTTTCGCAAAGGCGATGAGCGAACGGTTTATAATATGATATATTTGGATGGAAAATCGGGCAAAAATATGGTCAAGAGGTTTCATGTAACAGGAATTACCAGAGACAAAGAGTATGATTTAACGGCAGGCAACAAAGGCTCAAAAATTACTTATCTTGCAGTAAGGCCAAATGGAGAATCAGAGGTAGTTACGATAACACTCACGCCAAGTAGTGCATCTAAAAATAAGATTTTTGATTATAATTTTGCAGATATTGCCATAAAGGGACGTAGTTCGTTAGGCAATATTTTAACGGCCTATCCTATCAAAAATATTAAATTTACCAGTCTTGGCTCGTCTAGTATAGGGGGCATAGATATATATTATGAAGAAACGACAGGACGCTTAAATATTGACAATAGAGGTCGCTTGTTGGGAAATTTTAATACAGACGACAAAATATTGGTTGTGTATAAACATGGCGAATACGAAATTACCAATTTTGAGCTTACAAACAGATATATGCCTGAAATTATACTTTCTATGGAAAAATATATGGCCGACAAAGTATATGCAGTAGTTCATTTTAATGCTGCCGACAAAACATATTATGTGAAAAGATTTAAGATAGAATTATTGCAAATGGATAAAAAATATTTGTTGATAAGCGATGCTAAAGGTTCTAAAATGTCGGTTTTTACATCACAAATTAATCCAGAGGTAGAAGTGAAAATGGCAGCCATAGGTAATAAAAAAGAATATTCAACGAGGGTTCAATTGGCAGATTATATAGATGTGAAGGGTTGGAAAGCTCAAGGCAACAAATTGGCCAGCAACGATGTGGCTGCTATTACTTTGCTACCACCTAAAGAAGAGATGAAATTGGCACAAATGCAAACTTCTATGTTTGATAGTCCCAAAAATGAAGGATTGAAACCAGGAGATAGCATAGAATTGTAAAAACTGAAGGTATAATATGATTTATTCCACGTTATACCTCTTTTTTTGAAAGTCAATCATTAATATTTCGATTTGAGTATTTTAAGGAATTTTATAAGAATGAATGGATATAAAATTTCAATGTAATTACAATTTAATTACAATAAAAATACAATAAATCACTATAAATATCATCTAAAAGTTTATTTTTGCAAAAAAACACATTGAATATATCTGTAGTAATTCCACTTTTAAATGAGGCTGATTCTTTGCCAGAGCTATGTGCTTGGATAGAAAAAGTAATGTCTAAAAATAGATATACTTACGAAATATTACTGATTGATGATGGAAGTAGCGACAATTCTTGGGAAGTAATACAACAATTACATGCCAAAAACAATCAAATTGAGGGAATAAGATTTAAAAGAAATTTTGGAAAATCAGCGGCCTTGAATACTGGTTTTCAGGTTTGTAAAGGCGATGTTGTCATCACAATGGATGCTGATTTGCAAGATAGCCCTGATGAAATTCCCGAATTGTATGACATGATAACCAAACAAGGATTTGATTTGGTATCAGGTTGGAAAGCCAAACGATACGATCCATTATCCAAAACTATACCCACCAAATTGTTTAATGCTGCCACACGCTACTTGTCGGGCATTAAGTTAAATGATTTTAATTGTGGGCTCAAGGCCTATCATAGCAAGGTAGTAAAAAATATTGATGTATATGGCGAAATGCACAGATACATACCTGTAATAGCAAAATGGAATGGTTTTAGTAAGATTAGCGAAAAAGTGGTAGAGCATAGGGCGCGCAAATATGGCACCACAAAATTTGGGCTTGAGCGATTTGTCAATGGTTTTTTGGATTTACTTTCGATTTCGTTTGTATCAAGATTCAAACGAAAACCCATGCACTTTTTTGGTTCTTTGGGTTCGTTATCATTTTTTTTGGGTATTGTAGTAACTTTGTGGGTTTTGATAGAAAAACAAATTTGTATTTATAATGGCACAAAAGTAAGAAATGCTACTGATCAGCCTTTGTTTTTTTTGGCTTTGGTAGCTTTAGTGATGGGAACTCAGTTTTTTTTGGCTGGCTTTATTGGCGAAATGATAAATGTAAATTCGCTTAAAAAAGACAGCGATGGATTAATAATAGAAACTACAAAAGAGTAATTTTTTTTAGTTATTAATAAATTTTTTGACAATATTGGTAGCATTGTCCAAGGTATTTTCTAACTCATAATTTTCGAGTACAATATCAAAATCGGGCATAAAAGCGATTTCGTCTTTGGCTTTGGCTAGTCTTTGTTGTACTTTTTCTTCACTATCGGTGCCTCGGCCACGAAGGCGAGCCTCTAGGGTTTCTAAATCTGGGGTTTTTACAAAAATGGCTAGGGCATTGGAGCCAAAATATTTTTTTAAATTTAATCCTCCTTTTACATCTACATCAAATATGACATGTTTGCCAAGTTGCCAAATTCTGTCTATTTCTGACTTTAGGGTGCCATAATAATTATCAGAATATACCTCTTCCCATTCTACAAAAGCATTGTTTTGGATATTTTTTTTAAAATCTTGGGCAGATAAAAAATAATAATCAGTTCCATTTATTTCGTGTGGCCGAGCTTTGCGTGAGCATGCTGAAATCGAAAAACTTAAATTATCAATTTCTTTTAAAAGATGTTTTACAATAGTTGTTTTGCCAGAACCAGATGGAGCCGAAAAAATAATTGCTTTGCCTTGAATTTTCATGCAACAAATTAAGTAAAAAAAAATAAATTATAAAAAATTATCGAATTGAAGTTGCCGAAATAGAATCAGCGTTGGTAATAGAAATAACATCTGCACTTTCGGAAACTTCTTTTTCGATGTCTTCTTCTTTGCCAAAAAGATATAAATTTAGTTTATTTCTTACTTCTATGGCACTTAAATTATAGAACAGTTTGCCATCTCTGGAGATAGATATTTCGCCAGTTTCTTCGGATACTACAAGTACAATAGCCTCTGTAAGCTCAGTAATGCCTATGGCTGCTCTGTGGCGAAGACCCAAAAATGCTGGCAAATCTACATTATCAGTAATAGGTAAGATACAACGAGCGGCTTTGATTCTATTGTTTACGATAATAACAGCACCATCGTGGAGGGGGCTATTTTTGTTGAAAATAGAAAGGAGCAAACGCTTAGATACATAAGCCTCTATGTCATCGCCAGTTTCGGCATATAGCCTTAGTTCTGAGTTTTTGGCTATTACAATCAAAGCACCTGTATTCATACCACCCAGTATCTTGGCGGCTTCTATGATAGGCGAAATATCTAATCGATCTTGGTCTTGTTTTTTGCTAAACACAAATCGTTGCAATACATTTCGGTTTCTGTGGGATGTATTTTTGACTGTGATAAGTAAGAATTTTCTTATTTCTTGCTGAAAAATAATAATAATAGCTATAAAAGCTATCCCCATTACATTTCCTAAAATAGTAGAAATAAGTGCCATTTGGGCAGCTTTTACGATAAGAAAGAAAAAATAAATACATAAAAAGCCGATAAAAATTTTTAGAGCAACGCTACCACGCAACAATTTATAGAGGCGATACATCAAAAACGCAACTATGCAAATATCTAAAATATCAATCCACTTTAGAGATAAAAAACCTATTTTGATTAATGAATCCAAATTACTCTTTTAAAATTTTATTTAATTCAACAAACAAGGCAATAGTTTGCATGGCTTCTTTTACATCGTGAACCCTAAGTAAGTTGGCTCCATTTTGTAGAGCTACCATATTGAGAGCCGTAGTACCATGGATAGAATCTTGTGGTAAAACGCCTAATGTGTTGTATATCAGGGACTTACGAGATATTCCTATAAGTATTGCTTTGTTTAGATTTTTAAAGTAAGATAAATTTTTTAATAAATGAAAATTTTGTTCATTTTTTTTTGCAAAACCTATGCCAATGTCCACTATTACATCAATTATGCCTAGACTATGGGCAAGATTAATTTTTTGATTTAAAAATTGGAATATATCCAATAAAATATTGTCGTAATGGGTTTGGAGTTGCATATTTTGAGGTGTTCCACGAGAGTGCATTATCAAATAAGGTATTTTTGAGTTGGCTATAAAAGGCATCATTTGATGATCTATTTGGCCGGCACTAATGTCGTTGACCATACAAGCCCCTTCAGAAATAGCTATGGATGCTACCTCAGAATGAAAGGTATCAATAGAGATTTTAGCATTTGGAAAGTATTTTTTTATGGCAGAAATAGCCTTTTTGATTCGATTCGATTCTTCAGCAATACTTACAACAGCTGCATTGGGTTTTGATGATGCACCGCCAACATCTATGATAGAAGCACCTTCAGAGAGCATTTTTTCGGTTTGTAAAAGTAAGTTTTTTTCAGTCATGTATTTGCCACCATCAGAAAAACTATCAGGTGTGCAATTTAGTATTCCCATTACTTTTGGGGTTGTCAAATCGAGTAATTCTCCTTGCAGGTTTATGGTCATGCTTTACACAAATAATTAGTTTAATTTTTAATGATACTACTTTCCTCAATCATTTTTATTTCCTCGTCTGTTAGTTCGTATAATTGATATACAAGTTGGTCTATTTGTTGTTCAAGAGCTGAGGTATCAGCGTTGGGGTTTTGTTTGGTTTGTAATATATTTTCGACAAGAGAGGTAATCTTTAGTTCTATTTTTTGAGACGGTATAGCAATAGGAATTTGTTCAATGGCTTGAATGGTAATTTCACCCTCTATGCCACCACTTTGATAAAAATATTTGAAAGCAAAATGAATTAACTTTGAATTTAAAAGTGCAAGTAAATATTTTAGCTTTTCGCCAGTCAAAATATAACTTGTATTTAGTACAAAATGACCCATATTATCATAGGCAAATGCTTGAACTTTTGATGCTTTAGTAAAAACAAGCTTTTCTTTTTCAAATTCTTTTAAGTAAGCACAATTTCTTAGATTTGTCCAATCTTCGCCTTTATCTATTCTAATTGTAAGTTGGTTTTTGTAACTTTGCAAATGATTAAAAATACTTGGATATGATTTTGAAACATCTATTGGATTGATATTATCAGATTTTAATCCATTATGTGTATTTATCAACCATTGTAAACCTTTTTCAAATTTATATTTTTTTATATCTCTCCCTTTTAATAATGGTTTTATTACTTCATTATTCTTCTTATCCAAATCAATTAATTTGTCTTTTATTACTTTATCAATTACAAAGGCTTCATTAAAGCCAGTAGTAATTCCTCTATAAAATTTTATATTCCATAGAGATAATATTTTGCCATGTAGTGATATTTTATCTTTGATTGATGTGTGTCCAAATCCACCTAAATTCCAATTATCAGTTAGATTTATTTTTTTTGTTGATAATGATATATTTTTTAAAAAATCATTTACTTTTTCTGACTTATCTTTTATGTCAAAAGACACATAATCAGTTGTTTTGCCATTTTTATTTGAAAATGAAATTAAACAAGTATCAACAGATGCTTCGTTAAATACTTGAAATTTATTGAAATCAATGATAAAAATATTACTTGTATTTTCTGATAAAAAAGTTCTAGTTTTGAGGCCATAGCTGGCTGTGAGCCATTTATTAGAGACCACAAAATGATTTAATCCATTTTTATTTCCCACTTTTTTGGCAAGTTCAATAAATAAACAATATAAATCTGCATTTTTAGTAAATGTTTGGTAATTCTTTTCAGAAAAATAGTTTTGAATATTACTTTTCAATCTCGAAATCGAAATATATGGTGGATTGGCAATGACTACATCAAAACCAATAAAATCGCCATTATTGTTGAGTACTTCTGGGAACTCAAAACGCCACTCAAAGGCGTTGTCATATATTTTATTGTTTTTATAGGCTTCTATTTCTGTATCTATCTTACTTATTTCTTTTTCTATACTATCTATTTCTTGGTTTAATTTTTGGTATGCTTCGTTTGTACCATAAAATTCTTGTGGTTCAAAAACCATATTAGAGAATCCGTCTCTGCCACGGCCGGTGAGTTTGTATAATCGTTCTCCAAGTTTGGCCAATTTTATTTTTCGAGGATCGTAGTTGCCAATGGTTGCTGCAAATGTTGATTTTATTTCGTTTATCAACCTTTCCATCTCTCTTTTTTGCTCTTTATTTTGAGCATTTCGATATGTTTCTACGGCAGTTTTGTAGGTATCTATTGTCCACTTGCTTTTTTTGAGGGCTTGGCTGATGTCAGCATCTAAGCCAAAACGACTGATGAGCGAGTTGCCACATTTGATGTTTATATCAATATTTGGCAATGTTTCTAGAACCGAAAAGTTGCTTTGTTGGGTGTAATGGGCATTTTTTAGCAACTCTATCCACAATCTCAGCCTGCATATTTTTACAGAGTTGGGGTTTATATCAACCCCAAAAAGGCAATTTTCGATAATAGTTTGCTTTTCTCTAAACAGAGTTTCTTGTATTCTTTGTTTTTCGGTTACAAAAGTTGGGGTTGATTTAAAATGGTCTTTGCCAAAAACCTGCTCCATTGTTTTATCAGATCGAGGCGAAGGAGCTAGGTAATAAAATTCTTGATCGGTTTCTGCATCTGTGATATATAAAGTATCGTTGATAGATTTTATTGATAAATCTTTTAAAGATTTGCCTTGACTATCCAATAATATTCCTAATTCGCTTTTTAGGGCTATAATTTCGTTGAGAGCCGAAACTAGAAAATGGCCTGATCCAACAGCTGGGTCGCAAATTTTTAGCGAATTTATAACTTCATTGGCTTCTTTTTTTGAAATTTTCTTGGGTATAAGTTCAGATATATCTTCTAGGTTATCAATTTTTTCGCTACTCAAATGATTTGTTTGGCCATATTCTTTAAATTTTTGTACGATGGCTTTACTTATGGTTTCTCGGCACATATACATGGTTATAAAACCAGGAGTGAAAAAAGAACCTTCTTTGTAGCCATTTATTTTCTCAAAAATAAGACCTAAAACAGATGCGTTTATCAATGTTTTATTGTCTTCTTGGATAGCCTCTTGGCCTTCGGCCCCAAAATCATAAGCATCTAAAAAACGAAATAAATAGGCCAAAGTATTCATTTCTCCCTCTAGTTTTTTGCCTGTATTTGATTTCAAAACAGTGTTGGATTGCAAAGGCATTTTTTCGTTAGTTCTGAGCTGACCTATCGAAAAGCAGATTTGCTCTAGCTCCGAAATTTCAAAAAGTGAACTATTCAAATAGGGTACATTTTTAAACTTTTCGGCCACTGATGATGATCTATCTTCGTTTTTTTTTGCTAAAATTTGAAAGAATAATAAGCCCAAATCATCAAAATTTCTTACCTTATCGGTATTCAAAAAAGAGTAAGATAAATCGCCTTTATGATAACTTACTAGTTGAGCTTCGAGTAATTTTAGGAACAAAATTCTATTTATCCAAGTAATAGTAAGTTCAAGCCCAACGCCAAATAATTGTTCTTGCTGGGTAGTGCCATATAGGTCTATTTTATCAATTCTTGGTAGTTTATCTAATGTCTGTAGTTGTTCAATGGTATTTTCGAGCAATGAACCTTGGTGTCTTTCGTTTTGTGTTTTTCTTTCTATTAGTTTTTTGCCGGCATGTTTTGTTTCTGTCAAGCCAAGAATGTGTAGCAACTCGCCATAAAATAAGTTGTCTAGACTATTGCTATCATTGGCAAAAGGTAATTTTAGGAGATGTTCGGGCGAAAAAATCTTAAATAAAGCTATTAATAAATGATCAGATTCTTTGTTGGAATTGCGTATTTGTAGTTGATAATCGTTGATATTGAAGTAAGTAAATTCAATTTCTTTATCAATATTTGAAATAAAAGGTTCTGCTATATGTTTATAAAAAAAATCGGTTTTTTGTCCTGCCAATCTCTCTTCTTCAAAATCGGTAAATTGTTTTACAAATGATTTGTTTTCGGCAAAAATGACATTAAAAATTTGAGCATCAAATATAAACCATTCATTGATATTAGTAACAATGAGGTGTTTTATTTCAATATTATTTTGAGTAATTCTTTCTCTTAAATAATAAAGAATTAGCTCATGCAATGCTTTTTTGTTGATATTATCGCAAGTTATCATTTCAGCTTTGTTGGCCGTTTTTTTTGTTTCAATGATTACTCCTACAGGGCTAGATGCTCCATTGCCGACATGAATCACGAGGTCGTTTCTGCCTTTGGTGTTTATAAAATGGTTTTGTTTATAGTAAGTATTTTTTAAAAAATCTGATATTAAATTTTTATGATACTCTTCACTTTCAGAATCGTTGGAAGAATTGAGCAAAGCAGTAAGATTAGACTTAAAAATATCTATTTCAAGTCTAATAGGCTTTAGTTTCAAGAAAGCTCTATTGAGAGCCTTTCGTGGGTTTAGTATCTTTGTTACCATTTTGCCATTTGTTTGGATATTTCAAAAAGCAAATATAGTTTTTATTGTGAAAAAATATAAGCTGTGTTTGATATTATATCAAACCGAAAAATTAAGATTACATTCCTATAATTTTTCTCCCACTTGGGGAGAAATTAAATGAGGGGTTTAAAAAAAAATGTAATATTTTTTTTCGGTTCATTAGAATGGAAGTGGAGGGTATTTGCTGGTAAAATATTCTATATTTTTTTCAACAAATATCACCATATCTCTGCTCTATTTGGCAAAATGCACCGACCGCATTTCTCTTATTACTGTTACTTTGATTTGGCCTGGGTACTGCATTTCTTTTTCTATTTTCTGAGAAATATTGTACGACATCATACCTGCTTTATCGTCTGTTACCGATTCTGAATCTACAATGATACGTAACTCTCGACCCGCCTGCATGGCAAAGCACTTTTGTACGCCATCAAAACCCATACAAAGGGCTTCTAAATCTTTGAGACGTTTCATGTAGCTATCTGCAATTTCTCTTCTGGCACCTGGCCTTGAACCCGAAATGGCATCGCAAGCCTGAATAATTGGAGAAATAAGTGCAGTCATTTCAATTTCGTCATGGTGGGCACCTATGGCATTGCAAATTTCGGGGTGTTCTTTGTATTTTTTGGCCAATTCCATACCTAAAATAGCGTGTGGCATTTCGCTTTCTTCGTGCCAGGCTTTACCTATATCATGCAAAAGGCCTGCACGTTTGGCCATTTTAGCATTAAGCCCAAGTTCGGTGGCCATCGTAGAGCATAATTTGGCTACTTCTCTGGAGTGTTGAAGCAAATTTTGACCATACGATGAGCGATAACGCATACGCCCCACGATACGTATCAATTCTGGGTGTAGGCCATGTATGCCCAAATCAATCGCTGTGCGTTCGCCTATTTCTATAATTTCTTCTTCTATATCTTTTGTAGTTTTTTGTACTACCTCTTCTATTCTAGCGGGATGTATTCTGCCGTCTGCCACCAATCTGTGCAACGAAAGTCGAGCAATTTCTCTACGCACGGGGTCGAACCCTGAAATTACGATAGCTTCTGGGGTGTCGTCTACCACAATTTCTACCCCAGTGGCCGATTCTAGTGTTCGTATATTACGTCCCTCACGGCCAATTATTTTTCCCTTAATATCATCGCTTTCGATATTAAATACCGACACACAATTTTCTACGGCTTGCTCGGCAGCTGTGCGTTGAATTGTTTGAATAATTATTTTTTTGGCTTCTTTAGTTGCTGTTAATTTGGCTTCTTCTATTACTTCTTTGATATGAGATGAGGCTTGGGTTTGAGCATCGTTTTTTAAATTTTCAATTAATTGGTCTCTAGCTTCTTTTGCCGAAAGGTTAGCAATCATTTCTAACTGTTGTACCTGAGTTAGTCTCAGTTTTTCTACCTCGTCCTTCTTTTTATTGATAACATCAATTTGCGAGGTGTAAGTTGCTTTTAAAGCATCGGCTTCGGCTTCTTTTTTGGCGAGATTTTGTTGTTGTTGATTGATAGATTGCTCTCTTGATTTTATTTTTTGCTCGTTTTGCAAAATAATATTTTTCTTTTTGTTAGAATCCTCTTCAAACTCGGTTTTAAGTTTCAAAAAATGCTCTTTGGCCTCCATGATGCGTGTGTTTTTGGCAGCATCAGCCTTTAGTTCGGCTTCTTTTAAAATAAGAGCAGCTTTTTCGGCAGCTTCCTCTTCTGCTTGTTTGCCTTTTTTGGTATGTATTGATTTTGCAATCAAAAAACCTATTGTACCAAATACTGTCGAAATGACTAAATATATTATAATATCCATTTGTTTTTGTTGTTTAATGGGGGATATTATAGTCAAAAAATTAGCTATTTATAAGGCATCAATCTGCCAGTGATTTTGATATTAAATTACTAAGGCTCGAAATTCTATCATTCATAAATTGATCTACTGCGGCTATTTCATTTTTTTGTTTTAAATGATTAACCGAAGTATCAAACGCAACCATGGCCAACAAATCGACTTTGTCTTCAATACCATATTGCTCTTTAAACATTTTCAATTTTTCGTTCAGCATTTTTGCTGCTAACCTTACGTTTTCTTCGTCAGATTCGTCTACTTTCATGACATAATCTTTGTCACTTATTTTTATTTTTATCGAAAGTATTGCCATCTGTGCGTATTATCAAACTTTTTGTAAATAAGCCAATCCTTTATCTATTTCCCTCAAATATTCATTTATTTTTAATTTATATTCGTTAGCCAATTTCTTGTCATTGGTTACCAAAGTTGCAATTTTAGTTATTTTAGATTGATTTTGAAAATTTTTTATCTCTTCATTTTTTATTTCTAGTTGTTGTAGCAAAACTTCATTTTCATTTATGGCATCTTGAAGCTCTCTTTTTAGATAGTGATAGGCCTCAGCCATCTTTTTTACACGGTTTTCGAGTGCATCAAGTTTTAAAGTAAGACTTTCACTAGCCATATTTTTGTGATTGATTTTAAGGCAAATATAGCAAAAAATGCAATTTTATTCATTTATTTTTTAACAAAAAAAATATTTAGGAGTTTTGAAAAAGAATTTTAAAAAAATAATTGTAAAAATAGCTCAAATAGTTACAAATCTACTTTAAAGCTTACCCAAACCCATTTTATAACCGCAAAGATTAACTCAAAACTGTCATTCTGCTCCAATGTATAGAGTCTAAGGTAAGGAAGATGATTATTTCTTTTTGCAGAATAGCAATAGTCGAAATTTATACCACTAATATTTATAAGCAGAACAAATCGCAAGTCTATCGCTAAATTGCATGTGTTGTGCCCCCCCCTGTTGCATTTATACTTTTAGTTGATTGTGTTTGGTCTTTCATAGAATTGTAGTAAATTATTTGTAATGTCTTTGTGTGTTGGCATGATAGCACTATTGCATTTTTTTGTTTGGCTTTTGCGTTGGCAAAAAATGCAAATGTGCTACCAAATGCGTTGGTTTTATTCCATTTGAACTTCTACCATTTTTATAAATTCGTTTAAGATTTCAGTTCTGCTTTTTAAAAAAAGATTTGCTAAATCTATACAACTAATAAATATCATACCTACTTTTTCTTCCTTTGCATTTAAGGTTAGGTTTTTTCTTAATTGTTCGTGTAGTGAAGGTGCTGAAAAAATACCAATTGTCTTTTTTCTTGGATTGTTATTTTTAAATTTTGAAATATGGTCTGGTACAGATGATGCTTCCGAACTGTTCCATTGTGCTCTGTTTCCTCTATAGGTTGTTAATTCAAGAACAAATTGATAATCATTAATTTCAAAAACCAAATCAGGGTTCCCATTTTTTCCACCTGGTGCAGGTTTTGCAATACCATATTCAGAAACATCTTCCTTTCCGAACCAGAAAAGCTCATCAATTTTATTTTCATTTTTAGCAATAGTTAAAAGTTCATTAAAGAGTGCTTCAATTCTACCTCCTTTGAATACATTATGAAAATAATTTTTACCTATTACTTTTAATAGTGTTTTCAGTTTTAATGAATATTCTTTATCAAATCCTTCATTTTTATTTGAGAAAAAATCCGATACTTTATCACAAACCATTGCAATGGTGAGTTCTTTTGTTTTGTGTTCTAATTTGAGATTAATCAATTTTATTCGATTCGTTTCTGTAAAAGTCATTTTTGAAGAGTAGGTAACTTTAGATGATAGAAAATCAAACAGAGATATCACATATTCTTCATTTCTAAATACAGGAAATGAGAATGATTTTTCAAAAATTAAACCATTTGAACGTAATTCGCCATTTTGTTCAATGGTAACTAGATAGTTTTGTTCATTATTTATCGTAATAGTTGCATCGAATGGAGGAAAAAGTCTTTTGGGATTTGAAAAATATTCTTTCCATAAAAACCAGTCATTTTGAAAATTATACACTTCAGCATCCTTGAATTGATTAAGTATTTTTTTCGCTTCTTCAACATCAATAAGCTTTATGGCAAGTAGTTTATTTGCTTTTTCTTTATTTACCTCAACTTTAGTTCGTTGACAAAGGCCAGTTGAGAAACACAAATACATATAGTAGCCAGCAGAGGGAGCTTTCACTAGGGTTAAATTTCCTTCAGGAGTTTTTCTGTAAGCATTTATTTCATTCGTACGTTTTGTAGGACTTAAGCTCCTGAAATTTTTAATGCGTTCCAATAAAACAGGAAATTCTTCTTCAGATTTGGTGTGAAAGACTATGTAAGCCAGTTCTTCCATATCTAGATAGTCTAACTCTAAAAGTAACTTTAGTGTCATTCTAAAAGGAAAAACTAAATTTTTCTTTTCATTTAAACTAAAAACATTTGTTTCTGTTTGTTTTAAAAGTTGATTTTTAATAATTTCCTTTTTGGGCGATTCAATAAAATCTTTTCCTATAAGTGATAATTGTATTGAACCTGGAATGGAATCTTCATTTATATATTGAGTGCCAAGAAAAAGAGAAGTGTCTTTAATTATTGATTTTTCCTTTAAAATAGAATATTTTAAAGGTTTAGAATTTATGTAATCGAATAATTTAATATCTAAACTGCTAATATTTTCCATTCTATTTTGTTTGAATTAATTTTATTGAACGATTTAATTGCAAAAGTAAAACTGCTTGAGTTCCTAAAGGCGTTAAATAAAATTGATTGTCAACTCTAACTAAAAAACCTAATTCAACCGCATAATTTGAAAAAATAATTGTTGCTGTTTTTCTAGCCTGTTCTTTATTCCAAGTGTCTGATTTTCCCACTGATTTAATAAAATAATCTTTCAGGTTTTCAAAAGGAATTGGATAAATACTTTTTGATAAAACAAATACACATTCAATAATTGAAATTACAGTATAAGTAATAGAAGAATAAAAAGGATTTTCTTTAATAAAATTTGATAATATATCAATTTGATTTTCATTTAATCTTTCATCTAAAATTTCATTACTTAATTCAACAAATGAATTTCCAAAATCAGTAAGAAAAACATTCTTTTTATTCTTTGAAACTAAATCTAATTGTTGTGCAACAGCTATTCTATGATTAATTGTAATTATGGATTTTTCTTCAATTTTTGAAATTTCTATTAAATTCAGGCCTTGCGCTAAATACGATAATGTATTTTTGATTAAACCAATTCTCACAACTCCATAATCTGCTGATTGAATTTTTAGAAATTGCGATTGCTCTTTAAAGTTTTGATAATATCGATTTAAAAAATCTGAAGGACTAAAAGTTATAATCTTAATATTGTACTCTTCACAATTTTTTAAATGCTTATTGTCAAATTCTGGAACCATTATTATCTTAATAATTTCACCATAAATTAGTTTGTTTTGAGTTTGAAGCTCAATTAAATCATTGTAGTAATTATTTATTTGTTCAATAATTTCTGTGTAAAATGGTACAGCTTTTAGTTCAATTAAATAGATTTTATTATTACATAAATACAACAAATCCAATTTTCCACTTCTTAAATTTCTTTGTCTAGAAATTAAACTAATGTCAGAAATATTTGCAGATAAAATTTCTGATATTAATGATTTATCAGCACATAAGATATCTTCAAGAATTTTTTCAGAAATTGAATATTTAAATTTTGCCATTTTTTCAGTTTAAACAATAAATAAAATTGTTATGATTTACTACAACACAATACCCTCCATTTTTTGTTTTTTCAACTAGACTTACTAATAATTGCTCCATTTCACTAAAATAAGCATTTAGCATTTTGGGAATTTTATTGTCCCATAATTTTGTATTATTTAAATAATCAATAATTGGGATTAGAACTTTTGAGGTAGTTACAATTTTCGTTTTCTTTTTGAAGTCTGCATTTAAGTTTGAAGTTAATGCTGCCTTTCTTAAATTACGTAATTCTTCATACGATTTTACAAACTCACCAATCCATAATTCTATTTTATAAACTTCATAATAGTCGAAACAATTTGCATATGGAGGTGAAAAAATTGAAATATCAATTTCATCAATTTTATGGTTATTAATATTTAAGCAATTGTCATTAATTATTACCGTTTTATTTTTGTTGTTGTTTAATTTAATATCAGAAATTATTTCATCCAGCTTAAATTTAAATGCTTCAAAAGTATCAACCGATTTATATATTCGTTTTTTCTTTAAGCCATTTCCAGCTTTTTTATAATATGAAACTTGTTGTAAAATGCATAGTAACGTTGTGAATAATATACTGTTTACTTTTTTGTTTTTTTCTAATTCTATTTTTTTCTTTATCAATTCAATTTTTTCAAAATTTTCAATTTCAAATAAATTTTCAATAATTGATAATTCATATTTTTCAAACAGTTTTTTTATCGGTTTATAATTTGGTACTTCAAAATTTTCGAGAATATTAATTTCTTCTTCTGAATAGTTTTGTGTTTTAGAAATGGCCATATGGCAACTAAATGGGTTAATTTCTATTCCTGTCGCTTTTATTCCTAATTCTTTTGCCGCAACCAATGATGTTCCAGAACCTGCAAACGGGTCAAATAAATGAGTACTTCCATTAAGATTTAAATATTTAAGTACTTTTTTAATTAACTCAGGCGAATAACCTTCTTGATAATAAAACCATCTATGAATTGGTAAATTTTTTGTTTTAGAAAAGTTTACTAAATATTGATAAGTAAGGTCATATCGGGTATTAAACTCAACATCGAGCTTTTTATATTCATTATAAAAAAAATCGGTCTTATAGTCTTCCTTTGCATTAAGATTTGGGTAGAATAACAATAGTTGTTCATTAACCTCATTTATTTCTTCTTCTATTAAATATACTTTCTCCATTACCTTTTACTTTTATTATATTTAATTTTTTCCTCCGCAACAAGCATAGCTTGTAAAGCCAAATCTTCGTCTTGAACTTCGTAATAAAGTTTGTCAGAAAGCCAAGCAATTATAACTTCATTCTTTTGGTCTTTATAAAAATTTGATAGTGATTTTACTTGCTCTTTTGTCGGCATTCGTTTGTCCTGCTCAATTTTACTTAAAATTGTCGGGTCAAGCGAAAGTTTAGCTCCAACTTCTCTAAGCAGAAGTCCTTTAGCCTCTCTCAATTCCCTGAGTATTGTTCCGATTGTTTTCAATGTGCCTTGTTTTGACTTGACAAATATTGGCAAATGTAAAAAGAATATTTTGAACCACCGTCAAAAAAGTCTATAAATGTTTTCAACAAATTTGTCTGGGTGGTGGGTGGGCTTTGGGTGCGGTTGGGCAAAATTAAATGTGGTGTTTGTGTGTCGTTTAGGGCATTGGTAAAACACCTCTTTTAATTTTGCGAAGCGTTGGCATTTTTGACTAACTTTTTTGTCAGCTTACAGTCCAAAATTAGTTCGTCCTGTACTTACACTTTACTCTAAATTGCCTGCTGAGCGCCATTTATTGCCTGTTGAAATTGTGCAACTATTTGTTCGTTCTTTTTTCTGACTGTGTTGTTCGTTTCATATTATGTGAAAAATTTTTATCCATTTATTTGGTAAGACAATATGTTAATGAATGAATAATTAATTGTTTACTTCTGTTCATTGTGTTGTGCTTATTTTTGATGTCTGCAAACAAAGTATCGTCTTTTGCTTTGATGTCAAAGCCGCTTAAATTACCAACTTCAAAACCTTTTATACTTCCTAAAATTTGTTCGTGAAATGTCCCAATTGAATTGTTGATTGATTTATCAATTTGCCTCAAAAATTCAGCTTGGATAAGGCTTTCCTCGTCTATGTTGTTGAAATTTGTGTCAAAAGTTAGTTTGATTGTATCAACTTTATTTGAGTAGAAATTCTTTTTCGTGATATTGTTCTTTGCTTTCAAATATGCTTTGTGCAGATTACCAATGCAACCCAACAAATGGTCGTCCGAAATGAAGTTTACGTATTTATTTTTCATTTATTTCTATCAAAATTTTCATTTGCTAAGGTACAAATAAAAGTCAATTTTATCACTTTAGTACCAATGTTGCACTTCAGCCATTGAATTAAATTTAAAGTAATAATATTGGTTTTTTATATTAATTTTATACTTAAATGGGCTAACTATAATTTTTTTTAAAACCAATATAACTCGTATTTAAAGCAAATTGTCGGTACTATATTCGCTAGAAGTTAGAATTTGATTTATTTCTTTTATGGCTAAATCTATCTCATTGGCCGATTGTCTGATGTTTGTCATCAGCATATTTTCATCTAATTCAGTGTCTTTTAAATCCAATAAATTGAGTAATCCCAAAATTCTCGATAGTGGCCCTCTGATGGTGTGGGAATTGGCAAAGGCAAATTGTTGTAATTGCTCGTTTCTTTTTTGTAATTCTTGGGTTCGCTCAAGCACTTTGTTTTCTAGCGATTGATTGATATTTTCTATAAATTCTTTCTGGGTTTTGAGTACATCGTTTTGAAACGAAATCTCGTCTTTTTGTTTTAAAATAATGTCTTGCTCGTTTTTTCGTTCGGCAGATTCAAAAGATAAGCTGATATAATCAGCCATAGATTGCACAAAATTTTCGTCTTCTACATACCATTCTCTTATTTCAACTTGATTTTCGCAACAAATAATGCCCCCCAATTTGCCATCGATATAAAAAGGCACATCCAACATGGATTTAATATTGGCAGGCGACAAATAATATTCTTTAAAATCTCTTGTGGCTTCGTTGTTGTTGGCATCTACTGCTGGTATAACTCTGTTGTTTTGTAAAGTGATAAAATAAAGTGGATATTTATCTAAATTCAATACAGGCATATCAACATTTTTTTTGTTATCTGACGTAGTTGCAAATACACACACTATCAAATGTTGAAAAGAATCGTAAGCCCAAATACTGACACGACTTACATCTAAAGTTTTATAAATAATATTACCAATTTCGGCAATAGAACTATGGAAATTACCATCTTTTATATTGGCACTTTTTGATAGTTTCATTAACACCTCGTTGTTGGCTCGCAATCTTGTATTTACTCTCGAGAGGAGTGTTACATTGTTTTCAAGTCGTTCTGTTTTAGCATTTATTTGTTCACTCAAAGTTTTAATTTCTTGATTTTGGTCTGTTAATAATTTTTTTGTAACCAATAAATCTTTTTCTATTATGTAGTTTGTAAAATTTTTGAGGCCAAATACAAGATTGAAAATGGTATAAAGACCCACTTGTTTGGCCTTGAATACCATAAAACTTGGTTTATAGTTTTGGTTCAGATTCATTTGTTCCATATATCCAGGAACTATAAAATCATATCCTACTATAAAAATTAAGTAATAAAAAAAACACATATATATATGGTTTTTTTCGGTAGCAGAATCAAAAACAAGTTGCGGTGTAAAACTAAATATAATAAAGGCGTAAAAATATTCTATTGGTTCTACTTCGAGGTTTTGTGCCAAAATCAATCTTGGTAGCAGGGCAGTTAATGGCATAGAAAATACCAAAAATTGCCGAGAATATTTGTGAAAACCACCTGCATTGAGTGCTAATGTGGTAACTAAAACCGAAAAAAAAGTAAGATAAGAGTAAGTAGATAAATATAAACCTTTGGCAGTATATAAGTAAAGCATAAAAGATGCTATACCTAAGTAAATGACACATAATTGGTTTGTAATGACAAAATATCTGTCTTTATCTGTTGGGTTTTTTAATCCTAAATTTGAGATTAATTTCCAAAAATCAGCTATTATTTTTATTACTATTAACATTGGTTTAGTAAATTATACACTAAAATAGTGTTATAGTGATTTACTATTTATACAAAATTAATAATTTAAGGCAAATAGTTAATATTTTAAAGAAATAAATAAAAAAGAAGTTTGAGTTATTTTATATTTATTTGCTAATTATTACTAAAACTAATCAAAAAAAATGTTTTTTTTGATAACTAAATTATAAATGACCTAAATAAATAAAAAAGTAGAGCCGAAATTGTGATGCAAATAGGCAAAGTCAGAATCCAGGCAATACCAATACTTTTTAGTGTATTTCCTTGCAGATTTTTGAGGCCATTTTTAGAAAACATACTGCCAGCAATAGCGGACGTAAGCACTTGGGTAGTACTCACTGGCAAACCAAGGGCTGAAGCACCGTAGATTGTACTGGCAGCCACAAGTTCACTACTAGCCCCCTGTGCGTAAGTTAGATGTGATTTACCTATTTTTTCGCCTATCGTTACTACTATTCTTTTCCAACCTATCATTGTGCCTATGCCAAGCGACAACGAAATAAGAACCACTACCCACATGGGCGTATAATCCGTAATTTTGAGAATTTCTTTTATTTTATTTTTTATTTTAGTTTCCTCTATATCGCTCACAGGTAAAGATCCTTCTTTGCATAACTTATTGACGGTTTTTGTGGCCGACATTATATTGGAACGTATCATTAGTTTATCAACTTTTGATATGTTATCTAAATTATCTTTATTTGCTAAAACAGCGTTTAAATATTGTAAAGATGCTTTGGCTTTTTGTAATTTTACAACACTATTTTTATCCATTTTTGTAGTGTCTATTGATTGTACAAAACTGTGCAAATCTATGACATCAATAGTTGTTTTGCGTATGTCTTGGTTTTGATTTAGGGCAAACTGCAATGGCACAAAAGCAATCAAAATAACCATTATCAGGCCAACCCCTTTCTGTCCATCGTTGTTGCCGTGGGCATAGCTTACACCAGTACAGGTGCCTACGAGCATCAATTTGACCCAAAATGGCGGTTTTTTGTCTTCTTTGGGTTCTTCAAACACTGTTTTGTTGGTAACAAATTTTTTGAACAAAAACATGGTCAGGATAGTAAGCCCAAACCCAATAAGAGGAGATAAAAGTAAGGAAATGCCAATATCTCCAGCTTTGCTCCAGTTTACCATAGCTTCTGTGGTGTTTTCGGGCATAAATTGAAACGCAATACCTACCCCCAAAATAGCTCCAATAAGGGTATGAGAACTAGAGCAAGGAATACCCCAATACCAAGTAGCCAAATTCCAGATAATGGCTGATAGCAGCATAGCAAGCACCATGGCAGCACTAAAAAGTGGATTTTGGTATACCAAAGCCTCGAGGGGTAGGAGCAAAACTATACCCATAGCTACATCTACGCCACCTTTGATGACACCCAAAAAATTCCAAAGTCCCGACCAAACTACTGCAACGGTTGGTTTGAGGGTTTTGGTATATATAACAGTGGCTACAGCATTGGCTGTGTCGTGAAAACCATTGACAAACTCAAAAGCACAAGCTATAACAATACACAAGAGCAAAACTGCACTCAAGGTGGGGTCTAATCCAAACATATATTTTTTAATTTTTTACTTTATACAAGCAATTTTTCCCAAATATTGCTAAAGAATATGTATTTTGTGTTATCAAATGATTAAATTATTATAAAATTCAATATAAAAATCATTAGAATAACAATATTGTAGGTTAAAATATTACTAATTATAGAATTTTTCGATTTATGTTGATAAAACCTATTGAATGGAATCTATAATTATTGGTTAATTTGCTGATTTTAAAAGATAGATTTAAACCCAAAAAAGACATTCTGTTGATAGAATGTCTTTTTTGAAGAAATTTTAAAAAATACAAGTTATTTGTAACTTAAATTTGATTTTGGAGCGTCTACACTTGCGTTGTCGGCCAATTTGTATGAATATTTAGACAAATCTACTGTATATTTTGTGCCGTTTTCGCTTCTAAACGAAGCATACTCTACGCCATCTATGGTTTCTACGTGTACTTTGCCTACAATCATTATCGTTTTTGATTTTTGACTTGCATTTTGATTCATCATTTTTGAACAACTAGAAAACGCTACTGTTCCTGCTACGAAAATAAATATAACTAACTTTTTCATGACTTTTGGTTGTTTAAATTGTAATGTTAAATAATTGTTAATAAACTCTATACAAATATACGAACTTTATTAACAATTTGTTAATATTAGAGTAAAATATTTTTAAATTATTTTGTAAGTGCCTGATAATCAGTAAAAAATATTTACAATTTGTTAATATTGAGATAAAATAAATTAACAATTAATTAACATTGGATTAGTTTTGTTCATATTTAGGTAACATTAGAACTGTATTTTTTAGATTAATTTTACTAAACTTTGAATAAATGTATTTCAATGTCGTTTATTTAAGAATCAGATTATCTTTCTCTTTTGGAAAAAGACCAAGAGAAAGGCAAAAAAAATACTAAATAAAACGACATTGAAATAAAAATTGATTTTAATTAAATAATTAATTGTTAAAAAATCATAAAATATTAATTTTGCAAACCTATATCGTAAAAAGTGCAACAAAACACCTCTCATACATTTTCAAACAAAACGAATATCAAAATTCAAGAGGATTTGATTTATGAATATAATCAGCCATTTTTGTTGGAAAGTGGTGCTTTATTGCCTTCATTTAAACTTAATTATGCTACTTATGGTAGCTTAAATGCACAAAAAGACAACGTAATTTGGGTTTGTCATGCCTTAACTGGCGATGCCAAAGTGTTTGGATGGTGGGGGCAATTGTTTGGGGATGGCAAATTGTTTAACCCACAACAACACTATATTATATGTGTGAATGTGCTTGGCTCTTGTTATGGTTCTACTGGACCACTAAGCCCTAACGAAAATACTGGCAAACCATATTTTCATGATTTTCCATCTATTTCGATGCGTGATATTGTGGCCACATTTGAAATATTGCTCAAACATTTGCAAATCAATAAAATAAAAATTTGTATTGGTGGTTCACTTGGCGGTCAGCAAGCCCTAGAATGGGCAGTGAGCAACCCCTTATTAATTGAAAATTTAATATTAATGGCCACCAATGCTAGGACTTCGCCATGGGGGATAGCCCTCAACGAGACGCAACGTATGGCCATAAAAGCAGACCATACTTGGTCTCAAAATCAGCCAAAAGCTGGTATCGAGGGTATGAAAGTAGCCCGAACAATGGCTTTGCTCTCGTATAGAAGCTACGAAACCTACAACGAAACTCAAAAAGACGACATTGATACTCTTGGCAAATATAAAGCTGCATCATACCAACAATATCAAGGGCAAAAGTTTGGCGATAGATTTAATGCTTTTTCGTACTGGGCCTTGACTATTATCTTGGATTCGCATAATGTAGGTAGACAGCGACAATCATTGGAAGTTGCTCTGGCTAGAGTCAAAGCCAAAACTTTAATCATGGGTATAAGCTCAGATGTGCTATTTCCTGTAAGCGAACAGGAATTTTTGGCAAAACATATACAAAATTCAAAATTGCATATTCTTACTTCTCTCTATGGCCATGATGGCTTTTTGATAGAATCAGATAAGATAGATGCAGTGATTAGGGATTTTTTGAAACTGGAGTGATATTTATACATTATTGAGTTTTTTTTGAAATACTCCTTATTCATATTTTTATAAGATATTTTTTTGAGTACAAGTATCATGTTTTGAATTGTTATTCAAAAAAAGTATCAGGAATTTCTTCACTTAAATTTAAAAGAATACAGGCAGCTGGTATTATGGAGTTAGTTTTTTCTACCGACCCATCCCAACTTTGAGGGTCTTTGGAGGCATCTGAAATGTAAAAAATAGTAGGCACTATTCCAGTTTTGCCAAATCCTAATTCTTCATCTTTAGTATTATATGTAGAAAGTCCCCATAGACACAAGTTTTTTAATCTATTTTGCAAGTAATTATCTTTGCTAATGGTATAAAAATAATATATTTCAAGTGCTATTAAATTACCGAAAGCATCAAGTCCAATTTTTGGATAATCAGCTAAAGTACCTCCACTGGTTGGAAAAAGTAGACCTAGCAAAGGATAGCTACTGTGTTTGGAGTTAAAGCAATAATTATAAGTAAAAACATAATGAATTGCATCCATTGCTTTGTGCATATACTCCATATTTTTGGTAAGTTTATGTAATTCGTAACACGATTTTATGAAAGCAATATTATCTTGTGGCCCCGACAACATATAGTTTCGTATATTTGGAAAATTGGTATTATTTTTTTTTGAGTAATTGTAATAGTTTTTAGTAATTTTTTCGGCTAAATTTAGGTATTTTATATTATTCGAAATGTCATATAAAATGGCGTAAGCAGCTGCCATCCACATAGAATTGGTGTAAGAATATTGAAATCCTTTGCCAGAATTGGCACATATATATTCAGGAATAGTTTGATTTGAGTTTATTTGTGTAGCAAATTTATCTAAAATATTTGTAGCTGTGTTTAACCATATTTCGTTGTGTTGAGGGAAAATCTGAAAAGATTTTAGTAAGAAATAAGCTAATAAACCTTGTTTTTTTGTAGAAAAGGCAAAAATACATGAATCTTTTTGGTTCATTTTAATGCCTTTTCGGGGGCCCAATAAGTAATTGTTTTTATATTTTTTTTCAAATAAATATCCTAAATATTTATCTTTAGCTTCTGTACAAATAATATTAAAATAATTAGAAGCTATTTTTTTTGTAATGCTGTCATTCTTTTTTTTGTCATTCAAAAGCAAAGCGTAAGCTATGATACTCTCATCAAGCAAAGTAAAATTGGTGTCTTCGTTGGGCTTGCTTTCAAAACTTGAAGTAGGCCAATCTGATTTTAACATTGCATTTTTGATTTTATTCAAGGCTTCACTTTTTTTAGATCTTGGTATAGGTTTTTGTCCAAGTTCTGAGTGATAACATTGTATGGCATTTTGATAACTTTCTAAACTTTGATATGAGTTTTTTACATCATACAGTGTTTTGAAAGAAAGCACTTTTCCCATTTTTTTTTCAATCCAACCTTCTGTATGGCTTGTATCAAAACTTATTAAATTATTACTATTTTGTATTCCTTTTAGTCTTATTGGTTGGTGTTTATATCCTATTGAGAAACCAATTTTATTTGTATTTTCAGGAATGGTATTAATACAAATTCCATTGTAAAGGCAAAGTGGTTCTAAAGGCGAGTTTCTTACTAAAGTATCGTTTCCAATAATAGTTTCTTGGAATCCAATCATGCTTGTTTGGTTTTTTGTGATTACAATTATAGAAGGATGTGTACTTCTATCAGCCCTTGTTTGAAAAACAGTGGTGTTTAATTTTAAATTATTTTCATTTTTTGTACCATAAAATACGCCTGGAATCATAAAATAGGGATTTACAGTGGTGTTTTTTAGGGTATGTTCGATTTCTAATCTAAATCTATAATCAGTAAAAACACGAATGATTACACGACCAGTATAGTATCCATCTTTTCGCAAAACCTCTTCTTTATATTCAAAAAAACCCTTGTAACTTGCCTTAAAGCCATAATTATCTTTTACAATCGCAATTTTTAAAGGCTTTTCGTAAGGTCTGTATAGGACGATAGTGTCTTTTTGAAATGCCGATTTTGAATATTCCAAAAATGAGTTAAAGTTTTGATTTACTCCTTGAATACTCTGAGCAATAAGAGTAATATTACAAAAAAAAATAATTAAATGAATTACTTTAATTCTCAATCTGATTTCATTTCATTTTTAAGTAAAATATAGCGATTTTACATTCAGGTATTAGTAATTTTTATTTAAAAAATACTATTTTACTTCTAATTGAGAAGTTTCATAAACAATATTTCCGTCCATATCTAAGCCTTGTAGCACGATTTTGTATTTTGAAACTTTATCTGATGTAAAAAAAGTAATATTTTGTTCTTGATTATTTTTTAATTTAATAGAGGGATTCCAATAAAGTAGATTTCTAAAATCAGGTTTTCGACTTTTAAAGTCGCTGTCTGAGGAATAATCTGGAGAATAAAAATCAACAGTAGGTTGAAAACCATCGTAGTCAAAAACTGTCCAGTTTTTTTGAACTTGAAATCCACCAAGGTCGCCATCGTAGGTCTTAAAATTGGCTATTCCACCAAATACTGAACTACCAAAATAAAATTTATTTGTAATTAATTGCAAAGATTTGATTTTAAGTGGGTTAAAATTGAGCAATGAATCGGCCTCAAAAATGGGTACACCATCCAACATCACAAGTGGCCTGTCTGCCGACATTCCTTTATTTTTTCTATCTAAAATTGTAAAATATTGTTTTCCTTTTCGTTTTTTTACAGCCATCCCTGGCACAAATTCGGTAATAACTTCTTTTAATGTTTTGAATCTTGTATAGTCATCTAGTTTATGTAGTTCATCAGGTTTGCCAAAAAACATTAAAGAATCGGCATCTGAAATAGGGTAGTTTTTGGGATTGGTAAAAATAGAATTGATTTGCATATCTATCATTCTAGTTTTTAAAGAATGGCCATCTGTTGTTTTTACAAAGTCAGTAATGATCGTTTTATGGGGCAAGTCTTCCGAAAATGGGGATTGTGGTTCAATAAAATATTTTCTGCCACTGGGCGAATAAGTTTGCAAAACGGCATCTTGTATTCCTTCTATGTTATTAATTTCAAAAAAAACTATTCCATCGCTATTGCTTTTGGATAGATAAATTTTTGGCGATTTACTAGGGAACGACAAAAAACACTCTACATTCTCGGCCAGTCGTCCTGTGGCCGAATCCTTTACAATGGCAGATAATACAGGTGTAGCATATTCTGGCAAATACTTTATGTTATAGGACAATTTATTTAATATTTCATTCCAAGAAAACTTACTCCATTTTTCAAAATTTAGTCCAGTATTTATATCTTCTACTGTCATATTGGGTGTCAAACATAATTCAGGAAAATCACTCAAAATAGATGATTCTTTAATCGAATTTTGTAGATAATTTTTATTTAAACTATCTATTGCAAATACTGAAATCGATTGGACTGATTCAATTTTAGAATTATTTTTTATCTTTAAAATAACTTTTTCTCTTTTGTTATATTCAATTTTATTGCTTTTAATTTCAATATTTGAAGTATTATTACTTTTAATGAAGCAACTTTTTTGAGATATTAGTTCTTTGTTTTCATTAAGTAAGGAAATATGAATGACATTATTTTTGACAGTAGAAATTGGGCAATGAATAGAAATAAATTCCTCATCTTGTTGTATTGTTTTTAAAAGTAAAATATTGTTTTTACTGTGGCAAAAAAGATATTTTTTGCCACTTTTTTTGTCATTTTTTGTATTTAGCTTTAGGTTTATTGAATCCAATGTTGTTATTGAAATCAGATTATTATAGTTGATTTGGTTAATAAACGAGTAAGGTTTAATTGTTTTTTGATTTATTACTGAAATTATATACTTGCTATAATCTTGGTTTGATTTTAGATAAAAATAACCAAGTCCATGATTATTTGATTTAAACCTTACAATTGTATCATTATTATAATTAGTCAAAAATCCATTTGTATAGTAAGGTTTTTTATTTTTATAAATTTTAAAGTAAATTTTTATAGAATCAGCCGTGTGTTCAGAACATAAATCTAACGAAAGTGATGTAGAGTCTTTAAGAGTAATATTTCCACTATTTTTAAAAGTGTTAAATATTTCAATTTCTTTTTGAAAGTAAAATTTATTATCAAAATTTTTCATCCAATGGGTATATGCTCTGATGGTATAATTGCCAGAATTTATATTATTTGGTAAAATAAATTTACCTTTTCCAAATCCATTCTCAAGTTTAATTTTTGTTTGAAGCATTACATTTTGTTGGCCATCAATCAATTCTATGTAGGCTATTTTACTAAAGTTTAACAATTTGTTGTCGCCATAATTAGTAAGAAAAATATTAAACCATATACTTTCTCCAGCAATATAATTTGGTCGGTCAGTAGTCAAATATATTTTTTCTTGGACTAATTTTGTTTTGTATTGATTGAATTTTAGTAATAAAGTATCAATAAAAGAAATATTTTGAGAAAATGTATTAAAAAAAATAATTAAAAAAGTAATCGTTATTATTTTTTTCATGGCATATAGTCGGGTTTAATGTTTGTACCTTTTGGTAAAACCAATCTGCAATCAGCACAATCTTGTTGTGCTCTATAGTATCCTATAATTTTTCCTGTAAAAGGGTCTATTTTAAAGGAAAGAAGAATATATCCTTGTAAAATGGCGTCTATTCCTTGATTATCATCAATGCTTGTAGGAAAACAATCTTCAGATTGTATTGAAATTACTTCTGTGTTTGGTAAGTCTGTATTTTTTTTGGTAGTTCTTTTCTGAGATAAAGAATGAACAGCAAAGAAACCTAGTGCATTATCTTTCTTATCCTCTAGGTTCAGAAAGTTACCTATAACTTTTGAGGGTTGCGAGTCAAAAATACTTCCAGTAAGTTCTGAATTTTTTTTTAAATTTTCTAGATACCTATATTCTTCTTGGCTAATTGTAGTTAATCTTACTAAGGAACTATAGGCATTGTTTAGTTTTTTTGTACTAACATTTATTTTATTTATTTTAAATTCAGAAATTTTGTTTTCGTTTAGATTTAAAGTATTATAAATTAAAATAGATTTTGAAGAATCAGTTTTCCAACATTTATGCAATTCGTCTGGGTCGTCTCTATATAAAATTTGAGTCAGACCAAATCTGTTATCAAGATATATTGTTGATTTTAGTGGCGATCGGTATTCCCACGTTTCTATATAATCAATGGCGTAGTATTTATTTCTTGTTTCTGGGTCGTCTGCATCTATATTTATGTCCCAATAGTCTACATTACCAATGACATTTTTTTCTTCACTTGGCTCAAAATTAATATTTTTGATTGGCGGAGATTTGTAAGTTGCTAAGAAAGTTGAAACGTAATTTTTTCCATTTTCTAGTTTTATTTTTAATCTATATTTTTTACCATAACTTAAACTTAAATTAGTGGCTACATAATTTCCATTTTTATTATCATTTAACTTAAAATTATTACCAAACTCTTCTTCTAATACAACATCTGCATTGAGCTCTGGAGTGGGGTTTTCTTTGCTGTTGATAGTTTGAGTACGTGTAAGCTGGATGGCACAAGTGCCAGTTTCTACATAAGCTGTTCCATTGACAACCAAAAGGCCTTTATTGCTCAATGTTGGGGGTGTATATTGTTCTACACAACTCAAGGCAAACACAATAAGAATATAAATATATTTCCAATATTTATTACTTTTTAAAAAAAATAAATTTTTAACATTCTTTAAATTCATGTTGTATTAAAATCTACAATTTACAGTTAATGTTGGGATTGGGATTCCAAATATCGACATTTGGTATCCCTTGAGTTCTCCATTGCTGTCGCTTTTGAAAAAGATAGAATATACATTTTGGCGTCCTGTAACATTATATACCGATAAAGTCCAACTAAAATGCAGTTTTTGTTTTAAAGAATGGTTTCCATCTAGGTTAAATGCTATATCAGACCTAAAATAATCTGGTATCCTATATTGGTTTCTGTCTGAATAAAATATTCTGTCTATACCATCAATTTTATACTGAGCATTAGGTAGCGTTATTGGGCGACCAGTGCTATATACTACATTGAGCGAAAAACTCAATCTTTTTGTTATTTTATAGTTGCCTATAAAGTTTAGACTATGTGGTTTGTCAAAATTTCCAGCAAAATACTCTCCATTGTTTACTACATTATTTTGGGTTGGGTTATTTATCTGAACCAAAGAGCGAGAGAAGGTATAACTTACCCAACCATTAAGTTTTCCTTGTGTTTTTTTAATCATAAACTCTGCTCCATAAGCCTTGCCATGAGCATTGATTACATCTCTTTCGATGGTTTTATTGAGCAATAATCTTGCCCCATCTATATAATCTACTGCATCTATAATGTTTTTATAATATATTTCAGTTGATATTTCAAACATATTTTGTTTCAAATTTTTGTATAAACCAATCGAAATCTGATCGGCTATTTGTGGCCTTATATGGTAGTCGCTTAGTTTCCAAATATCAGTTGGAGCTATGGCTGTAGCATTTGATAACTGGCTGATATACTGGCGGTTACGATTATAACTTGCTTTGAGAGAAGTATTTTCTGTAAGAGAATATTTCAAAGCAATTCTTGGCTCTAATCCTGCATATGTTTTGATAAACTGCCCACTTTTGTAGGTATCTACACCAATCATGTTTTCTTCGGTCAGTGGCATATTTTCTTTATATTTATTCACATTCTTACTGCCTAGATAATTATATATTGAAAAACGAAGCCCAGCATAAATCGAAAATCTTGGTGTAATATCATAATTATCAGCCAAATAAAAAGCTGATTCTAAGGCTTTTTCTGGTTCTATAGATGTGTTTTTAGCAATAGAGGCATCTCCAATAGGAGCAAAATCTCCTGGTTTGATGGCATAGTAGGCCACTGCTGCCCCAAAATCTAATTTATGGCTGTGTCCAAGGCCAAGTTTAAAATCTACTTTTGTGTTTGATTGCAATATAGACGATGATAAATTATAGGCATTGATTGGATTAAGATTACTTACTACTTCAAAGTTTGTTCGACTAAGGCCACTCGAAAATTCAGATGTAAAATTATTTTTAAGAATACTGTTCAATCTTACTACATAACTTTGATTTACATATCTAAATTGAGTATCAAGGCTGAAACTAAATTTGTCAGAGCTATTGTAAGCCGACAGCCTGAGGGTATTTTTGGTATTTATCCTGTGTGTAATTTGGGCATTAAAATCAAAAAAGGAGGCTGAACTATTTTGAAATACTTTCAACGGAACTTGTTTTAACAAAAAATCAGTGTATGTAGAGCGGCCACCAATTAATAATGATGTTTTTTCTTTTTTGATGGGTATTTCTAGTGTTAATTTTGCAGTAAGCAACCCTAGTCCAGCATTGCCCTGAAATTTTTTCATGTCTGCATCTTTGCCATTTATTTTAAGTACAGATGATAAGCGGCCGCCATATTCGGCTGGTATCGAACTTTTAAATAACTCTACATCCTTGACTACATCAGGGTTGAAACTAGAAAAAAAGCCAAATAAATGTGATGGATTATAAATGGGCGACTCATTAAATAAAATAAGGTTTTGGTCTGCACTACCACCTCTTACTATCAATCCTGTACTACTTTCGCCAGCAGTTTGCACCCCAGGCAGCGCCATTACTACCCTCACGATATCACTTTCTCCAAATACTGTTGGCACTTGTTTGATGGATTTCATGTCCATTTTTTCCATGCCCATTTGCATTCTTTCAATGTTTGATGCTCTTTTATCTGTAATTACAACTTCGTTTATCGATACTACTTCTTCTTTCATTTCTATATTTAACTTTCCGTCAGATAGTAATATTATTTGTCTTTTGGCATTTTTCATGCCTATACTTTTTACAGCTATTTCGTGTTTTCCTTTTGGTAGTATAATCGTAAAAAAACCGTTTACATCTGTAGAAACTCCATTGGTGGGTGTATTATCAGCAAATACCAAAGCACCAATTATGGGTTCATTATTTTTTTCGTCTTTAATATAGCCTGTAATTTTTGCAGTTTTACTTTTAGAAACATTCGTTTTAGACCCAATGTCTATTGGGCGGTTTTCTAAGGCCGATTTTATACTTGATTGTTTTGTTGGAGTATAATATTCTGGTATTGATTTATCTTCAATTTCTACTGTTGGTTCAAAATATCGAATCGGTAATTGCATCTCCAAAGCTGTATTTTTGGTTACGTAAATCGAATTTTTCTCATCTTTTGAAAATTTCAACTTTGTCGTTTTAGTAATATATTCTAATACTTCATTTAAAGTGTTATTGTTAAATGTAGCATTTATTTTTAAACTATCTGTTTGGGTTTTATCATAATAAAAAAAGCAATTTGCTTGTTTTTCTATTTCATTTACAAATTCAATAAAAGTTGCATTGCTGAAAATTGCATTAATTTTTGTATTTTCATATTGAGAATATACATTTGTTGTATTTAAAAAAAATAAGAAAAATATTAAAATTTTGAGGGCTTCTTTTAAAACCACAAATTTTGTTTTAAAATTATTCAATTTCACAATATTTAATTAACTCACAAAAAGCATTTTCAGGTTCGTTTTTGAAATCTAAGTCTTTGGATTTAGCATATTTTTTTACATCTTTTTGTGGAAATATCTTTTCAATATTAGAGATAGATTTCAATTTTATAGCTTCTTTTTTGTCTAAAAATATGATGTCTTTACTTTCAGAAAAATCTATAATTACTTGACTATCAACCATTTCGTTGTTTTGTAGTTTTGTATATTTACTCAAAAGTACATATTTATTGTCCCAGATTTGTCTATAAAATGTATTAGATTCTACCAAAGAGGCCCAAGAAATCGAGTTTTGGGTTTGAACAAAAGCATGGCCCCCAATGGTAAAACTCGAAATTTTGTCTTTGACTAATTCAATAAGCAAATATCCACCATAGTGTTGTAGTATAAGTTTTTGAGATGCAAGATTGTATTTCAATTTTACATTTTCATACAAAATTCCATCATATATCAACGAGCCAACCTGCCAATCCTGTTTTAGGTAATAGGGATGTCCTTTGGCTTTTCCTACAATGATTGTTTCTTCGCCACCAATATATAATTTTGAATTGCTAGATATTGTATTGGTATAAAATGTTTTGGCATTGATAATAGCAGAACTGAGGGTAGAGTCAATATTTTGTGCAAAAATTGTACCAGCATAAAGTAAGTTGAATAAAAATAAGAATATAAAGGTTTTATAAAACTTGTTGATATTTGTAAGTATTAAAATTTTAGGGTGCAAAACTAATAATAAAATCACAATTTTTTCAAAAGTCATAAAAATAATTACATTATTAATCAAAAAAATCTAAAAATATCCATTTTTTGTAATGAAACTATCAATGTACCCTTTAAAACCATTTTGTATTTTTTTAATAGTATAAAACCTTTTGTAATAAACTATAATTTTATTTCATCCACTTTTTTATTAAATTTTTATCAGTATTTTTTGACTTCGCAAACGCTTCATTTATTACTTTTTTATTGGTGTTTTGTTTGTATAAATATTCCAAACACTGACCAGCAGGATTGGCAAGCCTTCCGTTGAAATGTAAGATAGCAGAAAACATGTTTTCTACAAAATCTGTATCACAATAGTTAATCTTTTTTAGAGCCTCAAAAGCAAGTACTCGTGTACGAAACTCGTAGTTTGTAGACGAATAATTGACTAATTCTTTGATATATTGGTCTTTGTTTGAAGTGCTACACATTATTTCAAGCCATTTTATGCGCACGTTTTTATGATTATTTCCTTGTTCGTTTTTAGTAATTTCTAAATATTGATTTATAAAATCTGGATATTTTGCACTCATTTTATCCAAAGTTGTTTCTATGCACTGATATGAAGAATCTTTTAGTAATACTCTTAGCTCTGGTTCTAATATTGTAGGTATCGAGGCAATATTGGCAGCAACGGCTTTTCTTACGTTTACATCTTTGTCTTTTATGGCTGATTGCAGCAATTCTATACTATATTTGGCGGTGTCGGCACACAGTTGATTGATAATTTCAGATTTTACTGCATGAAATTTTTCACGCATGTATACACTTGTAAGTGTTTCACGTTTTTTGTTTAGATCAACGCCTTTTAGTTGCAATATGGCATCATATCTGTCGAGCATATTGGGGGCTCTCAAGGCTTGATTCATCCATTCTTCTTGGTATTTTACAAAAGTTAAACTTTTCATTACCTGCGAATTTGGGTCAAATAACACAAAATCAATATCCATGTTGTTTTTATTAGGAATTACTACTTTTGTCGTTTGATTTTCTATTGTTTGTATGATAGTATCTTTGGTTCTATCTTTGTAATATACTTCAAATTTTATTGGCATTTTGAATAAACTTACCAAATCATTGATTTCGTGTGTTTGTTCTACTGTTATTTCTGTGTTTCTTTCGTTTTTAATATTCTTACTTTCTTGGTAACTTACTTTATAAGCTGGTTCTCCACCTTTATAGACCCATTCGTCCCAAAACCAATTCAAAGAAATACCCAATTCGTCTTGAAAAGCCACAAGCAAATCGTTAGAATCTACATTTTTGTAAGCATTTTTTTCCAAATATCTTTTTACAGCTCTGTTATATTGTTCTCTGCCTACTATATATTTTATCATTTCAATCACAAAAGCACCTTTGGGATACCAACGAGTAGTGCCACCGCCAGAGTGTCCTACGGCTTTTTGGTCGGTAAGCGAAGCCGTCAAAGCCTGATTGATAGCAGATTTGCGTTGCCAATCAAAATTATCTTGTCCATAAATTTCTCTATCAAAAAGCCATTGGTAATGGGTTGCAAAACTTTCTTGCAACCAAGTATCAGAGCTACTGCGAGCAGTTATAAAATCGCCAAACCACATGTGAGCCATTTCATGTGCATTTACGCCAACATAGCTTCTATCTAAAAAACTACGACCATCAACACAGAAAAAGTCGCCAAAAACTGTTGCAGTAGTGTTTTCCATAGCACCAAACATATAATCTTGAGCAGGTATTTGGCTGTAGGGAGCTTTCCATGGGTAATTTATACCAATTTCTTTTTCAAAAAAATCCATTATTTGTGGCGTGTATTTATAAATATAATCAACCCTATCTTTGTGTTCGGGATAGTAATAATACCTTAAAATTTGCCCAGATTTTGATTTTGTTTCTTTAACCTCGTACTTTCCAATGCCCAACATAATCAAATAATTGGCATGTGCCTGAGGCATACGATATTGCCATGTTTTGGTACCATCTTTATTGTCCTTTTCTTTTAATTTATTACCATTTGATAACACTTGATAGGCTGCATCAAAAGTAATATTTACTTCAGAAATTACTTTATCTGTCATATCATCGTACATTGGAATCCAATGCCTGTTTTCGACCCCTTGTCCTTGAGTCCAGATTTGTTTTCGGTAAGTGGCCGAGCTATCGTTCCAACCCATAAAAAATATACCACTTTTGGGTTTTACTTCATATTTTATTACTAAATTATATTTTTTGCCATATTGCAAAGCTGGCTCTGCAAAAAAAGTAAATCCTGCTGTATCTTTTTTGAAAATAATTTCTTTGCCATCCAAACTAGCTCCTAAGATAGACATACCTGAGCGACCATCTAAGTAAAAATTTTCAA
Source organism: Cytophagales bacterium (assembly GCA_013297755.1). Classification (GTDB taxonomy): domain Bacteria; phylum Bacteroidota; class Bacteroidia; order Cytophagales; family UBA9547; genus REAG01. The sequence continues at coordinate 71,416 of JAAFIH010000010.1, forward strand.
CTTTTGTTCTCAAAGGAGTAAATGAATGTGTTACAGTTCCTCGTACCATTGATAGTTTAGTATCCAAGTTCACATCTAACTTTAGCTCCAAAAAATCAAGTGGATGTTCTCTTGGGCTGGCTGCAGGGTCTACTTCTTTTTTATACATTTTTTGAGCCATCAAAACGCTACTTAATAGCAAAAGAACACTTATTTTTTTCATTATAATTTCAATTTTTTTGCAAAATAATAATTTTAGTAGATTAATTTTTAAAGTAGGGCTTAAAATTATTATTTCAGATTTAATTAGTAATATTCTTATAAAATTATTTTATCAATAATAATTTTTATTTTCATTCATTTATTTTCAAATCTATTATTTCATTTTTTTTATTTTTATACAAGAATTAGTAAAATTAATACATAAAAAATTAAATTTTAGCGATATTGATGTGAAACAAATAATTTAATATTGATACAGAAATTACAAAAAAATGTTATTTTTTTTTATTTTTTCAATTAATATTTTTAAATTTCCAAGTCTAAATCAAAAAGTAGTGTATTTGCGTTCTGTTTTCTTAGTGATTTTATTCCACTTTATTATATTTCCGATAGTAGGGCAAGATATTCAATGGGCTTCTAGCATGGTTTCTACATCTGAACTAGTAAATAATGAAAAAAATTTTCCTGAATTGATGCTTGGGCCACCTTCTATGTATCCAAATCAAAATTATGAATCAGACCTTAGCGATTTGTATGCAGATGGGTATGTTTTAAACAATCAAAATTCAAAAAATCATTTTGTAGAGGTTCAATTTTCTAAACCAATGCCTGCCAATAGGCTCATTATTGGGGGTATTTTAAACGATGGTGTTATAAAAAAAATTAGTTTGGTGCTGCGAGACCATAAAATTAAGAATATTTACACGGCAGCTGATTCTAATAAAAGTGCCAAAAGTGCCAATTTTGAATTTCCTTTTTCTTTAGAAACAGTGTATGGCATGAAAATTATCATCAATCATTCTAAAATTTCTAAATGGAATATTATCAAAGGAATAGGTATTGCCAAATCTGATTTTCCAATTAATATTAGCCCTCACTTGAGAGAAGACATACAATTTGCATCTCCAAAAGATACTATTGGTAATAATATCAATACCCACGAATGTTTTGAGTTCAATCCTAGACTAACCTCAGATGGCTCTACTTTATATTTTGTAAAAGAATGTCCAAATGATAAAAATCAAGATATTTGGTACACAGACCTGGATAGTTCTGGTCGGTGGATGGAGGCCAAGCCCATAGGAAAACCATTGAATAATAAAGATGATAATTTTATTTCCTCGATCAGTTTGGATGGCAAACATTTATACGTTGGCAATACTTACAAGCAAAATGGAGAACAACTTGGCGATGGCATATCTGTTTCAAAACTTCAATCAAATAAAACTTGGTCGCTACCAGTTACTGTCGAAATACCAAACTTAAACAATAAAAGTAAATACGTCAATTATTTTATGCTCCACGACCAAAGTGCAGTGTTGATTGCTATGGAAAACGACCAAAGTCAGGGAGAGCTCGATTTATATGTTTCTTTATATAACAAATTTAAAAAAGCTTGGGCCGAACCTTTTAATTTAGGAAGCAGCATCAACTCTTCGTTTGGCGAGGACTATCCTTATATGGCATTTGATGGCACCACACTTTACTTTAGCTCTCTTGGCCAGATTGGCTATGGTGGTTTTGATATTTATGTATCCAAAAGATTGGATAATACTTGGACAAATTGGAGCAAACCCGTAAATCTTGGTTCTCAAGTAAATACCAAAACTGATGATGTTGGTTTTATGATTTCTAATTCTGGCGATCATGCTTACTTTAATACAGTAGCCTTTGATAGCATTCACAACATGGATATTTATAAAATCAAGCTACCCATAGCGCTAAAACAACAACCTCAAGTACTCGTAAAAGGGAAAATTGTAAGCACAAAAAATGGAAAACCAATAAAAACCCAAATAAGATATAAAGAAAAAAATAAGAAAAACTACGAACCACTCATTATTACAAACGAAGACGATGGAAGTTTTACGTTTATTTTGCCGCATGGAAAAGAATATGAAATCGTACTAGAAAGTAATAATTATTTTAAAATTGTAGATAATATTTCTTTATTAGATACAACAAATAATACTAAATTTTTAAAGAATTATTCATTAGAACCTTACTTAGATAGTGGGTATGTGGCTGTAATGAATAATGTTTTGTTTGAATATGGAACCACTAAAGTAAGCCAAGAATCGTACCATGAATTGGATAAACTTGCAAGTAAATTAAAACAACAAAATAAATCAATTATCCAAATTAGTGGCCACACAGACGATACTGGGTCCGAAACTTTCAACAACAAATTATCACTCCAAAGGGCTTCAAGTGTAGTAGATTATTTGGTATCAAAAGGCGTAAGACCCTGGCGACTTATTGCAAAAGGTTTTGGAGAGCAAACACCCATAGCTACTAATACTACAGACGAGGGCAGAGCCCTAAATAGACGTGTAGAATTATTGATTTTGAAAACTGATTTTACAAAAAAAATACCCCAAAAACAAATATTACTAAATCAAAAAAACAATATTAGAAGTGCAGCAAATAGTAAGAAAAATGGAATATAATTTTTCATTTAAGATTTATTTTTTTAATTTTTAGTAATATTTATAGTTTCTTGTTTTTATATTTTATCATAACATACAACTAATTTAATTGAATGTCCTTCTTAAATTATGTTTTTTTTATGAATAAATGTACTTTCGCATCAAATTCTGATTTATATGAATGTACTCATACTTGGTTCTGGTGGCCGCGAAAGTAGTTTTGCTTGGAAAATAGCACAAAGCCCTTTGCTATCTCAATTATATATAGCACCTGGCAACCCTGGTACAATGGAATATGGACAAAATATAAACATAGCAGTAGATAATTTTGAGGCCTTAGGGCAGCTTTGTATTTCCAAAAATATTACTTTAGTTTTGATTGGCCCAGAGCTACCTTTGGTAAAAGGAATCGTTGATTATTTTAGAAACACACCCACTTTGAGCCATATTTCTATGATTGGCCCCGACCAAAGTGGAGCAATTTTGGAAGGAAGTAAAGATTTTTCTAAGCAATTTATGCAAAAATATGGCATTCCAACGGCAGCTTACAAAACTTTTGATATAAATAGTTTAGAAACTGGTTTAAAATACTTAGAAAACGCAACCCCACCTTATGTACTCAAAGCCGATGGACTGGCCGCAGGCAAAGGTGTAATAATTACATCAGATTTAGCAGAAGCAAAATCTACTCTAAAAGAAATGATTTCGGAACTAAAATTTGGCGATGCAAGCCAAAAAGTAGTAATAGAGCAATTTTTGAGTGGCATAGAGCTTTCAGTATTTGTACTTAGCGATGGAAAAAACTACATTATCTTACCCGAAGCCAAAGATTATAAACGTATAGGCAATGGCGATACAGGTCCCAATACTGGAGGTATGGGTGCCATTTCGCCTGTCCCATTTGCAACAAAAGAATTTTTGAAAAAGGTAGAGCAAAAAATCATCGCTCCTACCATCAATGGTCTTAAAAAAGAGAAAATTGATTATCGTGGATTTATATTTTTTGGCCTAATCAACGTGGAAAACGAACCTTGGGTAATAGAATATAATTGTCGTATGGGCGACCCAGAAACAGAGGCTGTGATTCCAAGAATAAAATCAGATTTTTTAGAAATATTAAACCAAATAAAAAATCAAAACCTACATCTTGTTAATATTGAATTTGAAGATTTTTGTGCCACTACACTCATGCTTGTAGCACAGGGCTACCCCAACGATTACCCTAAGGGCGATAAAATAGATAATTTAGATAAAATTACCGATGTTTTATGTTTCCAAGCTGGAACTACACTTGATAAACAAGCAAACTTAGTTACCAATGGTGGGCGTGTAATTGCCATTACTGCTATGGATGTTTCTATAAAAAATGCTTTAATAAAAGCCAATAATGCCGCAAAATTGATAGAATGGAAAGGCAAAAATTATAGAACTGATATTGGGTATGAATTTATTTAATCGTAAAGCCTTGATAACTACTATACCTTTTAAAAAAGCCCCTCAACTTTTGGAGTTTTACAAAAAAGTACAATTTGTTGGGGTAAGACCAAAACAAGCTAAATGATAGTTTTCTGGGCTTTACTATTACTTAATTTTATTTATTTTTACTTTTTTTTGAATTAAATTAAAAATTATTACACAAAAATATATTTCTGTTTTTTTTAATTTTTTTCGGTTTACTGAATGAGGTTTTTACTCAAAATATTATTATATCTTTTTACATCTTATTTTTTTTAACCTTAAATATGGAACGTAAACTATAATAAATAATTTTTATGATACTTTTAAAGTTTAAATATATTAATTCTTAAATTTAATTTTTACTTATTTTCTATGCCAAGTAGTAAAATATTTTTTAAATTTTTAATTTTAAAATACTTATAAGTTTCATTTTTTATTAACATTTTTTAAAAATTCATTCTATATTTTGTTTTTTACAAAGAACTTTTTTTCAATTTAAGCGTACATTTGTAATAACCATTGGTTTAACTAATGAACATTTTGTTAAAGATTTTATATATTTTTTTTATTTGTTTCATAAGCATGAGTATTTCAAGTGCTCAATCTGCCTCTGAAGCATTTGAGGCTGGGTTGATTGAATTTGAAAAGGAAAAATTTGAAAAAGCCTGGGATCATTTCGATAAAGCTATTTCTTTGCGTCCTAAGTTTGAAAAAGCCCATTATTTCAGAGGGCGATGCGCATTAGAGATGGAAAGCTACAATGCTGCTTTAGACGATTTTCATATTGCCACCAATATCAACGAATACGATGCCGAAAATCATTATTACAAAGGTCGTTGCGAGTGGCATTTGGAGCGATACACCAACGCTATTAAAGATTTAGAACAGGCTCTTGTTTATAATCCAAACCATTTTGAAGCCTATCAAACGATGGGAATCATTTATCAAAAACTCAAAATGTTTGAAAAAGCTAAAGAGTACTACGACAAAGCCATTGCATCTCATCCTAATTTTCATGCTACTGCTTTCAACAAATCTAAAGTTAAAGAATACACAGGCGATTACACATCGGCTTTGCACGAATACAATCACTCTATTTCTCATGATCCTACAGACCCAGTTTTATTTATGAATCGTGGTATTCTCAAAGAAATTGGTGGCGATATGGTGGGGGCTTTGGATGATTTTGGAACTAGTATAAAACTAGATCCAAATCTCAAAATATGCTATTATTATCGTGGACAGATTCTTTTTCATCGAAAACAATACAAAGAGGCACTTTCAGATTTGCAAATATATCTCAAAAGTTTTCCATCTGATTATGAAATCAAAACTGAGATTCAGATGCTTCGCAAAATGGTAAATACCAATTCTTTTTAAGAATTTAAAAATTCATTTACAGCCTCTACGAACAATACTGGTTGCTCGGCCTGCACCCAATGGCCTGCATTTTGGATAGTTTTAATTTTAAATTTGGGAAATATACGAGATATAATTTCTGTGTCCTCGTCCAAAATATAGTCTGATTTTTGTCCTTTGATAAACAAGGTTTCTACATCAGATACAAATTTGTCAGCAGAGGCCATGATATTTTCCAAACTTTTTACCAGTACAGGCAAATTCATTCTCCACTGAAAAATCCCCTCAGTGGTTCTATACAAGTTTTTTAACAAAAATTGTCGCACTCCTATATCATTTATGTATTGTAACATCAAATCATCGGCTTGTTGTCTACTTTTCAATTCACTCAAGTTTATGCTTTCTAGTGCAGTTATTTCTTTGTTATGATGTGGAACATAGTATTTTGGAGAAATATCTACTATAATCAACTTGTGGATATTATGGCCAAATAGCTGGGCAAATTTCATGGCGGTTTTGCCACCCATAGAATGGCCAACAATGATCGGATTTTCGATATTATTGCTTTCAATAAACTTTTTTAAATCCAAGGCCATAGCTTCGTAAGTATGAACTGCATCATGTGGCGAATGTCCATGATTGCGTTGATCGACCAAAAAAACCTCATATTTGGTGGCAAATTCTTTGCTAATAGTAAGCCAGTTATCCGAAGAGCCAAATAAACCATGTAAAATGATCATCGGCTGCCCAGCACCTAATTTTCTAAAATGTAAATCCATTGTATTATTTAATTCTTAAAATCATTTTTTAGAAAGAGCACAAACATTAAAAGATGGTGTACCAATCTCATCTATGGCTTAATGCCCCCATACCTCTAAAAAGAAATAACACCCCTCAACTCTATATTTGTAAGTTTCTTACGTATTTTAAGTTTTTTTTATATTTTTTAACTTATAACTTATAACTTATAACTTATAACTTATAACTTATAACTTATAACTTATAACTTATAACTTATAAACTACCTACTATAATTAGGAGCTTCTCTGGTTATTTGTACATCGTGTGGATGGCTTTCTTTGGCACCAGCAGAGGTTATTTTCACAAATTGAGCTTTTTGCAAAGCGTCTATATCTTTGGCACCACAATAGCCCATACCTGCTTTGAGACCGCCAATCATTTGATAAATAATTTCAAAAGCATTGCCTTTGTATGGCACTCTGCCCACAATCCCTTCGGGAACTAATTTTTTAATATCATCTTCAGCATCTTGAAAATACCTGTCTTTGGAGCCTACCTCCATAGCTTCGAGCGAACCCATGCCTCTGTAGGACTTAAATTTGCGTCCTTCAAAAATAGTAACCTCGCCTGGAGCTTCTTCTGTACCTGCCAAAATAGAGCCTATCATAATCGTGTTGGCACCTCCAGCAATAGCTTTTACTATGTCGCCCGAATACCTGATGCCACCATCAGCTATGATAGGAACGCCAATATCTTTTAGGGCCTCTGCGGCCTCCATGACAGCACTTAGTTGTGGCACACCCACGCCAGCAATAATACGTGTAGTGCATATACTACCAGGGCCAACACCAACTTTTACGGCATCGGCACCTGCTTTGGCCAGTGCCACTGCCCCCTCGCCAGTGGCTACATTGCCTACTATCATATCTAAATTTGGAAATGCTTTTTTGGCCTCCTTCAGTGCTTCTATCACGCCTTTGGAGTGGCCATGTGCAGTATCTATGCTAATCACATCAACCCCAGCTTTGGATAAAGCGGCTATGCGTTCCATCATATCTTTGGTTACTCCCACAGCTGCTCCCACACGCAATCGTCCAAATTGGTCTTTGCTAGAGTAGGGGCGATCTTTTCGTTTAGAAATATCTCTATACGTAATCAAGCCAGTTAGAACTCCATTTTTATCAACTACAGGCAGCTTTTCGATTTTATTTTGTTGCAATATCTCTTCTGCATCGGCCATATTTACACCTTGAGGTGCAGTTATGAGATTGGTTTTGGTCATTACCTCAGTTACACTACGATAAAGATTTTTTTCAAATCTCAAATCTCTATTAGTAATAATACCAATAAGTTTTTTAGCATCATCTACCACAGGTATACCACCAATTCTGTACTCTTTCATCAATGCAAGAGCATCTTTGAGGGTAGCCTCGGCCAGCAAAGTGATAGGTTCCAGAATCATACCACTTTCGGCACGTTTTACTCTGCGTACTTGCAGGGCTTGCTCGTCTATGGTCATGTTTTTGTGGATAATGCCAATGCCACCCTCGTGTGCTAGGGCTATGGCCATCTCAGATTCTGTAACTGTATCCATGGCTGCCGATATGACAGGAATATGTAATTTGATGTTTTTGGTAAGAAATGTTTGCGTTGAGGTTTCTTTTGGCAAAATTTCAGAGTAAGCTGGTCTTAGCAATACATCATCGTAGGTAAGGGCTTCGTAAGCTATTTTATGTGTTTGAGGCATGGTAAATAGAGTTTTTACTATTTACGATACAAATTTAGACTGAATTTTTGAATCTACAAAAAAAATGCAAAAATTAACTCAAAATAGTACACATCAAATTTGATTTCAACATATATATATGGTCGATATTTTTTTATTTTTTTAAAAAATCATTTTTTTAAGTTATGTCGATTCAAAATTGAGTTTCAGCTTTGAAATCTAGTATTTCAAAGATTATATTACATCCAAAAAATATTTATACTAACTTTGTAATTCTAAATCCAAAATTGTTATGTTAATAATTTTAAGTTTATTTTAATATTTGAATCTGAAATATGATATTTTTGATTGGCTTTCTAAATCTCTAATTAAAATAACATTTCAATATTTACTGATATAAAAATAAAAAAACTATTGAGTAATTTTGTAAATTTACTGATAGAATTATTAATTTAACTACGAAAAACTTACGCATTATACTAAATTAATTTTAAATATTTTAAAACATAATTTTAAATACGAAAAAAATGCTAAAAAACATCATTAATAAAATATTCAACATTGAAACAAACAAATCTGAGTTAAAAAAAATAATGATTATAGACGACCACGACCTGAGCGTGATTGCAAGCGAAAGTGCCATAAAAAACTCTGGTATGGCTCAGCTCTTACAATCATATTCGTCTGTGTACGATGCTTTAACATACCTGCACGATAATTTTGATAATAAAAAAAACCTTCCTGACTATATTTTCCTAGATTTTGATATGCCTGTATGGAACGGAAACGAATTTATTGAAAAATACCAATCTTTGAGGGCCTTGTTGGTCAAAAAAATAAAAATAATTATACTCTCGGCAGACGACCGCAAAGACGACACCGCCAAGTGGCCTACGGGCATCATAGATGGTTATTTGATGAAACCTCTAACCAAAAGTTCGCTCCAATCTATTCTTTAATGTCTCATCTATTTTAATTGCTTAATCAACGAAAAAATTGAACCCATAGTGCCAATAAGTAAGAATAGTAATGTATAATAAGGTTTTGGGTTTTCTACATACCTATCTATTGTATGGCCTATCCAAGCCATTAGGGCTATTGTAGCTGCCATTTGCAAAGCAATACCACTATATTTTAAAAATGAACTAGATTTTGATGTTTTTTTTTGTCCTTCCATAGATGATTTCATACAAATATACAGATGTAGAAAACAAAATCTCTATTATTTTTTAATTCCTTTGCCAAGGCAGGGCATACGCATTTAAAAAGATAGTAGTTATTTTACAATACTTTTTGCTTAAAATTGCAAAATAACAAAGCCCTTTCCCCCTTTGGGGAAAGGGTTGGGATTGGGGTTTTTGAAAGAAAACCAATCGCCCTTGTTTGTAACGGGGGCGGTTGAGTAAATCGTTTGTAACGATTATAAATAAACTAAATAAGTCTTTATATTTTAAATTTGGTCTTTAAAGGCACATTAAACACTCCAATGATGTATTTTCTGTGTTCTACTGAACATGTTACAAACAAAAAAATCAGAGATTTAAAATATTTTTTTGGATTGAATCACTGCATCAATAATTCTTTTTTTGATTTTTGTAATAGGTAATTTTTTGATCAATTTGGGTGGATCTATGTTTGGGTCTATATCATCAAAATAAACGACAGCTTTGAGCGGAATAAGCGGGTTAGTGTTTGGGTATTTTTTAATAAAAAAATCAATCATCTCTGCCATAGAGTAATATTCGAGCAAAAATTAAATATCAATAAAATCTTTGAGGCGCTTGCCCGAACGGTTGATGGCATTGAGTTTCATAGCCGCAATGTCTTGTTTCGATAAATAGGTAATACCTTCTTCGGTTATTGGCGGCAACACATAAGGATAATCATGGCATATAAAATCTACTTTGATGTTGTTGATAGTACATAAAACCGTATTTTTGCGTTCTAAAGTAGGTAAAATATCAAATCTTGAGCGTAATTGATCTACCAAGACATTTCCATCAAAACTTTTTTAGCAAAACAAGTCAATGTCAATAGAGTTTCTATGCCCTAATTGCAACGCCAAAGAGGTGCCACCTACAAGCACAAAATCTTTGAGTTCGGGCAAACTTTGCAACTTTTGGGTAAGTTTGAAAGTTTCGGGGGCAATGATAAAAGGGTCTTTATGGAGCATGTATAAAATCTGATTTTATAAAAAGGTAACAAAAATCTTTGTCACGCTGATCCATTTGGGCACTCCAATTGATGGCATCAATGATTTGCTCAGAAGTGTAGCAACGTGCTATCTCTTGCCATTGATAAACATTGCCACGTTCAAACACACGCTCGCATACGATGCGATATGATTTTTGAAAATTAAAAGTTTCTAAATCATACTCCCAAAGCAAACATTGAGGTATATCAGGTTTTTTGAATTTCGACTTTTTCATGTTTAGTCATTTGTCAAACAAAAATAAAAATTGTTTTGTAATAATCTAAAATAATCTTTAATAAACTCATCAAAAACTACTATTATACATCTGGAAACAGCAGCACGCCTATCGCCCTTATTTGTAACGGGGGCGGTCGAGTAAATCGTTTGTAACGATTATAATAAAAAAAAGTCTTTATATATTAAATTTGAGCTTTAAAGGCACACAAAACACTCCAATTATTTGTTTTATGTGTTCCACAATTTTACCAAAGTACAATTTTTTGCCTCAAAATATGCCTGGTTTAACTGTATTTTTAATTGAAAATCAGTAGTTTACAACATTTATTTTATCATTTATAAAATTAAACGACCTTTATTTTTGAATTTTTTTGTAATATTTTTTTGTAATCTTAATTTATTTGTATTTGCTTTGCATCATTATTTTAAATAAACATAAAAAATTAAAATGAAAAAAGTAATCTTAACAGCAGCTATTGCAGCAGCAAATTTGGTAGGTTTTGCACAAGATGCAGCCACAACAGATGGTTTTATGCCAGTAAAAGGCGACAAAACATTTGAAATACAAGCTCTATCTCCCTTTACAGGTGGAAGTTCTGCTCCATTTTCATTAAACAATGGAAGTCTTCGTTTTCGATATTTCTTAAGCGACAAAATGGCTTTCAGAACAAATTTTAGTTTAGATATTGCCAATGATTCTAGGAATTTAGGTGGTGGTACTTCTAACAGTGTAAATGTAACTAATGGAACATCAGTAAGTGTTACAAATACAAATACTGAAGGTAAAGTATCAAATAGCACATTTGGCTTTTCAATTATGCCTGGGTTAGAGTTTCACAAATCTGTAGCAAAGCGTCTTGATGTATATTATGGTGGTATCATAGATTTTACTCTTAAAAGTCGTTCTGCAATGGCAGAAATTACTAAGTCAGGCCGTTCTGGTGCAACAGGTACAACAAATGATTATTTTCAAGGTACAGAAACTATAGAATTATCTGGCGCCAACTTCTCTAACTTTTCTGGTATTAAAATTGATGACGCTGACAATTCAAATGCAAGTTTAAATTTCGGTACTGGAAATAACCCTCCTGGTTACAACAATAGAGGATTTTTAAGATTTGGTTTATCTGGAGTTTTAGGTGCAGATTATTATTTCATGAAAAGTGCATACTTAGGTATTGAGGTTACTTATGGCTTAGCTATAAATTCAAACTCTGAAGTTAAATTTTCAACAAAAAACAATATACAAGCACCTACAATTACTACAACAAATTCTAGAAGTTCTGAAGTTACAGCAGAGTCACCATCTTCTAGTTTTAATTTAATACCAAATGCTACTGCAGCTTTTCGTTTGGGCATTAAGTTTTAACATTTCAAAAACCAAAAAAATAATAACAAAAAAAGCTCCAAATGGAGCTTTTTTTGTTATTATGCAACAAATAATCCTATACAATGTCTTGGATACATCAAAACGATAGCTTATATCAAAAATTTAGGTTTGCATCTACCCAACAAGCACTTCAATTTGTGAATCAAATATGCTTATTGGCAGATGTGCAAAATCATCATCCCAAAATAATCCTTAGTTATACCAAAGTAGAAATTTATTGCACCACCCACGACAGCAACAATACTGTAACTGAGCTAGATTATACACTGGCTATGGCCATAGAACAGATACATGCAAATTTAAAAGGGTAAGCCTTAAAAAACTTCAATTATTTTGATTTCCTTTCCTATAAAGAATACGCTTATAATAACATTTGAAAAGAGAATTTTTTTTAAAACATCAAGATTATATAATTTTCTTTAATCTATGACTTCACAACTAGAACCTCATTTTTTGAATGTAAAGTCATAATTTGGATATTAATGATAAACATTGAAACAAATTTTATTACATTTGCAAAAAATAAATAAGCTACAAATAGATGGGTAAAAAACAACAACCTAAAAATCCAGATTTAATATGCAACTTTTGTGGAAAAAATCAAACACAAGCCCATTTTATGATAAGTGGTTTTGAGGCTAATATTTGTGATAATTGTACAGAAAGAGCTTATGAAATTGTAAGTAAAGAATTGAATAAAGGAAAAACGGAGGTGTCTATACCCAAACTATCTAAATTAAGGTTACTCAAACCAGTAGAGATGAAAAAACATCTCGATAGTTATGTGATAGGTCAGGATGAAGCCAAAAAAGCACTTTGTGTGGCTGTTTACAACCATTATAAAAGATTAAATCACCGAAACGACAAGCATATTGAAGAAGAAGTTACGATAGAAAAATCAAATGTTTTGATGGTAGGCGAAACTGGTACAGGCAAAACTTACTTAGTTAAAACATTGGCAAAAATACTAGATGTACCTTTTTGTATTGCAGACGCTACTGTTGTAACTGAGGCTGGATATGTAGGAGAAGACGTAGAAAGTATACTTTCAAGGTTATTGCACAATGCCAATGGAGATGCAAAAGCAGCCGAAAGAGGCATTGTTTATATAGACGAGATAGATAAAATAGCGCGTAAATCTGATAATCCAAGTATAACAAGAGATGTAAGTGGCGAGGGAGTACAACAGGCTTTGCTCAAATTGCTAGAGGGTACCATATCTAATGTGCCGCCAGGTGGTGGTCGCAAACACCCTGACCAAAAATATATTCAAATAAATACCGAAAATATACTTTTTATTTGTGGGGGTGCTTTTGAAGGTATAGAAAAAAGAATTGCCCAACGCATGAATACACAACCACTTGGATTTAGATCATTAAAAAAAGCAGAATTGCAACTTGATAAAGAAAATTTGTTGCAATATGTAACAGCACAAGATGTAAAATCTTTTGGGCTTATACCAGAATTGATAGGAAGACTTCCTGTAATTACAAGTTTGAATCCACTTGATAAAGATGCTTTGCGAAAAATATTAATTGAACCCAAAAATGCTTTAGTAAAGCAATATCAAAAATTATTTGATATGGAAGGTACAAAATTAGTTTTTGAAGAAGAAGTGTATGATTACATTGTAGAAAATGCTTTAGAATATAAACTTGGTGCACGTGGATTAAGGTCGATTTGTGAAGAAATAATGAGCGATGCCATGTTTGATTTGCCCACAAATTCACAAGCTACATTCGTACTTTCTTTAGAGTATGTAAAAGATAAATTTGAAAAATCGAAATTCAGAAGCCTTAAAGTTGCCTAGGTTGCAGGCATAGATAAGTTTTTTTATTTGATTTATATTTTTAAAATTTTGATTCATTTTTATCAAAATCATAATGTAAAAGTAACTTATATATGAAATATTATATCATAGCTGGAGAGCGTTCTGGCGATTTGCATGCATCCAATTTAATGAAAGAATTGGTTTCAATAGATTTAAAAGCTGATTTTAGATTTTTTGGAGGTGATATGATGCAAGCTGTTGGTGGCAAACTAACAACCCATTATCGAGAAATGGCCTTTATGGGGTTTTTAGAAGTACTTTTGAATATAGATAAAGTATGGGCCAATCTATATCATTGCAAACGTGATATTGCAGATTATCAACCAGATATTCTTATTTTGGTAGACTATTCTGGGTTCAACCTAAAAATAGCAAAGTATATTAAAAAAGAATATCCAAATATCAAAATATATTACTATATTTTACCAAAAATATGGGCTTGGTATCAAAGTAGAGCCAAAAAACTACCACGTTATATTGATAAAATGTTTGCTATTTTACCATTTGAAAAATCTTTTTTTGAAAAATATAAATGTGATGTTACTTACGTAGGAAATCCCTGTGTAGATGCAGTATCAAAACATATCAAAAACGACAACTTCTTACAAAACAACAACTTGTCAGATAAGCCAATAATAGCTGTGTTGCCAGGTAGTCGCAAAAGTGAAGTCGAATATATGCTTCATTTTATGGTAAGTGTATTGCCAGGTTTTCAAGATTATCAATTTGTAGTAGCTGCTGTAAATAATTTAGAATCCAAATACTATGAAGCCTTTAAAAGACCAGGCATTGTGTCTATTGTGTATGAACAGACGTATGATTTACTTTTGCACTCCAAAGTAGCGATAGTAACATCTGGTACTGCAACCCTCGAAACTGCACTTTTGAGAGTGCCACAGCTGGTTTGCTATGCTACAAGTAACACTACTTACCTGATTATTAGGTTTTTAATTAAAGTAAAATATATTTCATTAGTCAATTTAATAGCTGATAAAGAAATAGTAAAAGAACTAATACAAGATAATTTTTCGCCAACCAATGTCATGGCAGAGTTAAGACAAATACTTGAAAACGATAGCTATAAAAATAAAATTTTGTCAGGCTACGACCTCATTTTTGAAAAATTAGGAAATACAAATGCAGGAGCCAATACAGCTAAGTATATATTAGAAGACTGGAATAGATAAACATTTAATTTTTTTTACAAGATTGCTTTATTACCAAAAGCCAAGAGCAAAACGAATTTAATACTTTTTGAAATAAATACCAGTTTTTTAAGCCCAACACCAACCCAATTTCTGTTATTAAGCTACAGAATCCTAAAGTTGCATTTGTTTTTGAAACAAAGTTATTATAATTAAGAATGTAGTTAAATTCGTTTGCAATAATAAAAATCCATAAAAACTGGAACTTTTAAGAACCTATATTCACAAAAAGCCTTTCCTTTAAAAGTGTAGACTTCATGGCAAAACAAATGTTTAAAGATTTACATTTGTTGTTGTAAGATTGGTTTTGACTTTTGAAAACAAATTTGAGGTTTTTAAGAAGTTCCAATTAGATTATTCAACAAGCATTTTGTAATGAATCATGCCATTATCAAGACTAAATGATACTCTATATAAACCAGAAGCTAAGTTATTTATAACTAATTTTTTCTTTCCAATAAAATTTAAAAGAGTAGTTTCATAAACTAACTCACCTTTAACATTTGTAATTTGAAGAATAGTTTTTGCAAAAAATCTACTCGATTCAATATAAAAATCGCCATTATTTGGGTTAGGATATATTTTTATATCTTTGTAAGAATTTACAACTTTGTTTTCAGAAAGTGTTGATGGTATTCCACTAGTAATTGTAACAACAAATGAAGCCTGAACAGTAGTGTTTACTGATCCAACAACAGTTATTACACCTGGTCGAAATGCTGTTAAAACTCCTAATGAATTTATTGAAGCAATTCCTGTATTTGTAATCACAGACCACGAAATCGTGTTTATGGTACTTGCAACTGGTATAATTGAACCCACAAATGTTAGATTACCATCAATTGCTACTACGCTAGTGTTGTTTGTATTAGAAATTGTTACTTTCTCAGGTAAAACTATCTGTCCAGTAATTGTAATAACTTTTTCACTAAAAATTGCATTGTTTACAGAGGATGTTCCAACTACTGTTACGGTTCCATTACCCCCATTTGTAGATAATAATCCATTTTTTGTTATACTAACTTCAACAAATGGACTTTTTTCTTTTATCGACCAAATCATTGATTTATTTAAAAAAGTAGAAGGTGTAAATATAGCACCAAGCTGTAAAGATCCGTTGTCAGAGTTAATAATTAAGCTGCTAGTTGAGGTAATGTTTACAGCCGATAACTGTATTTGTCCAGAAATAGTTACTACTAAAGAATTCTTAAAAGAATAATTTCCATTACTAATTGCAGTAATGGTTATTACTCCATCAGATAAAGGAAAAATAGTAGCTTTGTCGGTATTTGTACCTGATATGCTTAAAATTGCAAGATTTGTTGGGTTTATTGACCAATTTATGGCTTTATCAGTAGCATCATTTGGAAAAACTCCAGCTTCAAATTCTAGAGAAGCTCCTAATACAGAAATGATGTTATTTCCAGTCATAGTGACACCACTGATTGATATAGGTTGATATGAAATTTTATAAACGCCAGTAATGTTAGCATTTAAACTTCGAGTGAGATAATACATTTCCCCATTTGATGAAACCGATACTGCTAGTGCACCAATACCAGAAGTGGTTTCATTTATATTAGTCATTCCATTGGCAAAGTTTTCAACATTATTGTTGTTGTCAAAATCTAAAGTATTAATCCAGCCATTACAAAAATCCATAAAAAAATATTTTCCTATATATTTATTTGGCCAATTTGATGTAGTAGGGTTGTAAAAAACTCCTCCTACAATAGCACAGCCAGATAAAGTTGTTTTACCTTCTGGATATGTAAATTCAGGATCTTTGTAAATGGAGCTATTATTTAGCATTCCTTCACCAGCGGGCCATCCAAAATCTCTAACAGAAGTTGGAGTGAGTTTATTTATCTCTTCACTTTTCCCTGAACCATGTGAACCCACATCGTTGATATATAAATCGTCTGTACCTGGCTTAAAGTTCATAGTAAATGGGTTTCTAAAACCAAGAGCATATACATATTTTTGCGCATCGTAGAGGGCATTTGTAAAGTATGGATTATCAGAAGGAGGACTTCCATCTGTATTTATTCTTAATATTTTACCATAAAATGTATTCATATTAGTTGCCCATTGATATAATTCACATCCAGTAACAGTACTTATAGAAGGACATAAAGTCGAAGCATTATTACACCAATCGCAACCTGTACTAAGTGGTGTAAAACAAGCACACCAAAGATCACCTTCTCCAGTAGCCAAATATAACTTTCCGTCTCTTCCAAATCTCATAGTGCCACCATCATGATTAAAATTGAGTACTGCTCCTGGAGTGATATCCATATTTAAGATTGTTTTTTTGCTATTTGGAACAATAGTTTGACCTGACAAAGTGTATCTGACTATTTTATGTCTTATTGGATCTACAGATTTATTATTGTTTATAGATTTTCTTAGTCGATTTCCATTAAACAAATCTCCAGTAACAGATTTAGTATAGTAACAATATATGTACCCATTAACTTCAAAATCTGGGTCACTTGCTACTCCCAAAAAGCCTTTTTCAAATTGCCACCATATACTATCAAGGGTCAAAATACTATTTGGATTTAAAATACCATTTTCCATGATGTAAAGTTTGCCATTTTGAGTTGGAAATAACATTTTGTTGCCTGGCAAAGCTGCAATGTTAACTGGTAAATCAAACTTTCCAACTTGTTGAACTTTAAAGCCTTGTGGAAGTCTTATTTGAGAGATACAGTTGTAGGATATCAAAACTGACACTAACAAAATCTTAATAGGATTAATCATTTTAGTCATTTTATTTAATTATTAATGGTTATAATTCAGAAATTTAGTTATTTGAAGATTAGTATTATTGATTGTGTATTTAATAAAATATGTTCCAGTTGGTAATTTTTCTGTGAATTTTATAATATTTTTCTCGAAATAATGTGGTACTTTTTTCCCCAAAAAATCGTAAATTTCAATAGAATTTTTATTTTGAATTAAATCTGGATAAAATATTATCTCATTATTTGAAATTAATGTTGGATAAAATGGAGTTTCAATATTGGTAATTTTATTGCCAAATTCTATTTCAGTAAATGGACCAGTAAAGTTGGCATAAAAAGTTGTATCTTTGGTAAGAAAAAAATTAAAACTAGTAGCTGTAGAACCATTACTCCATCCAGTAAATGTATATGATATACCTGAAATAGTTTGTATTTTATTGAGACTGACTGACATAAATCCACCATTAACTTCTTTGGCAGTTGTATCTGCAAAATGATCAAAATTTAAAACTTTACCCTTGATAGATTTTATATTAGAATTAAATGAAATTTTTACTACTTTTGGGAAAATATCATAATAGATTGTATCAAATGTTGTGGAACTATAAGGTGTAATCATCTGAATTCTAAAAAAAACACTCGGGGACAAATCTCCTTTTCCTGGGGTGTAAAAATAATAGAGAGAATCTCCTGAAGCAACATCAAAACTATCGTG
The DNA here is from genome assembly GCA_013297755.1 of Cytophagales bacterium. Classification (GTDB taxonomy): domain Bacteria; phylum Bacteroidota; class Bacteroidia; order Cytophagales; family UBA9547; genus REAG01. The sequence goes on from JAAFIH010000010.1 coordinate 89,655, forward strand.
CCAGTGGTCATCGTGCCTGTAGTGGGTACGCCAAATAAAATCTGCTTTTTTTATGTATTTTCCATTTATATCTTTTGCTATTCCAGTAAAAGTAGTCGCCTCACCAAGATTATACTTTCCATTTGCTACAAAACCAAGAATGGTGGAATTAACAGGTTTATTTCCGAAAATTGAACAAGAGATACTCAAAAAAATATAAATAAGAGAATTTCTTGTAACCTTCATTCCTGTGATGCCTTTTCTTTTGGAAAGGTTTTTGAAAATGAATAATAGATTTTTGAAATTTCCCACAAAGAATAGTCTTTTTTTCAACTCAATATTAATAGAATACAAATATAACATAAAATATTTATAAAATTAAAATTAAAAATTAATTTTAATTCCTTTTTTAAATCTGCCATTTTTTCATGTTTTTGTTTTTGGAATAACTTTTGAAAACTCATGCTATAATATAATCTAAATCAATAAATCATGGAAGAAAAAGGCACACTTTCGATTCATACCGAAAATATATTTCCTATTATCAAAAAATTCTTGTATTCTGATCACGAAATCTTTTTGCGAGAACTTATTTCAAATGCCCAAGATGCTACCCAAAAACTTAAAAAATTGGCTCTCATGGGTGAGTTCACAGGCGAGCTTGGCGACCTTAAACTAAAGGTAAAAATAGATGAAACAGCCAAAACACTCACTATCAGCGATGCTGGTATTGGACTTACGGCCGAAGAGATGAAAAAATACATCAACCAGATTGCTTTCTCGGGTGCTACCGAATTTGTAGAAAAATTTAAAGATAAAATTGACAATCCTCAAGATTTGATTGGAAAATTTGGACTTGGGTTTTACTCTGCTTTTATGGTTGCAGAAAGAGTTGAAATATTATCTCTTAGCTACAAACCAGGTGCAGAAGCAGCCCTATGGAGCTGCACTGGCACTACAGATTATGCCATTACACCTGCCACAAAGGCAGAACGTGGTACAGATATTATCCTTTATATCAACGATGATAGTGCTGAGTTTTTAGAAAAATCACGCATCAGCAGTATTCTTACCAAATATTGCAAATTTTTGCCCATAGAAATCGAATTTGACGATAAAGTTATCAATAATCCTCATCCACTTTGGTCAAAATCGCCCACAGAACTCAAAGATGAAGACTATATTGCTTTCTATAAAGAGCTTTATCCATTTTCCGAAGATCCACTATTTTGGATTCACCTCAACGTAGATTATCCATTTAATCTTACTGGAGTGCTTTATTTCCCAAAAGTAAAACAAGAATTTGAGTTACAAAAAAATAAAATACAGCTATACAGCCGCCAAGTATTTATTACAGACGAAGTAAAAGATGTAGTACCAGAGTTTTTGATGCTTATGCACGGAGTTATAGATTCGCCAGATATTCCATTGAATGTATCCAGATCTTACTTGCAGGCCGATGGAAATGTCAAAAAAATAAACTCACATATTACCAAAAAAGTAGGCGATAAATTAGCCGAACTTTTCAAAAACGACCGCCCAAGCTACGAATCTAAATGGGATAGTCTTGGTCTTTTTGTAAAATATGGTATGATAACAGACGACAAGTTTTTTGAAAAAGCCAAAGACTTCTGCTTGTTCAAAAACATTGATAATCAATGCTTTACATTGGACGAGTACCGTGAAAAAGTACAAGTAGTACAAGAAGATAAAAACCAAAATTTAGTCTATCTATATACCAACGATGAAGGCAAACAAGATGCTTACATACAATCGGCCAAGAAAAAACATTATGATGTTTTGAAATTTGAAACACCCATAGACAACCATTTTGTGTCGCATATAGAGAGAAAACTCGAAAAAACAAGTTTCAAACGCATAGACTCAGAAATTGCTGACAAAATCATCGAGAAAGATGTATTGATGGAAAGTATCTTGACCGATGCCCAAAAAGAAGAGCTAAAATCATTGTTTGAAAAAGTAATAAATGACAAAAACTATATGGTAAATATAGAAGCACTTTCGTCCGAAGAAATGCCTGTTTCGGTTACTTTACCAGAGTTTATGCGTAGAATGAAAGAAATGAGTATGGGCGGTGGAATGAATTTTATGGGGGCAATGCCTGACAGCTACAATGTAGTAGTAAATGCCAACCACGCATTGATGCAAAAAATATTAACAGCTACTGGCGACAACAAAGAATTGGTTGCCAAATATGCCTTTGATTTAGGATTGTTGAGCCAAAACTTGTTATCAGGTGCTTCGCTTACAAATTTTATACAAAAAAGCGTAAATATGGTTAGCTAGTCTAATATTTTGTGTTTGTTTTCAAAAAGAATAGCTTTCGATTCATAGAAAGCTATTCTTTTTTTTAGATAATAAAAGATATTATTTATGAAAATTAAATAATATTAAAAACGATGAAAATAATTACCCAAAGATATGTCATAAAGTGCAAATACAAAGTGGCTAGTTCTATCAACATTATTTCGTAAGGATCAGTTGAAAATACCAAATGTTTGACAACATTATTTTTAACTTTATATGTTTTTGCAATTAAATAAACTATATAAATAATCCCTCCAAAATAATGGACTAAATGTAGAAATGAAAGTAGATATAAATAAGTATGCGAAATGTTGCCTTTAGCAAAAGTAATCCCCTGTTTTTGCATCAGATACCAGCCCAAAAACTGGGTTAGCCCAAATAAAAATCCTAAAAACAATTCAGCAAGATAGCTTTTATATAATTTTGAAATATCATCTAAAGAGTAATATTGTTTAAACTTTGAAGCAATAAACCAACTCAAAATGATGATAATAGTGCTGACCAAAAACCAAATATTAGTTCCTAATTTAATATCGTTTTTGGTTACAATAAACCCAAAAATGAGGAATCCAAACATAATGCAAATACCTACCAAGGCCACATACATGGCCAATCTAAAAGGGTGCATTTTTCTTAATTTTTCAATCCAAACAGGGTCGCCAGGGTAGTCTTTATTTGCAGAAGTCATTACTTTTTTTTAATCAAACATTGTTTATTTGTGTTTTGTTTGATTGAAATTTTTTCTACAATTACATTCATAATTTTTAGTAATAAATTTGAATTAATTTATTTAAAAAAAATAATTTTATATTGTAATTGTTTGAAATAAATATAATTTTGCAATCAATTTCGTAATCAAGGAATTGCGTGTTTTAAAAAAATAGATGAATAATATCTAATTTTTTTACAAAATAATTAATGATAAATGTTAAAAAAGAAAATATTAGTTACTGGAGGGCTAGGTTATATCGGTTCGCATACAATAGTGGAGCTAATAAAGCAAGGTTTTGAACCTATTATTATTGATAGTTTATATAACTCAAATTTAGATGTTTTAAAAAAAATAAAACTTATAGTAGGATTTGAACCTATTTTTTTTAAAATTGATTGCACAAATTATAATGGTTTAATTGATATTTTGTCTACAAAAGGCGACATTAATGGGATTATTCATTTTGCAGCATACAAATCTGTAAATGAATCTATATCCAATCCAATTGATTATTACCACAATAATTTAATTTCATTAATAAACATTTTAAAAATAAGTAAAAAATTAGACATAAATAATATTATATTTTCGTCATCATGTACAGTTTATGGAACTCCGTCAAAGTTGCCAGTAACAGAGGAAATGCCTTATGGAGAAATCACAAACCCTTATGGACAAACAAAAATGATGTGTGAAAAAATAATTATTGATTATGTTAAATCAAATCATAAAATAAAAGCGGTTTTATTAAGGTACTTTAATCCAGTGGGAGCTCATCCATCTGGATTGATAGGTGAATCTCCAAATGGTATACCAAATAACTTATTACCTTATATCATTCAAGTTGCATCGGGTAAGTTGCCTTACTTACGGGTGTTTGGAAATGATTATAATACAAAAGACGGCACTTGTTTGAGAGATTTTATCCATGTTTGCGATTTAGCTGACGCACACATTGCTGCATTTAATTATAGCTTTTATCTGAAAGATGGTGTTTGTGACATATTTAATATAGGTACTGGTATACCTACTTCTGTGTTAGAATTAATAGAAACTTTTGAAAAAGTCAATAATTTGAAAATTAATTATACATTTGATAAAAGAAGAGATGGAGATATTGAAAATATCTATGCTGATGCGAGTAAAGCAAATTCTACACTAAGTTGGAAGTCAAAATTGACTATAACTCAAGCGGTGGAAGACGCTTGGAGATGGGAGAAAAATATAAAAATTTAATTTACTACTAAAAAAAATGTCAAATAAAAACCCAGTAGCAAAAACTATAACTTCAGACCTTAATCTTATTAGTGAAAACACCATTCCTTGGTATAAAAACCCATTTTATATTACTATATTTTGTTTATCTATTTTTAGATTGTGGCTTACTTCTGATATTCGTTTGATTGCTATACCAAGCATTACAGATGATTATCATTATGTTATTACAGCTTATTATAACAAAATGGGACAGTGGATGGGTCCTTTAGATCATTTTACGCTACATTTATTACCTTTTTTTTCGGTTTATTTGGCTTATTTAAGTAAATTTAAAATTTCTTTACTTTTTGCTAATCATTTTTTATATACCACTTCTTGGATTTTTGGAATATTTACTTTAAGGCATTTTATTAAAAAAGACTGGATTTTGATATTTATTTTTGTGTTAGTTTTATTTCAACCCATGACTTATGCAGGAGATGTGTGTAGAGTAGTACGTGAAGGAATGTGGGTGCCATGTGCTACATTTATACTTTTTTGCTACATTAGAATGTTTTTTATAGAAACAAAATTCTATGTAAAACTTATTTATTCATTTATCATTGGATTATTAGTGTCAGTTTTTTATCTAACTCGCGAAGATGGTCTAATCATTTTTCCATTAATGCTTTTTTTAATTGCTTCTTTTTTGTGGACAGAAAGAAAAAATATAAAAACCAATTGGCTTAGAATGTGTATTGTGATAATATTACCATTTTTAATCTTAAAATTAAGTTGTTGGAATGTAATAAGGCTTAACATGAAATATTACAAAGCTGATTATTTGTATGAAAATGTGATGAAAGAAAATATAGAGCTTTACAATCTATTTAGTACAATAAAACAAAATAAAGTTAATAAAAGAGTAGTACTTACTACAGCAAATAGATATCGTATGTATGAGTTATCACCCACTTTTGCCCAGATTAAACCGTATGATGAGGCATTTGTAGGTTGGCAAGAAAAAGGGAATGGACCAGATAAAGGAGAAACTGGGCATTTTGGACTTGCTTTAAAATACGCTTTAAATTACGCAGGTTATTACAGCAAAATAGCTTTTGTAAAAGCATTTTATAAAAACTTAAAGGTAGATATTCAAAAATTACTAGACGATGGCACTTTTGAGAAAATAGAACAACATCCTTTCCAAAAATATCTCCCAGGTATTATTGATTTGAATAATTTTGATTTTACTTTATTGATTAGTAAGTTTATTGAATGCACAAAAATTGTAATTTTTCTTGAAAGTTTAGATACTGCTATTGGTGAATATTCTTATGGCAATGAACAAACCCTTGCAATGTTTAAAGAGATGACAAATTCAGAACTTGCATTTACCGATTCAGAAGCGGACAAAGAATCTTTTAATAATTATAAAAATTCATTTAAAAATCAACTTAGAAATTTAAATCACAAATTTTATAGTTTAATTACTCCAGTTTTGTTTTTTTTAACATTAATATTGCTTTTTTACATAGTTTTAAATAATTCTGTTAATTATTGTATCAAAACTATTGCTCTTTTTGCGTTTGCAGCAGTCATGGCTAGAATATCTACATTAGTATTACTTGCTGTAAGCTCAGATATTGGGTTATTTTTCTCTAAATATTTGTCGCTTTCATACCCATTTTTGTTTTTATTTATTGGTTTAACAGTTGGGTTATTTATAGATTCTGTACAGAGTAAAGTAAAAACGAAATAATTGAGTAAATATTCTATTTATGTCTAATCAAAATAAAATTAATAATCAAAAAATAGTTAAAGATGTAAAATCAAATCATCTTGATTTTAAAAACAATTATCTATTATTTTTTTTATTTATATCATTATTTCTATTTTCCTTTTCAGTTTTCAAAAACATTCAGTTTCCACTTTTTTGGGCAGATGAAAGTATGACTGTGGTTGGTTCTGAAAGAGTTTTGGAGTTTGGATATCCTAAAGTGCATGATGGCAAAAACGTGTTTTATGATTTACGACATACTAATCCTACATTAGGAATTGATACTAAAACCGATGCTTATATTGGTGGTACTGGTTGGGGACATTATTATTATGGTATAATTGGAGTTAAATTAGCACAATTTACAGATGATTTATATATAAAAACTGGTATTATTCGTTCTACATTTGCTTTTATAGGAATAATTGGTTTAGTAATTTTTGTTTGGCTAAGTTCTTCAATATTTAAAAACATTCAAACTAAACTATTATACGCAAGCGGATTTTTTTTAGTGTCAATTTTATCGATTTCGTTGGCTCTTTTATTACGAGAAGTAAGATATTATTCTTTAGCTATATTTCTTTTTTCAGTAGTTACTGGCACATACATTAAATTTAGACTTGGAAACGGGTTTAATAATTTAATTTTAAGAATAATTTTAATACTAGGCTTAGTAGTTATGTTTTTTACTTTTGCACCAGTCTATTTCATACTTATTGTTAGTTTAGTATTATTTGAACTTTTGATAATAATTGTAAATTTATACAAGAAAAATGAACCTAAGAAAATTTTACTTATCGTTGAACCTGTTATAAGCTCAATTTTTATTTCTTTTCTAATAATTTTTCCTTTTTTAGATTATTTCAAAACTTTTGAAATATCTGCAGCCATGGCTATATTTAATAATTATTCTAAGCAAATGTTTTGGAACAATGTGGCAACAGTGCTAAAATATTTTAGGAATTTTGAATTGTTGTGGTTAGCCATAGTCATTAAAATTATATTTGTCTTAAATTACAAAAAGATAGCAAAAACAAATTTCAATCTAATATTATTTTCTATTTTTACAATGCTTCTTTTTCTAATTTATACTTTTGCAATCAGCCGAATCCCAAACTTTATATACTCTCGTTATATTGTTTTATTAATACCAATTTTGATAAGTTCAATTTTATTTGACACATTAGCTATTCTATTTTCAGATGAAAATGAAAAAATGAAGATTAATTCTAAATTATACTTGTTGATTATTTTATTTATAGTTTTTGTTTTCGGCTCAATTTTCGTAAACAATAAATCAATAAAGGGACACATCACTGAGCTTTTTGAGCCTTACAAAGGCCCATTAGATTATTCGATACCATATATAATAGAAAAATTTAAAAAAACTGACACTTTAGTAATTGCAGCTAATTATGAAGAAACATCATATATGTATTATCTAAAATCAAAAGTTATAGTTGGATTTATTGGCAATAATTTAGAAGAAGATTCAAAACTAAAACCGCATATTATTGCTTATAGAAAACCATGGGGCAATTTTGGAGATATATTTCAAAATTATTTTATTAAAAATCAGTATGCTGTTATTGCTTTCCCAATCTATGATAATCCAGTAAATAATATACCTGAATTAAATTTTATGCCCGCTTTTAATCATCAATTTAAAACAAAATTGACATCTAATGAGCAGGAACAAACGAATTTGTATTTTATTAAATAAAATCTGTCGAAATGAAAAATAAAATAATTGAAAAGCCAGTTTCTAACAATAATGCAAGTGGGTCAATAATAACTTTTGATAAAAAAGTAAAAATATTTTTGATTGCTAACCTTATTATATTTAGTTTATTAGTATTATTTAAAATTCAAGGAAGTTCTACTCCAATTTGGAATAGTTTTTTTGGGATAGACCAAAAAAAAGCTAAAGATATTGTTTTTGGTCAGCCTAGAGGTATAAGACAAGATGAGTGGTCAAGTTGGGTGCCAAATATTATCAATCAATGTAAGAGTGGCATGAAACCTGATAATTATTGTTTGGGTGACGGCAATGTTGGACATTTACATTCTTACTTACCAATAGTAGGGATAAAAGATGTATTTAGATCAAAATTATGGGGTTATCATTTGTTTGACATAGAAAGAGGCTATGCGTTTGATTGGAATTTGAGAGTTTTTGGGTTGATTGTGTCCTCATTTTTATTTTTTTTAATTTTCACAAATAACAATTTTTGGTTATCTGTATTTGGCTCGTTTTGGCTTTTTTTAAGTTCTGGCCAGCAATGGTGGTCTAATAACCAAGGAGAAATGCTATCAAATATGTTTTTTCTAATTGTTTCATTAATAATGGTTTTATATTTAAAAACAAAAAAAGAAATAGTTCTTTGGGCTATTCCATTACTTATTTCATGTGCAAGTTTTGCACTTGTTTTGTATCCACCTTGGCAAATACCAATGACCTATCTTTTAGTAAGTTTAATTGTTGGGTACATCATCTCAAATTGGGATAAAGAAAAATTGTTTGCATTGTTTTCATTTAAAATATTAATTGGGATAGGTATTGTAGTAATTTTGTTGAGTTATATCTTTTGGATATTAAACGATGCAAAAGATGCTATAGAGATGACTATGAACACGGCCTATCCAGGCAAAAGATTTATTACCGGTGGCGATTTGCCTGTTAGTAGGCTATTTTCAGAATATTTCGGCTACTTTATTACAGATGTAAACACACCTCCTAAATGGCAAAATATTTGCGAAGCAAGTGGCTATTTAGTTTTTTTTCCTTTCATATTATATACTTTAATAAAATCTTTTTTTAAGAAGCACAAAACTGACTACGTTTTATGGATTACTTCAATATTAATGCTAGTATTCATGGTTTGGATGTTTATAGGACTACCTACAATAATATCAAAAATTTTATTTTTACATGTTGTTAAACCAATTAGATTATTAACTATATTCCAAATGGCGTCTTTGATAATTACTGTAATTTATTTGTCAAAAAAATCTGATATTTCAATCAATAAAATTGAAATTATTGCAATTGGCGTTGTTTCATTTATAGGAATTTATCTCATAGGCGTTGATTTAAATAAATCTGTGGATGGCTTTTTTAAACCTACACAAGTAACATTAGTAGCAATTATATTTTCAGTTTGCTATCTACTTTTAGCTATTCCGCAATACAAATGGCGTAATTTATTATTTGGCTCAATTATAATTATGTTTTTATTGCCTAATATTAAAGTAAACCCTGTAAGTATTGGATTAAAGGCATTGTTAGAAAATCCAATAGTTAAACAAGTTAGACCAATACACAATGCAGACCCTAATCCAAAATGGGCAGTATTTGGCAATGTAATGATGGCAAATCTATTAAAAGTTGAGGGTATAAGTGTTTTTAATGGTGGCAAATCTACACCGATATTATCTGAAATGAAAAAATTTGATCCTACTGGAAAAGATAATTTTATTTATAACAGAGCAGGTAATATCAATTTATTTTCATTTATTGATGGTAAAGATTCTACTGTATTTAAACTAAACGATGACATAAAAGTGGATGATACTTATTATTTATATGCAGATCCATGTGGAGCAAAACTAAAATCAATAGGTGTAAAGTATATATTGTTTACTTATCAACCACAACCAGCAGAAATTAGATGTATGAAATTAGTGTCCTCAACTGTGCTACCTGTTTATCAAATTTTAGATTAAAAGATGTTAAACAAGATACTTATTAGCATACCTTGTTATAATGAGGCACAAAATATCGAAAAAGTAATTTTAGAATTGCAATCAGACTTTTCGGTTGCTGATATTTTATGTGTCAATGATTGTTCAAAAGACAACACTTTAGAAGTAATCAAAAACATAGAAGGAATACGATTTTTGAATTTGCCGATAAATCTTGGTTATTCAGGTGCTTTGCAGACTGGTTTTAAATATGCTGTTGAAAACAATTATGATTACGTTATCCAATTTGATGGCGATGGGCAACATATAGCATCTGAAGCCAAAAAATTATACGATAAATTAATCAATGAAAATTTAGATATAGTCATTGGCTCACGTTTCAAAGAAAACTCAGGATATAAACATGGTTTTTTCAGAACAATGGGCACAAAAATTTTTATTTTTCTTATCAAATTATTTACAAAACAAACCATAACCGATCCTACTTCTGGATTTCAAGTGTTGCAAAAAGAGGTTTTTACTCGTTATTCAAAAATACATAATTTTCCAGAATATCCAGATGCAAATTTAATCATTGAAATGTTGCTATTGGGGTATAAAATAGATGAAGTTCCTGTTAAAATGCGACTTAGAGAATTTGGAGTAAGTATGCATGGTGGTTTTTGGAATCCTATAAAATATATGATAAGAATGTTTTATAGCATATTAATGATTTTTATTAACTTTGCGTTTCAATTAAAAAAATGATACAGCATATTTTTTATATTATTATTGGACTTTTACTTTTATTTTACATTTTAACTAAAGTAAAGAAAAAACATTTTGCAGAAAAAGAAAGCCTAATTTGGTTATTTTCGGGTTTTTCTGTTGCGTTACTTGCAGTATTTCCACAATTATTAGGATTAGTTTCTGGATTTTTAGGTGTAGCTTATGCACCAACTGCATTATTTTTAATGACTTTTTTTGCAATTGTAATTATACTTATTAGGAAAGAAGAACAGATTACAATTATTAATGATAAAATAAAAGAATTGGCACAAAGAAATGCTATTTTAGAAGAAAAATTAAGAACCAAATTTTAATACAGTAAACAAAAAAACTGCTATATGTATAAACCGAATTTTAATCAAAAAATACTAATTCTATTAAACACCTATTGGATATTTAAGCCAATTTATCTTTTACTTCAATATTATAAGCTTTTGGTTTTTAAATTAAATCAAAACAAATATGATACTCCACACTTAACTAAGCAAAATGAAATAATCAAGTTGAAAAATCAATATAAAATACATGTATTTGTAGAAACTAGTACTTATTTAGGGTTTAGGGTTATGAAAAAAGTATTTAATAATTTAATTTCAATAGAAATAGAAAAAACAATTTTTCAAAGAGCAAAAAATCTTTTTGAAAAATATAAAAATGTAAAAATTCTTTTAGGAGATAGTGGTATTGTTATAAATGATGTATTAAAAGACTTAAATGAAAGTGCGAATTTTTGGTTGAACGGACACTTTTCTGGTGCCAATACGGGATTGGGTAAAAAGCATACGCCAATATTAGACGAGATAGTTGCTATTTGTAACCATGATATAAAAAAGCATATTATTTTAATAGATGATTTAAGGTTATTTAATGGATCTGATGACTATCCTAGCTTAAATGAATTTATTTTATATCTAAAATCAAGGTTTAAAATGCATACTATTTTTGTGAAATATGACTTTATTTACATATTGCCAATATAGCAATCTTTGAAATTGGACTTTAGAATTTATACGCATTTTTTTTATAAAATATTATTAATATGATTGAAATTAAACAACTTAAAAAACTGCATAGAATTTTGTATAGAACTTTTTTTATGATATTTATAATTAAAGATTATTTCAAGTTTAAAAAAATGCTTTTTAAAAATTCTCGCTTTGAGGTATCCCTTGTAAATACATTTCCACAAATATTTGACAAAACAATCACTACTTCTTACGATAGGCACTATGTTTATCATACTGCCTGGGCTGCCAGAAAGGTAAAAGAAATAAATCCAAAAGAACATATAGACATATCGTCAAGTTTATTTTTTTCATCCATCGTTTCGGCATTTGTACCAACAAAATTTTATGATTACAGACCAGCTGTTTTAAATTTAAGTAATTTGCAGAGCTATGAAGGCAATTTGCTAAAATTGCCATTTGAGGACTATTCCGTTTTTTCCTTATCTTGTATGCATACTATAGAACATGTAGGGCTTGGAAGATATGGCGATGAAATTGATCCAGATGGAGATATTAAAGCTATAAATGAATTAAAAAGAGTTGTTGCATTTGGTGGTAATATTTTATTTGTAACACCAGTTGGCAAACAAATATTAAGATTTAATGCACATAGAGTTTATGCATACGAAAGTATTGTAAAATATTTTGAAGGATTCGAATTAGTTGAATTTTCGCTTATTCACGAATATGAAGAGAACGGTGGTTTAACAATAAATGCTACTAAAGCGTTATCAGATTCGGAAGAATATGGTTGTGGCTGTTTTTGGTTTAAGAAAGTTTAAAAAATGTATGATTATAGTTCAATTACTAGGAGGAATGGGGAATCAAATGTTTCAATACGCATTAGCAAAACATTTGTCTATCAAAAATAAAACTCAACTTAAATTAGATGTAAATTTTTTACAAAATAGAGTTTTCATTGAAAAATTTGTTTATAGAAATTATGATTTGGATATTTTTAATGTGGAAGAAAATTTTTTGACTAACGATATTTTACCTGAATACAATAAAAGCTATAATATTAAGTCTATTTTTAGAAGAGTTTTATATTATTTCACTATAAGATTAAAAGGCTATTATTATGTTAGGGAAAAAAAATTCAAATTTGATAAAAATATACTTAATCTAAAAGGTGATATTTATTTAGATGGATACTGGCAAAGTCCAAAATATTTTCAAAATATAGAAGAAGCTATTCGTAAAGATTTTACTTTTAAAAAAGAACTTTTGCCGATTAGTAAAGTGATTCAAAATGAAATTTTAAAAACACAATCAATATGTTTAAATATTAGAAGAGGCGATTTTTTAACAGATAAAAATATTGGATTTGTTGGAACAGATTATATTACAAATGCAACAAGTAAAATGTCAGAATTAATTTCAAACCCAGTATATTTTATATTTTCTGATGATATTGAATGGTGTATTGAAAATATTAAATTAAATTATCCTGTATATTTTGTAACCCATGAACATAAAGGAATTAAATTTGATAATTATTTACATTTAATGACATTATGTAGACATTTTATAATACCAAATAGTAGTTTTGGATGGTGGGCTGCATGGTTGTCAAATAATATAGATAAAATTGTAATAGCCCCAAAAAACTGGCTAGCAAACCCTAAAGTTGACACCTCTACAATATTACCTGATAATTGGATTAAAATTTAAATATATTGAATGACAATAAAGAATTTATTAAGATTTTTTGGATACTTTTTAACAGTAGTTTCGTTTTATTTTATTTATAGTATATTAAAAGAATATGATTTTGTTGCAATATTTATAAATAGAAGTGTTTTTTTTTATCTGTCTTTTATATTACTTATTTTTGGGTATTCACTTTTAGTTTTCCTATCGGCTTTTAGCTGGAAATTCGTGCTAGAGTTTGTTAGCAAAAAAAAAATGCCGACTTTTGATATTTTTAAAATTTATATCCAAACCAATATTGCCAAATATTTACCTGGTAATGTTTTGCATTATGTAGCTAGAAATGTAGCAGGGGTCAAACTAGGCTGGACACATAGGCAACTTGCTATTAGTTCTATTATCGAACTTGTTCTTTTAGTTACAGTACCTACTCTAATTTTAGTTGTATTTTTACTTCTAGGTCTTTTAAAATTGCCTGTATCTATATCATTTTCTTTGTCAAATAATGTATCTTGGATTTTTACTTTTACTATCTTAGTATTAATTGTATTGGTAATTGCGGCATTATATTTTAAAAAATATAAACATCACCTTTATTGTAAGTTCAAGTCTTTGCTTATTGGTTATCTGAAAGGAATTGTTTCTATGGATTTTCATATTTTAATAAGTAAAATTTTCATATTGTCGTTGATAGGTTTTTTTTATAACGGTTTTTTGTTCTATTCTTTTGCTTATATTTTTAATATAGATTTGCCGTTAAGTAATTTTATATCTGTTGTTTCGGTACTAAGTATTGCAGGCTATTCTGGCATACTTACGCCTGGTGTGCCAGGAGGAATTGGAGTGAAAGAATCTGTTGCAGTAGTAATGTTAGCAACCTATGGTTATGTAAAAGGAGATATGATGCTGCTTTTAATAGCAACACGTGTTAGTTCGATATTGAGCGAAGTAGTGGCGTATGTTGCTTCATTTGCTTTCAATGCACAAATAATAGAAATAAAACAAAAATAAGCATTACCATTTTTTTAAAAAATAATGCTTATATAAAAATATTATAATTTAAAACCAGCTGCGGTAGCATCGTTGTAAAACATTTGAACTGTTTCCAACGAATACTGATTCAAATCTTTGCCATACAAATTTAATTTTTTGATGATATCGTTGGTTACAGTTATGATATGGCAACCCATTTCATCTGCTTGAAATACATTTAAAACCTCTCGAGGAGATGCCCAAATTAGTTCAACTTTTGGATAATCTTTTAAATATTTAACTATTTCTGCCATTAAAGGCACTGGATCAATACCTGTATCAGCTATTCTTCCTGCAAAAACTGACACATTTGCTCCATTGCCTTTGGATAAGATTGGAGTAAATTCTTTGACTTGGTCAAAAGTCATCATGGCCGTAACATTTAGCTTTACGCCTTTTTCAGTCAAAGTTTTGCAAATTGGAAGGGTTGATTCCATTTTGGTATTCATTACTGGTATTTTTACATAAACATTATCTCCCCAAGTAGCTATTTCTAAGGCTTGGCGTTCCATCTCAGCAAGGTCGTCTGCAAAAACCTCCAATGAAATTGGTTTTGTTTTAATTTCAGTAAGAATATCCTTGCAAAAAGATTTGTAATCTGTAAGCCCTGCTTTTTTCATTAGCGTAGGATTAGTGGTAAGTCCACCAATTAAAGGATCTGCATTCATTTCTAGCATTCCTGCTTTTTCAGCTCCGTCAGCAAAAATTTTAACCTTAAATTTTTTTGAAGTTTTTATCATTTTAAATTATTTAATTATTACACACGACCCCCCCCCATCACAAAGTGGGAAATATCTTACACTATTTTCACGAACATATTTTAATACAGCTTCCCTTGCACCTAAGTATCCCTTATTATTAAAATCGTGAATAAAAATATAACCACCTTCAACCATTTTAGGGTAGAAATAAGTTAAACCAGAATAAATTGGTTCATAAAGATCTGTATCAATGCTTACAAAGCAGAATTCTTCGTTAAGATTTTCAGTTGTAGAAGGGAAAAAACCTTTTTTAATGATACATTTTTCCTTAAAAGGCATTTTTTTTAAAACTAAATCAACATTAGTTTTAGAAAAGTCATAATGATGATCTACATGGAAATTGTTTTTTTTATCAAAAAACTCTTCAGACTTATCAAATCCCTCAAAAGTATCAAACAAATAAAAAGTTTTTTCAGGAAAAGCTTCATTTATCTTTGCAGCAAATTCACCTCTAAAAACACCTAATTCTGCAACACTACCTTTTAAACTTTTAGATAAAATTTCGTTAGCTACTAAATCTAAAGATTTTATTCTTATGTAGTCAAAACGATCATATTCATTTAGTCTATTAGGTGTAATTTGGTTATATATTCTATTGCTAAAAACAAAACCAGTTTTAGAAAAAACCGAATTTACCTTGCCAAAAACTTTGTTAGCAAATTCAATAAAATTATAATATGTAGTTGAATTTATCATATTTTATTTTGTTGATTCCCACTTAGTTTGATTTACTTGCAATTTAGGATGCGAAACCAATAAGTGCCAAACTATGGCTTGATAGCCTTCAACAATTGGGGTAATATGTACTGGGTTTATCGTTGGTACTACACAAACTGCATCGCCCATTTGCTTAGTATATCCACCGTCTTTTCCAACCACTCCAACCACACTTGCTCCGTTATCTTTTGCAAATTTTACGGCTTGAGCCAAATTTGCACTTATATTTTTTTCATAATTACCACCACCAACTGAAAAAACAAAAATACAATCTTTGGAATTGAATCTACTTACTTTTAGCCAATTTACTATCGTAGAATCCCAACCATCATCGTTTACACGGGCTGTCAATTCAGATACATTATCATAAGGGGTATAACATTCTATATTGGCAAGTTTTCTAAAATCACATACTGCATGCGAGGCATGGCCAGCACCTCCACCAGAGCCACAAAAAAATATTCTACCTCCATTTTCTCTTGTTGATGCCATTACATCGGCCATTTTTTCGATAACTGCAGTATCTAACTTTTGGGCTGCTTCAATACATTCTTTTAAAAATTGTTCTGAAAAATTCATATATTTTATTTTTGCAAAGTTAAAATAAATTTAATTGGAAAAAATCATTTAGTGATTTTATTTTATAATTGGGAGTAACTATTTGATTTTTGTTATAATCTGTTTCTAAAAAAACGCTCAAAATACCTGCATTTATGCCTGATTCAATATCTTTTACACTGTCGCCAACAATAACAGACTCATTTTTTTTTAAATTATATTTATCAATTAATTGATTTATCATGCTTGGTTTTGGCTTACGACAACCACAATTGCCGCCATCACATGTGCAATAGACAATTTCTTTTGGATTTATGACTTTACTAATTTCAATATTTATGTGTTCTAACACATCAATGTCCATCAAATTTCTTGCAATGTCTGGTTGATTTGAAACTATAAATATATTACCAGAAAATGTATTTAACTTTGGTACTATATTTAAGAAATCATTTTTGAAAGTAAATTCAGAAATAACTCTTGGAGAACTAACCAAATCGGCTCTCATCACTATCTCGTTGATTATGCCATCTCTGTCAAGAAATATGTTTTTTATCATGGTGTATTTTCAAATCCAAAAGTTAATTCAAATTATACCAACTCGGCTAAGTAATTAACACCTAAATAAATTTCTTGCTTTTCATCGTAGGTTTTAATTTCTCGAAGTCCATGACTTAAGATTCTGTAAATTTTAAAGTCTGGTTTGAGAAGGTAAAAAAAATCTTTAAAATTTGTATGGGCATCTATATTGGTACCACCAAATTCAAATTGAATAAATTTAATTTTACGATTTCTTAAAAAATTAGCAGCCCCTTCAAGCACATTTAATTCATGTCCCTCTACATCAATTTTCAATAAATCAATTTGATCTATTTCATTTTCAGTAGCAAAAATATCTAAAGTTGTTAAATTAATTTCTTCTGATAAATTAAAATCACGATTTATGCTTTCTAAATTTCTTTTTATTACTGATGAATCTCCACAGCCTAAAAAATCGTTGTAAAGCGTTAATTTTTGTGCAATATTACTTAGACCAATATTAATTAAACGAATATTATTGTTTGTTTTAATATTTTTACTTAGAATATTAAATGTATATAAAGAAGGTTCAAATGAAAATAAAGAATACTTTTCTAAATCAAATATTTTTATAATTTCTTTACTATAAGAACCTATATTTGCTCCTACATCAAATAATACAAAATTTCTTTTGGCAATTGTGTTACTTTTAGTTAGATTTTTTTTTATATATTTAAGGGCTTTTTTTTCACCACTTGTTTCTATGTTACCTACACCTATTCCATGATTCATCCCAATCAAAGAAATAAAATTTAAAGTTTCAAAAAAAAACTGTAGTATAGGTCTTCCAGCAATAAAAACTACTATTGGAAATATTATTTTTTTTAACATTGTTTTATTTTATTACGTGTTTTAAACTTGTTATATTTAGTATTAAATATAAAATTAAATATTCTTTTTTAATAATTCAGGAGTATCAAAAGCTAAAACGTCTTTAGAGTCACAAATACCATAAATTGGCAAATTTTCTTTCATTAATTGAGGGAAAATATCTTTGGCAAAATCTGAAAATCCAGAAGGAATTTTATAAATAATTTTGGAATCAAGGAAATAAATTCCAGCATTTACCCAATTAGATGTAGTTGTACCAGGTTTTGGTTTTTCTATAAACATGGTTACTTTGTTGTCTTTATCAAATTCTGCAACTCCACTCATACTCACATCTTCTCTATAATGAAAGGCGATAGCTGCTATAGCTTTTTTATCTTCTTTCATTTTTTTAAGCTCTAATAAGTTTATTTCTGAAAAATTATCTCCATAAATCACAAAAAAATCTACTTCACTAAAACTATTTCTAAAATTATTAATGGCACCCGATGTACCCAATAGCTCTTCTTCGTAAGAATAAGTTATTTTAACACCCCACTTTTCTCCATTTTTAAAATATTCTTGAATGATATTTGCTAAATGAGAAGTATTTATATACAAATCAGTAACTCCAAACTTTTTACATAACATAATATTATGTTCTAAAATGGGTTTTCCTTTGTATTTTATCATAGGCTTAGGAATGGTTTCGGTAATATCTCCTAAACGGCTTCCTTTTCCTGCTGCTAAAATTAATGCTTTCATTTAAAGATTTTGTTTTTTAAAAATCATCAATTAAAATCTAAAATTTAATTGATGATTTTAGAATTTAATAAATCCATCAGGGCAAACGCATTTAAGAAATTTTAAATAAAATTACCTATTATTTTTATTTAAATAACCCCACCCTATATCCAATTTTACAACCGCACAGCCTGGCTCAAAACTTTTGTTTTGCCCCAAAGCACTGAATCCAAATGGAGGGACTTTAGATTCAACTATTCAAAAAACATCATTTTTTAGTAATATTTTACTTTTTAAATCTATAATATTTTTAAATGCGTTTGCCCTGTAAATCCATTTTCAATACTTTACTTGACAAATAAAATGTTATTATTTTGAGTTTTTCAAAAAAAATCATTAAACATTTGCTAATACCTTCACGCCTTCAAAATCAAATCGAAAACTCATAAATTTTAAACCTGCAGCTTCCATAGCTAATCTTAATTTTCTTCTTTGACCAGATTTGGCAACAAATATTAAAAATCCACCACCGCCAGCACCCATTATTTTACCACCTAATGCACCATTTGCCATGCCCAAATCGTACCAAGTATCGATATTAGAATTTGACATTTTAGTTGAAACTTTTTTCTTAGTCATCCAATGTTCGTGCATTAAATGTCCAACACCATCAACATCTCCTTTTAAAAGGCAGTTTTTTATTTCGTACCCTATCTGTTTTATTTTATGCATAGCTTCTAAAGCCGCACTTTCATTTGGTTTTTCGCCTGATTTCTGGTTTTTTGCTGCTTCTCCAGCAATATCAATTTTATTGGATTGTTCGCCAAGAATTACATTTGCATCTCGTTGAATATCCGTATAAAACATCATGAAACGGTCTTCTAAATCATGTATAGTTTCAGGATTTAGGTTTAGATTTTCTACTGTTACATAGCCCGATCTATCTATACTCATGTGAATTAATCCACCAAAAGCTGCAGCGTATTGGTCTTGCTTTCCTATTGGTTTTCCACAAAGTTTTATTTCAACTTTGCAGGCTTCTTCGGCCAACGAATAGGTTGATTCATCTCTTCTATACATGGTATTTAGTGCTTTTAAAAGAGCCACTGTATACGAACTTGATGACCCCATGCCAGTGCCAGCAGCCAAATCGGCCATTGAGGTAATTTCCATAGGATTAGTTACACCAATGTGCATAAGTGTCTCTCTCACTATATCGTGTTGAATTAGATGTAATTCGTTTGGTTTTATAATTTCAGTTTTGCTATAATTTATTTTTATAACATCAGAAACTGCGGGTTCATTGATGTTGATGTACATATATTTATTGATAGCTGCCGTTATTAAAGAGCCTTCGTAAATTTTATAATATGATGGCAAATCTGTTCCACCACCACCAACGGGTAATCTAAAAGGAGCTCTTACAACTATCATTTTTTATTGAATGTTTTTTTTTGCAATATTGTAAAAAAAATATCAATAAAAAAAATAATGGTAAAAGTAAGTGTGATTATTTTGGCATTTAGGGAATCTAAATTAATGATTGAGCGAAGCTTAAAATCTATTCTGAATCAAACATTACAGGAAATAGAGATTATCGTGGTTATCAATGATATACTTAATGCAGAAGTTGTGGAACTTTTAGAAAATTATGAATTAAAAGACAATCGTATTAAATTGATAAAAAATGAGAAAAATTTAGGAGGAGGAATTTCAAGAAATATAGCTATAAAAGTAGCTATATCTAAATATATTGCTATTCAGGATGGCGATGACTTTTCTACACCAGAAAGACTTATGCTACAATACAATTATCTTGAAACCCACAAGAATGTTGACGCCACTGGTTCAGGCTTAGTTTATGTTAATGAAAATTTTGAACAATTATTTAAACGTAGCTATAGTTTAAACTTAAATGATAATATTATAATTAGATCACCTGTTGGACATCCTAGTCTAATGGCCAGAAAATTAACATTTGAAAAATTTGGGTATTACTTTGAAAAATTCCAAACTTTTAAAAACTATTATATATTGAGTGAAGATTATGATTTGTTTCTAAATTGGTACACCAAAGGGGCTATTATTCATAACCTGCCTGATTTTTTATGTATATACACCAAAGATAGTAAAGATTATTTCAAGGCAAAAAGTCAAATTAAGGGTGCTATTTCTACTAAATTAAAATATATAAAATATTTTAAGTTTAATTTTAAGGCTTATACCTTTCTTTTTTTTGAATATTGCCTTTCATTTATGCCCAATTTTGTTATTTATAAATTGTTTATTTTGATACATTTACTGAAAAAATAGTTTACAGTTCTAAAATATTAGAAAAAAACTTAATTTCAATTTTATAAACTTCAACTAATATTTGGTTTGAAATAAAATGTAGATTAATATTGTGGTTAAATACTTTTAAAGCTAAACAGTACCATAGTTTCTTAATATAAATGGTACATTATATTTAAAAATTTTTTAACATGAATTTCAAAAAAAAATATGGATTTTTTTTTATTTTTTTAATATTTACAGTTTCTGTATTTTTTGTTTCGATTTATAATAAAAGTCATGTCCCTTTCCTAAGAAGTATAGGGATTCCTGCTAAAAGCCCACTTTTTATTGACACTCATGTAATAACAACCGGAATGGATTGTTTGAGACTTGGATACAATGTTTTGGTTAAAAATCCATGTGATATACTTAACAGACCTTTAAATTATCCTAAAATTTGGCACTCTCTAAATTATTTTGGTGTAACAGAATCTTCTACTTTATATATTGGTTTTATTTTGTGTTTTTTATATTTTTTTTCGATTTTTTCTTTTTTTAAAAAGTATAATTTTGATAACTTTTCATATTACATTGGATTTTTAATAATTTCGCCTTCCCTTTTTTTGTGTTTAGAAAGGGGTAATATTGATTTGTTAAACTTTTTTCTTTTGTATTTGTCTCTTGAATTGTATACAATTTTAAATAAAAAATACACCTTTATTTCCACCTTTCCTCTTCTGCTAGCATCTTTATTAAAGTTATATCCTATAGTGGCAATAACTTACTTTTTAAATTCTAAAAATACTATTTTTAAATATTTATTTTTTTTAGTTGGACTTATTTTTATTTTTTATGTGTATACTATTAAAGATGATTTGAAGGATATATCAGCTGCAACACCAAATGGAATATTAATTTCTTATGGAGTAAACACGCTTCCACAGTTTCTAATTGATAAAGAATTAAATTTTTTCATCTTTAGTTCTAAGCTATTTTCAATACAACTATTGTGTTCTAATTTTATATTTTATTTTAATGAGTTTGCTTTTAGTATAAATTTAGTTTTTCCTTTTGCATTTTCTATTATTTTCTTGATTTTATTTTTTGAGATTTTTACTTTTAAAAAATTAAAAGAAACAAATTTTAATTTTTCAAATCAAATAGATGAATACACTGTTAATGCATTTTTGATTGGAAGTACAATTTACTCTTTTACTTACTTTCTTGGAAATAATTGGGATTATAGAATGATTTTCTTACTGTTTTGCATTCCTTTTTTGATAAATATTTATAAATATAGCAACAATAATTCAATGAAATTTTACAGTATTTTATATCTATCAATATTTATAATTAATTGTTATAGCAATATTGTTGGATTTGTTTTTAATTTTAATTTTGTCTATGTAGTTTATAAATATTTCTTTGACTTGTTGTTGTTATATTTAAATATTCATTTAATAGTAATGATTTTTAATTCTAAAATTCAGGAAATTATTTACAAAATATGCTATAAAAATGAATTTTAAAATTGCAGTCATTATTCCAGCCTTCAACGAAGCCAAAACTATAGGCAAAGTTATAGAAGATTTTTCTACATATTTGCCAGAATCCTTGATTTGTGTAGTCAATAATAATTCTACAGACGATACCTACCAAATTGCAAAAAATAAGTTTATAAGTCTTCAATTAGATGAAACTAAGGCAATAGTATTAAATGAATATAAAAAAGGCAAAGCCTTTGCCGTAAAAAAAGCCTTTTATACTGTCAATGCAGAAGTTTATGTGATGATAGATGCAGATTGTACTTATGATGTGGCTCAAATCAAAGAATTGTTATTGCCAGTACAAAACGGCAAAGTAGATATGGTAGTGGCCGACCGCCATTCGCTAGGCCATTATAAAAAAGAAAACAAAAGAGTATTAAATGGCGTGGGTAATAATCTTGTAAAATTTTTAATAAACTTATTATATCAAACCAATCTCAAAGATATATTGAGCGGATATAGGGTTTTTAATAAAGCATTTGTCAAAAATTTTCCTATCACTACAAGTGGTTTTGAACTTGAAACCGAATTGACTCTTTTTGCACTAGAGCATAATTTTAGTATTCAAGAAATACCTACACTATACAGCGACCGACCAGCCGATAACCCTTCCAAACTTAATACCTTAGTTGATGGTTATAAAGTCTTATTAAAGTTATTTACAATTTTCAAAAATTACAAGCCTCTTATATTTTTTGGCTTTTTATCCATCTTTTTTGCCATTTTATCATTAGTTATTGGTGTACCTGTGTTTTTAGAATATTTAGATACCAAATATGTTGGAAGATTTCCATCTGCATTTTTGGCCATGGGTTGTGCAATATTGTGTATTATTTTTCTGACTGTGGCACTGATATTAGACACCATCGTAAATATTGATAAAAAAAATATTGAATATAGGTTGATGGATTTTTATTCAAAAATAAATGCTAATTAATGGATAAAATAGAGGTTTCTGTAATTACAACTTGTTTTAATGAATCAGTAGAAGTATTTGAAAGGTCTTTTCTTTCTGTTTTGAATCAAAGTTTAGAAAAAATAGAATATTTGGTTTTTCCAGGTAATCCAGATAATAAAGAATTATTGGATTATTTGAAAGAATATGAAAAAAAAGAACCACGTTTGAAAGTAATTTATCCATCAAAGCGTGAAAAATCTACTTATTGTTTGAATAAATTAATAAATTTGTCGAAATCAGATTTTGTGGCCATACAAGAAGCCGATGATTTTGCATACCCAGAGAGGTTGGTTAAACAAAAATCTTTTATGGAAACTATACTAGATGCTGGTGCATGTAGTATGAGCGTAAGATATGTACAAGAAGAAACGGGCAAAACATTATTTACAAGAAAATTTCCTTATTTAGTAGGTTCTGAAATAAATAGATTTCAATCAATAAATACTGCTTGTGCCATGTTTAGAAAATCTACTTTTCAAAAAGCAGGCTATTTTGACGAAACTTTAAATAACGAACAAGTACAAGACTATGATTTATGGCTTAAGTTGTACACTAGCGGCATAAAGCTGTATAACATGAACGAGGTTTTATTTGATTATTATACATCAAATAATAATGTAAGAAATAGAAATCCTAAATCGGTATTATGGCATACTATGGCTGTAAAATATAAATATCGAAAGAAACTTAATTTTAAATTATTCGATTGGGCCTATTTATTTTCGGAATTTTGCGTTTGGTGTTTGCCCTCGATTGTCATAAAAAAATTATTTAATTTTATTTATCAATTAAAACAAAAATAAATATTAATACTTTATGAATACAAACCTATCATTTCAAGAAAAAATCAGAAAGCCATTATTAAATATCATTAAGTTTAATAAGTTTACAGGCCTGCACAAAATTTACCAAGCAGTTGTAACTCCTTATAGTAGATTTTCGTTATTCGATTCTCCATTTTTGAAAAGTTTACAAATTGATTTTGTAATTGATATTGGGGCAAATTCTGGCGAATTTATTATACTTTCTAAAAATGCCTTTCCAAGCTCGCCAATTTTAGCTTTTGAGCCCATTTCTAATGAATATAATAAAATACGCAACGCATTTGAAAGCGATAAATCAATAGAAATTGTAAATAAAGCACTAGGAGGCCAAACTGGTGATGCAGAAATATTTGTAGGAGACTTTAGCCCTAGCAGCTCGATAGTAAAGCCAGAACGTGAAAACTACAAAGTAGAAAAAATAAAACTAGATGTATTAGATAATTACCTAGCATCTTTTAAAAACAATAGTAATGTTTTTTGCAAAATAGATGTAGAAGGCTATGAATTGGAAGTATTAAAAGGGGCCACTGAATCTTTGAAAAAAATCAAATACTTATACCTTGAATGCAGAACTGACAACGATCTTGGCTGTTCTTTTGATGAGATTTATGCTTTTTTGAATCCATTAGGATTTAAATATAAAGGTAATTATGATTCGACTTTTAAAGAAAATGGAGAATTATCACATTTTGATGCTTTTTTTGTACATAAAAATCTGTAGAAAAGTTACGAGCTTTTCTAAAATTTTATTCCAAAATTGTGATATCTCAAAAAATATTATAGAATAAAAGTATCAGGATTTTTTTTTAATAATGTTTGACTATTCTAAAAAAACTTTAATTTTACATTCCTAATGTACAAAAAAGTAATATTATTTAGTCCAAAATTTTTAAATATGCTTCATCATTCTAATAATTCGTATTTAAACAAAGAATACAACTCCAATTTCAATAACTTGGAAATGCTATCTGTTCGTGGTTGTGTGCGGCTTATTCTAAAAAAAGCAATTATTCCCAAAGATATAAATGAAAGGTTGGATAAGATAATTGCAAATATTTTTTTTAATGCTACACTTATTAAATAATCAAATACAAAATAAATAGTTAGATGAGTTACTAGCTTTCTACGAAAAATCAAAGTCAATTGTGATTCAGGCAGAAACCGAAGAAGGTAAAGCAATTGCAAAAAGCATCACCTAAATTATTATTTTTACTAAATTGTTTTAAAATATTTTTATCTTTTACTTTCGATTATCCAACATTTCCTACTTTACTTCATCAATTTTGATGTAGAAAATTATTCACTAAATAAGGATAAAATTTTTAATAAATCTTACCTTTTTTTTATTTCTTAAAATAAATTTTTATTTTTATTTTTATTTTTATTTTTATTTTTATTTTTATAAATTTGCATAAATTAAATTTTTAATACATTTAAATACAATATAAAATGAAAAATTTATTACGCACTATCGTCATTGTAAGTTTGAGCTTTTGGGCAAGTATAGGTACTACTTTGTATGCTCAGATAAACCTAGCCAATGGTTTAGTAGCAGATTATCCTTTTAATGGTAATGCAAATGATGTAAGTGGAAATGGGAATAATGGGACATTTAGAGTTGCCACATTTTTGGGAACAGATAGATTTATGAATTCCAATGCTTCATCAACATTTAATGGTAGCAATTTCATATCAGTGAATACCACTTTAGGGAACTTTGGATTGGGCGATTTCTCGGTTTCTATGTGGTTTAATTCAGTTACCATCGGAACAAATCAAAGATTAATTGCTAAAAGACAAGCTGGAAGTTGGGATAATTTTTTCGATATTTATTTACGAAATTCAAGACTGAATTGGTCGCTTTCTGAAAATTTGACAAAATTTATTGATGTTCAAGTAAATAAAATTTTAGTTTCTAACCAGTGGTATTTTTATACAATTGCAAGAAAAAATGGAGTTGTTTATTTTTATTTGGATGGTAAGTTAGAAAGTACTACAACTACTGTAGGATATAACATTAATAATAATTATAATCTTACTTTAGGCGTTTTTAGTAATAATCCAAATAGTTTTATGGAGTATTTTAATGGGAAATTAGATGATGTTTTGATTTATAATCGTGCATTAACAGGCTGCGAAGTAATGGCGTTGTATAATCATACTTTTACTGGTTTAGATATGCCAACTGTTGGTTTAGCTAACAATGTACTGTTGGCTACATCTTCTACTTTTCCAGGTGTTAGTTATGGCTGGTCTTTCAATGGCTCTACTGTTACTGGCATATTTACCAACACTTTTACAGGTACGTTAAACCCTGGTACATATACAGGTATTCATACTTATGGTTCTTGTGTGGTAAGCTCTACTCCTTATGTAGTTACTGCTCAAATTGCTAATATTAATATTGGTTTAGTGGCTCACTATCCTTTTAATGGAAATGCAAATGATGAGAGTGGGAATGGAAATAATGGGACATTTTTTATAACTACTTCACTGGGTTCTGACAGATTTATGAACGCTAATGTTTCAGCTAGTTTTAGTGGAAGTAATTATATTGGTGTAAATACTACTTTAGGTAATTTTGGGCTTAGTGATTTTACGATTTCTACTTGGTTTAATAGTTCAAATGTTTCAGGAGATAATCGTATTATAACTAAAAGAAGAGATGACAATTTAAATATGACTAATTATTTTGCTACTCAAGTTGGTAATGGACAGTTTGCAACAGAATTATCAAGACCTGGTGGTTCTAGAATTTATATTTATCCAACTTTAATTCAACCTAATCTGTGGTATCATGTTGTTTACCAAAGAGATGGCAATAACCTCAAAGTTTACATGAATAATCTTTTGATTAATAATTTTAGTTTAACAAGTTCATTTAATATGGTTAATAATACAGATTTATTAATTGGAGCTGCTAGGGGCAGTGCTGGTAATATATTTGGGACTTTCAAAGGCAGAATTGACGATGCAAGAATCTATACTCGTGCACTCAACCAATCTGAAATCACAACTTTATATACCGAATATTGTGATACCTATTTTGCACAAGCACCTATTATTACTAACCTAAACAATGGAATTAGTGTAAATACCTATGCTGGTGCAAGCTACAGTTGGTCTAAAAATGGAACTGTTTTAATCAATCAAAGTTTATCAGGATTTTCTGGGGCACTTACCAATGGTTTATACACCGTAACTGTAACCAATGCTGCTTGCAAAGCCATTGCAAATTATCAATTGAATCAATATAGTGTAGGAGTAATAGCTCCACAAAACAATTGTAATACCCAAAATTTCTTAGTTCCTATCGAAACTCCAACTACCATTGGCTCTGGAATTATAGGTATGGATATAGAAATGTCTTTCAATCCAGCTATAATGACTCCTACTGGTGTAGCATTTTTAGGAAATGTAGTTACTGCTACTGGTGTTGGCCTAGTGGATGTGTCTACCCAAGGCAATATTTTACATCTTAATATTTCTTATGATGGTGCTGGCGAGTTTAGCGGAGCAGGTGTGATAGTGGCACCACAATTTGCCTTGGTGCAACCTGCCATTGCTGGCACATACACAGTTGGTGGAGGCAATGTAAAAGAATCATACCAAACAACCGAAAGAGATGTAACCCTTAGTGCATCTACAATATCTATTGCTCTCTTTTTTCCTACTATCACGGGACAAGCATTTTTCTGGGGCAATGGGGCAAAGCCAATAGCCAACAATAACAACCCAGCAGCAGGTGTTTTTGTGGCACAATCGTTGGCAAATTGTATAGCAACTGGAAAAACCTCAGGTACAAATGCTACAGGAAGTTTTAGTGTAGAAATGGGCGTCAGTGGATTTGGCATATCTGCTACTAGAGATATACCTGCCACAACCCCAGTAGTAAGCCACTTAAATGCCTTTGATAATGTACTCATAACTAGAATTGTAAACAATCAAATAGCTAACCCTACTGTGTTTCAACTGATAGCTGCAGACGTAAATGGTTCTGGTGCTATTACCTCTGGAGATAGAACATTGCTTCGCAGACGTACATTGATGCAAATTACAACTTTTCCAAACAATGTGCCAGATTGGAAATTTTATAATTCTGCAACTACTTTTGTAGGATTTAACAAAAACATTGTGCCTGCTGTTTTAACTTGTATTCCTGCAAATAGCATCTTACAAAATGGTTGTGCTAGTGTAGATAACATTACACTAACAGGTATTTTAATAGGCGATGTGGATGGTAGCTATGCCCAAACTTTGGGTGGTGCCAATCTGAGAACAGAAAGTGTAACTTACACAGAAATAGACTATGCCAGTGCTAATACAGATGCTAACGATATAACTTCAATCCCAGTAAAAGTATATCATGATGCCGCCATAGAAGGATTTGATGTAACACTCAACTTTGATGCCCAAAAATATAAAGTAGAAAGTGTTACATTAAACGAAACTAATAATATAAACAATACTGAACCTGTTGGATTTAATGTACCGTTTGCTGGTTATTTAATTGCTACAGTGGATAATGATAAAGGATTAAACACCAATCCATATTTATTATCTATCAATGTTCGTAAACTAACATCATCATTTGTAGCTACTGATTTAGGGACACCAAGTTCATACATTAACGGCAAAGCTGCTAGAACTGAAATTGTTTCTGATGTTACAGCTATTTCTAACCATCAAGAAGCCAATACTATTTTCAAAATATATCCTAATCCAACAACAGGAAGTTTTGT
This sequence comes from Cytophagales bacterium, assembly GCA_013297755.1. Taxonomy (GTDB): domain Bacteria; phylum Bacteroidota; class Bacteroidia; order Cytophagales; family UBA9547; genus REAG01. The sequence goes on from JAAFIH010000010.1 coordinate 118,327, forward strand.
TATTGAAACTTCACTTACATCTCAAGCCATAGAAATAAGCGATGTTTTAGGCAAAGTAGTGTACAAAGGCATACTTTTGGGTACTAACAAAACCGAAATTCAACTTACTACAAAAGGAATTTTTGTAGTAAAAGTAGGCAACAAAGTACAAAAATTGGTAGTAGAATAATCTAATTTTATATATTTTATCCAAGTAATCCCATCGTTTATAAAAATATGATGGGATTATTTGTTTTATGAGATTTTATTAATAGTTTTGTTAATATAATAAACAATTAGCAAAAATAAGTAAGTTTCAGCAGAAATGCCAAAAACTATTTATTACTCGGACATTTAAAACTATTTATAAACAATCATAAAAAAAATACTATCGTCTGGCAAATATCACATAAATAACTAAAAATTTTATTTTTGGATTGATTTAAGCCTTTTTTAAGGTAATTTCAAAATAAGAGATGTTTTTTAAAATATCACAAAAAACCTTTTTATTTCTAACTTCAATCTTTTTGTGCTAAATTTAAATTTTTCCGAACACCATTAAAAAAAATACGTAAATCATTTTTTATAGATTTTTAATTATTTATAACTGTTTATATATTTTGGTGCTTATTTGAAAAAGGAAAATCCGAACATAAAGATTGCTAACAGTAAGTATATTCTTTAATGTTTATTTTAGAAAAACGAGTTATTTGCAATATTCAATCTGACACAGTTTTTTTGTATATCCAAAAAAAAAGAAAATTATTGTAAATAGATAATTTAATTTAAAAAAATCAATAATGTTATACCAATGTCGTTTACTTAAGGTTTTCATAGTCTTTTATAGACCATGTTATAAAGTTTCTTAGGTTTATGTTTTCTATGGTTTTTTCTATTAGGTCTTATAATTTCTCTTGTACAGTATACTAAATCATC
>JAAFIH010000011.1 GCA_013297755.1 Cytophagales bacterium
TGATAAGGTAGACCCAATCAGATAGTCTGTGTAGGTATCTAACAATAATTCTCTATTTTTCACAGTTTTTTATTAAAATTAGAAATTAATATCCAATAAATTAATATTTTTGCGTAACATCAGTTATTAATTAAAATTCGTGTATTCGTGGCTTTAGCATTAAAAATTAAAAAAATCCTATTTCCCCCTCCATTTGGGATGAGGTGGCAGTGGGTAGGGCTTTTTGAGATTATTGATTAAAATTCGTGCATTCGTGGCGATAAAATTGCGAATATCGCAATTCTACTTTGTAGTTTTGTAGGCATTTAAAACAAATTGGGCAATTTATCGGCCAATACATCTATTAGTTTCAATATTGTAACTAATAGAGCAATCAGCCCTATGCTCCAACGCATATTGCTATTGATGGCTTTTTGTATTTTAAATTCAATGTTAGCTTCAAAAGTGCTAAGTCTAGCATCTACTTTAGTTTCTAATAATTTAAAATCAGTTTTTAGCGAACTTACATCGGCAGTTACTTCATTTAGTTTTTCGTCCAAATGGTTGATATGGTTAAATTGAGATTTGAGCAAAAGTGTATTAATATCATCGCTCCCCAGACCTTCGCCACGGCTGAATCGCTCCTGAATTTCCCTCAATTTGGGTTCTATCATTTGCAAAAGCATTTCGTCTACATTTGTTTTGCTCATTGTCAAATCAATTATATTACAAATATATTAAAAAAATTATGAATTATGAATTATTGATTAAAAATTAAAAATTGAGAATTGAGAATTGAGAATTGAGAATTAAAAATTGAGAATTATGAATTATTGTTTAAAATTGGTGCATTCGTGGCGACAAAATTGCTAATATCGCAATTTCCTTTCGGGGGTTTGGGGGCTTTAAAATTTAAAAAATCCTATTTACCCCCTCTTTTTTGGAGAGGGGGCAGGGGGTGAGGTTTTAAAATTGCTAATATCGCAATTCTACTTTGTAGTTTTGTAGGCATTTAAAACAAATTGGGCAATTTATCGGCCAATACATCTATTAGTTTCAATATTGTAACTAATAGAGCAATCAGCCCTATGCTCCAACGCATATTGCTATTGATGGCTTTTTGTATTTTAAATTCAATGTTTGATTCAAAAGCCTTCATATTGGCTTCAAAAGTGCTAAGTCTAGCATCAACTCTGGTTTCTAAATTATCAAATCGCTTTTCAAGTAATTTAAATTCACCTTTCAGTCCATTAAATTCGCCTTTTAAAGAGCCTACATCGGCAGTTACTTCATTTAGTTTTTCGTCCAAATGGTTGATGTGGTTAAATTGAGATTTGAGCAAAAGTGTATTAATATCATCGCTCCCCAGACCTTCGCCACGGCTGAATCGCTCCTGAATTTCCCTCAATTTGGGTTCAATCATTTGCAAAAGCATTTCGTCTACATTTGTTTTGTTCATAATTTTATCAATTATATTACAAAGATAATAAATAGTTAGGAATTTAAAATTAAAAATCGAGAATTGAGAATTGATTAAAATTCGTGCATTCGTTGCAATTATTAAAATTCGTGCATTCGTTGCTTTTGTAAATTAAATAATATCTTTTTTATCTTTAACCATATCATAAAGCAATTCTTTGGCTCTATGTAGTTGCGCTTTTACAGTTCCTAGCGGAAAATCTAAATTAACAGCGATTTCTTCGTAAGTTAGTTCTTGGAAATACCTCATTTTTATTAAAATTTGATATTTTGAGGGCAATTTTGTAACAATATTACGCATCAATTCTATTTTTTGCTCTCTAATATTGGCATCTTCTGGGTTTAGAGCCGAATCTCTTACATCCAAAGTCATCTCATCGCCATCGTTGTCTTTGAGGGGATTGTCTAAACTGGTAGTAAGAATTCTTTTTTTACGTATATAATCTATACAATTATTAGTAGCAATTCTAAACAACCAAGTACTAAATGTAAATTCAGGATTAAATTTGGTAAGACCTTTAAATGCTTTTGCAAATGCTTCAATAGTCAAATCCTCGGCTTCATCGGCATTGCGTACCATTTTCAAAACAAGATGAAAAACTGATTTGCGGTATCTTTTCATCAATTCTGCATAGGCCTTTTGATCCGAATTTTTAATAGCTCGGTCTACAAGCAAAAAATCTTTTTTTGCCTTATCAGAAAATTCTTTTTGTTCTATTTCCATTTTACTTTTTTAGTAAATCTAGCATTTGTACCCAAAACTACTATATATATTGGATATAATATATCAAAAAATGGCAAAAGCCACATTTGTAAATTATATCTTAATTTTTTGGCAACAATTCCAAATATTGCAAATTGTAATATATATCTTACCAAAATACTATACAAGATGTAAATATAAAATTCTGACTGAAAAAACAATCCACATCCAAAAATTAATATAAACAAATTGGAAATATATAATAAACTTAATCTCAATTTCATACTATTGGAGTAATATTTGCCAACAGATAGATGTCGTTTTTTTTGTGTAAACCATTCTGAAATACTTGTTTTTGGTGTAGAAATAGTTTGACTTTCTATGTCAATAGCTACAAAAGTGTTGCTAGCGGTGGCTACTTTGGCTATAAACAAATCATCGTCTCCACCTGTGGTGTCCATGTGAGGATGGAATCCTTTGTTATCAAAAAAAATCGATTTATGATACATCAAATTACGCCCTACGCCCATATATGGCTTCCCTTTGATGGCAAACGATAAATATTGAAGAGCCGTAAAAAATGTTTCAAAGCGAATAAAACTATTTAAAAATGAATTTCTTACTTCATATTGAGAAATACCTAGCACGATACAGGGTTCTTTGGTGGCATGAGCTTGCATTTGAAGTATCCAGTTGTTGTTGTATGGCACACAATCAGCATCTGTGAGCAATACATAATCATATTTTGCAGCTTTTATTCCTAATGTAAGTGCATATTTTTTAGCATCCATTTTGGTTGGTATATCTTCGATAGTTACTATTTTTATTTTATCTTTAAAAAGCGACATTTTTTCTTTCAAATAATCCTCAGTAGCATCATAAGACCTATCGTTTACTATCACTATTTCGTATTGGTGGTAGTTTTGAACAAGCAATAATGGTATCAATTTTTTTAGATTTTCATACTCATTGTGTGCACAAACTATTACTGATATAGGTCTATGCGTTTGCGTATCTACTTGAGTTTTGAAGCGAGCAAGTTTAATAAAATAGAAAAGATAAAAATATAACTGTACGGCCATTGCAGCACAAAAAATGCCAATAAGGGTGTTTGAAATCAAGTCTTTTTTTTTACAAACTTAGCAATTCATATTGCTTTGTGCAATTATTTATAAAAATAAATAAAATGATTTTAAAATTCAATTTCATTTTATTTATGTAAAATATAACTAAATCAAGATTTAATGTATTTTAAAAGTGAACTTTAAAAACTTCTTTTTTTGTTTTCAAAATTCTCAATCTAAAATTATGCAATGTAGAGGTAATTATAGGAAAGTAAGTTTAAAGTAGTTTTAAAAATTATTCATAATACACTTTTTGTTTCAAAAATATATTATCAGGTATTAGAATAGCTCTTGGAAATGCTTTTAATATTTTTTTTTCGAGTACTCGCTTGGCATCGTGGCGACTTGTAAAATCTCCTAGTTTTATGCGATAGGTTGGCTGTTTATATACAGTATAAATATCTGCATTAGGAAAAATTTTATATAAATATTCTTTGGCTTCATTGGCTTGCTCTTTGCTATCTCCATTGAAAACTTGAATCCTAAAACCTTCCATAAATTTAATATTTTTATTGACAGAATAAATAGAATCCAAAAGTGAATTTACCCTCAGCGAATTGTTGTAAGCCGGCAATGCAAGCCCAGTTGTAGAGCCACCAGCTACCATTTCGCTCACTCCAATATTGGTTGTTTTTTTATCAGAAATAGTATTAGTAAAAGTAGGGGAGTAGGTTATAATATCTTCAGTAGATTGTGATTTGCATTTAAAATAAACACAAAATGTTACTAAAATAAGTATTTTTTTCATAAATCAAGCATTTAATTTTTAGATTAAAGATACTGTTAAAAACCTTTATTTCGCAGTTTCTATTTCTTTTGAAAAAGGGATAGTTTTTCAAAATAAATAAGAGTTTTTTTATATCTTCCTAAAATCAATTTTATACAAATGTAATGATTAAAATGATTTTAATAAATATTTTTTTCATCAATTAGATTTTAATATTTACTCAAAAATAATACGTTATAATTTATCTATTTATTACAATTATAAAAAGCATTTATTTATAAAAGTAATAAATTTGCAATTAATTTACATAAATTGCTTCATTTTTTCAAATATCATTTTCTTAATCTAAAAATTGATTACTTTTACAAAATTAATGAGAAAAGGGTTTTAATAAAATACAATTTTGATGATGTATTTTTTTATTATTTTCAATATGAGATATTAGAAATAAAAAAAATCAATTTAAAAGTTCTTCTCTTTTACAAAAAAAAGAAAAACAAGTTTATAACTTAATGCAAATTTACCAACTCAAAATTACTTTATCAAATTCAAAAACTGCATTTAATCGTGTTTTTTGGGTAAAAGAAACAACTACTTTTTCTGATTTATTTGAAATAATTTTTGTATTATTAGATTGGAAAGGTTTTTTAGAACACAAATTTACTTTTGAACTCGACCAAATCGAAACAAAATTGATGATTATTGACGAGGAAGCAGACGAAAGTATTGGTTGCTACGAAGGCGATTTTTTAGTTGCCTCTGCCATTAAATTAAACAAAATATTTGGTTCTCAAACCAACAAAATTAACTTTGTATATAATTTGAATGCTGGTTTAGTTTTTGATATAGTTTTAGAAAATACGCATACTCAAAAACCTATCTATGATTATCCAGTTTGCATAAGTGGCGACTTGTGTGCACCACCAGAAAGGATAAGTTCAAATAAATTGTATATAAATTTAGTGTCATATTTTAGTAATAAATCTAAATTTATAAATGAAATTAATAAATTAAATATGGTGCATGAATCTACGTTTGAATTACATTTTTTTGATATTAAAAGTATAAACAAAGAACTTAAAAATTTAATTTTAGAATAATGAATATTTATCAATTAAAAATAGACTTAAAATATATAGAACCAAAAATAACAAGAACAATTTTGGTTCAAGACGAATTAACATTTTCAGAATTAGCAGAAGTAATCATGACAGCATTTAACTGGTCTGGTGGTCATCTTTGGCAGTTTAGTTTTCAGTCCAGTGGATTAATAAAAGGAAGCAGGCTAGGATTTACCTACATTGCAGAAAAATATGAAGATGGTTTTGATACAAATGAAGATCAACTAGAGGCATCAGAATTAGAATTAAATGAAATTTTAAATTTAGAAAGAAAAAAAATTGATTTTGAATATGACTTTGGCGATGGTTGGATACACAATATTACACTGCAAAAAGTTTTAGAAAAAGACCCCAATATAAACTATCCTATTTGTATAAAAGGTGCCCGAAATACACCTCCTGAAGATTGTGGTTCTTATCCAGGATATGAACAAATACTTGAACATTATGCAGATCCCAAAAAACATAAAAAAGAAATAAAAGAATTTGAAGAGTGGAATGGTGGCAAATACGACCCAGAATATTTTGATATTGATGAGATAAATGAAGAAATACAAGAAATGTATAATTAAAACCCTAAATTTTTGGGACAAGCAAATATGAAGTATAACATAGAAGAAGAATTAGAGAAAAGAATATTGATTTTGGATGGTGCCATGGGTACCATGATTCAACGCTATAAACTTGAAGAAAAAGACTATCGCGGTGAAAGATATAAAGACTGGCATATTCCGCTCAAAGGAAATAATGACTTGCTAGGAATTACTCGTCCTGATGTTTTAGAAGAAATTCATAAACTTTATTTAGAAGCAGGAGCAGATATCATTGAAACTAACACATTTTCAGGCACATGGGTAGCCATGGCTGATTATGAAATGGAAAAAGAAGTGTATGATATCAATTATTATAATGCAAAAGTTGCTCGCAAAGCTGCTGATGACTATACCAAGCTCAATCCTTCTAAACCACGTTTTGTGGCTGGTGCAATGGGTCCAACTACCAAATTGGCATCTATGAGTCCTGATGTAAACGACCCTGGATATAGAGCCATTACTTTTGATCAATTGGTAGAAGCCTACACTACCCAAATCAAAGCATTAATAGATGGAGGAGTGGATACTTTGCTTTTTGAAACCATTACAGATACCTTAAATAGCAAAGCTGGACTTTTTGCGGCATTAAAACTTTTCAAAGAACTTTCAGAAGGTGAAGGTTTTTTTATTTCTCCAATAGATGGTAGAAAAGTTTATTTGAATTCAGGCGACAGCAAAGCCCCCTTCGGGGGTTTGGGGGCTGGGCTTCCTCTCATGATTTCTGGTACTATCACAGATGCATCTGGTCGTACTCTTTCTGGACAAACTACAGAAGCTTTTTATAACTCTGTTTGCCATGCAAACTTATTAAGTATTGGACTCAATTGTGCTTTGGGTGCAAAAGATATGCGTCCCTATTTGGAAGAATTATCACGAATTTCATCCAGCTATGTGAGTATTTATCCCAATGCTGGTTTGCCAAATCAGTTTGGCGAATATGATGAAACACCTGAAATGATGGTAGAAAAGGGTGTTCACCAAGAATTTATTGACTCTGGTTTTGTGAATATCATAGGTGGCTGTTGTGGAACTACTCCAGATCATATTCGTGAAATGGCTAAAATGGCTGAGGGTAAAAAACCAAGAAAACGTGCTAATCCTGAACCATTTTTACGTTTGAGTGGGCTTGAGCCAGCTACTTTTACCAGAGAAAGTATGTTTATCAATATAGGTGAGAGAACAAACATTACAGGTTCTGCAAAATTTGCAAAACTTATAAGAGAAGAAAAGTTAGATGAAGCCCTCACCGTAGCTCGTGAGCAAGTAGAAAATGGCGCACAAGTCATAGACATTAACATGGACGAAGGAATGATAGATTCTGAAGCCATGATGACTCGTTTTTTGAACCTAATTGCAGCTGAACCAGATATTGCTAAAGTTCCCGTGATGATAGATTCATCAAAATGGAGTGTAATTGAGGCAGGCTTGAAATGCTCACAAGGAAAAGCCATTGTAAACTCTATTTCACTCAAAGAAGGGGTGGAGAAATTCAAAGAGTCTGCTCACAAAATTAAAATGTATGGAGCTGCTACTGTAGTTATGGCTTTTGATGAAACTGGTCAAGCAGATAGCTATGAACGTAGAATCCAAATCTGCAAACGCAGCTATGATATTTTAGTTAATGAAGTCGGCTTTAATCCCCAAGACATCATTTTTGACCCAAATATTCTAACAGTAGCCACAGGAATGGAAGAGCACAACAACTATGCTGTTGACTTTTTCAATGCTACTAAATGGATAAAAGAGAATCTTCCCTATGCACGTGTGAGCGGTGGTGTTTCAAATATTTCTTTTTCATTTCGTGGAAACAATCATGTACGCGAAGCCATGCACTCTGCATTCTTATATCATGGTATCAAACATGGCTTAGATATGGGTATAGTAAATGCAGGTATCATTCCAGTGTATGACGATATTGATAAAGAACTTTTACAATATATAGAAGATGTGTTGCTCAATCGTAGAGCAGATTCTACTGAACGTTTGGTAGAATATGCTGATAAAATAAAAGCCCAACATTCTGGACAAAAAGCCGAAAAACAAGATGAAGAATGGCGTAAACTTCCTGTAAAAGAGCGTCTTACACATTCACTTGTAAAAGGAATGGATGCCTACATAGATGCTGATGTGGAGGAATGTCGTTTGCTTTTTGACAAACCATTAGAAGTGATAGAAGGTCCTTTGATGGATGGCATGAATGTAGTTGGAGATTTATTTGGAGCTGGAAAAATGTTTTTACCTCAAGTGGTAAAATCTGCAAGGGTAATGAAAAAGGCTGTTGCTTTTCTCCTTCCATACATTGAAGCAGAAAAGTTGCGTACAGGAAACACCACCACCAACGCAGGGAAGGTTTTGATGGCAACAGTAAAAGGTGATGTTCACGATATTGGAAAAAATATTGTAGGTGTGGTAATGGCTTGTAACAATTATGAAGTGATTGATATTGGCGTAATGGTGCCTGCTGAAAAAATCATCAAAACTGCCATTGAGCAAAATGTAGATGTTATAGGATTGAGTGGTTTGATTACTCCATCATTAGACGAAATGGTGCACATGGCTAAGCAAATGCAAAGACAAGGTTTTAAAATTCCTTTATTGATAGGTGGAGCTACCACTTCACGTATTCATACTGCAGTGAAAATAGACCCGCAATATGATGGGCCAGTGGTTCATGTGTTGGATGCTTCTCGTTCTGTGCCTGTGGTGTCAAATCTTTTAGGAAAAGATACCAAAGAAGATTTCTTTTTGAAAACTAAGGCAGAATATGCTCGCATGAGAGAAGAACATGCTAGCAAACAAAAGGACAAAAATTTTGTGAAACTAGAAGAAGCTAGAGCCAAAAAATTCAAAACTGATTGGAATACAGTAACACCAATAAAACCTTCATTCTTAGGAAATAAAACTTTTAATAATTACCCCTTAGAAGAAATAGCCAAATACATAGACTGGACTCCATTCTTCCAAACTTGGGAATTGGCAGGAAAATATCCTAAAATTTTAAGTGATGAAGTGGTAGGCAAAGAGGCTACTAAACTATTTGAAGATGCACAAAAAATGCTTCGTCAAATCATTGACAGAAAAATGATTCAAGCCAATGCTGTAATTGGATTCTATCCTGCAAATGCAGTAAATGATGATGATATAGAATTAGATTTAAGTGTATTGCAAGGTGCAAATACAAAAAATCTTTCTATTCTAAATTGGGATAAGTCAAAAAGAATAGCTTCAATAAAAGAAGTGCTTAAAAAGGATAATTATTATGATGAGTCAAAAGGAGATTTTGATAAACTTTCGATTTACACTAATACATTTATTGAAGAATATCTTCAATTTGATTATTTCAACACAATTACAACACATTTCAATGATATACTAGCATTTGAACCAGATAGCAGATCAGTAGAAAGAGATGGTTATGAAATTTCACAGATAAAATATGCATTACATTTTGTAACAGGAGAAACAAATTTAAACACACGAACAATTGATTATTCAAAATGTGAGAAACTTAATCTAATAGCTGACTGTATTAAAAATGCGGAAGAAAAGTATAAGCAAGTGAAAAATAATACAGTAATATATGTTCAAGAACTTAATGATGCTGAACATTCTGTAATTGCGATGAGAATTGAAATTGATAAAAATGGCATTCTGCGTCCAGTATCATTCATGCCAGATTATCGTAGTTCACGTATAGAAAAAAGAAAAGCATCGAAAGAATGGACTCTCAATGCTTTCGGACAACACAGCAATGGTACTTTAACTACACATCCTGTCTCCTATGGCAATTCGGATAAAGCGACAACGACCTTCGGCAATGCAAATATACAAAATAAAATTATTGAAATAAAAAATAATGAAAGTATTTTGAATTTGCGTAGAGAAGAGAGGTTGAAGTTTATTGAAAAATATATTTCAGAAAGCAAATATTACACTGATAAAAATGGCTCTTATGAGATGATTGCCGAAAGCTCAAACTATGTCATTGAAAATCATTTTATTTTTACTTTTCCAAACTTTTCAGTATCTTCTATTGGAGAAAAAATTACATTTTATCCTGAAAGAAGAGCTGTCGAAAGGATAGGATTATTAAAATCTCAGATTGAATATGCTTGCCATTTTGTAACATCAAATAATCATAAAGACGAACCAAAATCTTTTGATAAGTCCAAAGCCGACCATATTTCATTTATGAAATCAGTTTTAGAAAAACCAGATGAGAGACTTATAGAAAAAAATGATTATGGTAAGAGTGTTTTATATCTAAAAAAAGAAGAGGATAAAAATTTTGTTTCTGTTTTAAGATCTGATATTGATGAAAATGGAATGGCAAGAGTTGTTACGTTTATGCCAAATCAAAAAACGTCTCAAATAGAAAACAAAAAAGCCTCGAACAAATGGTTGCCCGAAGCTTTTTCCTTACTCTCCACTACAAAGCCGCTTCCCGGTAAAGACCTCTTTGATGATTATGATAAGCAGACCATCACCAAATCCTATGCAAATATACAAAATAAAATTATTGAAATAAAAAATAATGAAAGTATTTTGAATTTGCGTAGAGAAGAAAGGGTAAAGTTTATTGAAAATTTTTTAATTGAAAGTAAAAATTATAATGAAAAATCAGGCGATTTCAATTCTATCTCAATTGCTGCAAATGAATTAGCAGAAATATATTTTGAATTTAATAAGCAAAACCCAGTTATATCTGATTTAGGCGAAAAAGTATGTTTTGAACCAGATTACAGGGCAATTCAAAGAGTTGGATATTCATTGGCACAGGTGGAATACGCTTCACATTTCGTAACATCAAACACAACAGGAAAAGAGCCAAGGAGTCTAGATAAATCAAAAAAAGATAGCATAAAACACATTATGGATGTTCTAAAACATCCCACACAAAGGTTAATAGAAATTAATAACTATGGAAAATCAGTAATGTATATAAAAACAGAAGCCGATAAAAATTTTACTTCTGTATTAAGGGCTGACTTAGAAAATGGTATTCTAAGAGTAGTTACGTTTATGCCAAATCAAAAAACGTCTCAAATAGAAAACAAAAAAGCCTCGAACAAATGGTTGCCCGAAGCTTTTTCCGTACTCTTCACTACCAAGCCGCTTCCCGGTGAAGACCTCTTTGATGATTATGATAAGCAGACCATCACCAAATCCGATGCAAATATACAAAATATTTTCTCAAATCCAAACAAAATAAATATTCCTTCTTCGGGGGCAAGGGGGCTAATTTTACATCACCTACGCCAACAAACCAAACGAGCTGAGGGAGTACCTTACATGTGTTTGACAGATTTTGTAGCTCCAAAAGAAAGTGGAAAACAAGATTATATTGGTGGATTTGCAGTGTGTACAGGCATAGGTATGGAAAAACATATCGAAAAATATGAAAAAGACCATGACGACTACAACTCTATCATGCTCAAAGCCCTTGCCGACCGTTTTGCAGAAGCTTTTGCAGAACTCATGCACGAAAAAGTACGCAGAGAACTTTGGGGCTACGCCAAAGATGAAAAAATATCTACTGAGCAATTAATTGAAGAAGAATATCAAGGTATTCGTCCAGCACCTGGCTACCCTGCATGCCCAGACCATACAGAAAAAGCTACTTTATTTGAATTGCTTGAAGTAGAAAAAAATACAGGTATGATTCTTACAGACAGCTTTGCTATGTACCCAGCTGCAGCTGTAAGTGGTTGGTATTTCTCTCATCCACAATCCAAATATTTTGGTTTAGGAAAAATAGACAAAGACCAAGTGTTAGATTATTCTAAGCGTAAAAACATGGATTTAGACACTACCGAAAGGTGGTTGAGTCCTGCTTTGGGGTATTGATAGGTAAATATATAAGTTTAAAATAGAGAAAAGCACATTTTTTTTATTTTAATAAATTAAAAATAAGATATTTACGTTTAGTTATTACAGGAAAAAGAATTATTTAATGAACATAAAAATAAAAATCAACGAGCTTGGCGTAATTAAAGATAGTGAAGTTGAGTTTAAACCTTTTTTGATTTTCTCTGGTGAAAGTAGTGTTGGAAAAAGCTATACAGCTTTTTTAATTTATCATTTGACATCTTTGTTTAAAACTGGACTTGAAAATAGGCTTTCAGGATTTGTAAAAAATAAATATATTAATGATTTAGAATCTAATAAAAGCAAATCAAATTGGAAACTATTTATAAAGGCAGAAGATTTTAAGAGGTGGTTTAATCATGAAGCTAGTAATTATATTGGATATTTACTAGGATATGATTCTTTTAAATGTGATATTGAATTAAATATTGACTTATTAGACTTAGAAATTGAGATTATTTATCCTAATACTAATGGTGCTAGAAATGAAAATATTTTAAGTGAAAGTATGACTTTTAATTTAAATGGTAAAGGTTCTTATAATATTCAGAAATCAATTTTTGAATCAAAAAAAACTGATGTTATTGGGGCCTTAGTTTCAATTTATCTTCGATTGCAATTATTAGATACTGATATTAGAATAGTTCCTATTTTACTTCCACCTGCAAGAGGAGGAATTGTGGGATACAATTTTTCGGAAATGAGTGCTATATCCAATACAGCAGGTATGTACAGGGAGTTTATAAAAGATTTAGATTTTATAAAATCTCCAAGCCCAACCAAAAACCCAGAAAATAGGGATTTGACAAAACTTTTAAATAATATTTTTAATGGTAATATAAAAGTAAAAGAAAGCAAATTGGAATATCATATTGATAACAAAGAAAAAACAATTCTTCCTATTACTGCATCAGCATCTTCAATAAAAGAACTATCACCTTTGTTTTTGATGTTAAAAAACTTTCCAATGAGTCAGTTGTCAGTTTTATTTGAAGAACCTGAAGCACATTTGCATCCATTAATGCAACAAAATGTGGCTTCATTATTGGCTTTTATTATAAACAACCATGGATTTATACAAATGACTACTCACAGTGATTATTTATTAAATCAAATAAATAATTTGATTAAACTTGGTCACATTAAAGAAAAAAACAAGAATCGATATAAAGAATTATTAAAAAAACTTGACATTTCTGAAAGTATTATTTTGCAGGAAAATATGATTGGTTCTTATTATTTCGAAAAACTTAGTAATGGATCCGTTAAAATTATCAACCAAAACTTAAAAAAAGATAATGAAGGGATTTCATTTACAACTTTTGATAAAGCAGTAGAAAAAATGACTTTGCAAACGAGAGAAATAGACACTTATTTACATTAAAATGACTTTAGAAGAATTAAACAATTCCTTGAAAGGAGTTTTTGAAAAATGTAGTCTAGATTTCTTAGAAAATGAAATAAATATTTTAGAAACAGATGTAAGATCAACCAAAATTAAAGAGATAACATTTAAACACCCTAATATCATAAAGTTCCCAGAGAAATTAATTAATAGTACTGGAAGTTTATTAAACAAAATCAATTCTAATTTGTCTTTAAGATTTAATACTGATGGTATTTTTATTTTAAATGAAAATCAGTCCTATAGTTTTTATTTTGTTGAATTAAAAGACACTTTAAAAGGTGATAATTTTCAAAAAGCATTAAATCAATTACTTGCTTCCTATGTTAAACTAAAGTGGATTATGCACTTAACCTCAAATATTTTACCTTCAAAACTATCATTTAATTTTTATATAGTTAGCACAATAAGTACAGAAGATAAGATAATAGCATCAAAAAACATAAAAAATGATAAATATTCAGAATTTATTATCAATAGAAAGGTTTTTCTATCAAAACAAGATTTAAAGATTAATGAAGTTCCACTGAGCAATGACTACAAAGTTGAGTCAATAACTCTAAATTTAATTGAAGGCAATTCCCAAATTATTCAATTATAAAATTTAGACACAACAGAAAGATGGTTGAGTCCTGCTTTGGGATATTAAATAGTAAAGGCTCTCAAATTTTGAGAGCCTTTATTTTTTATTTTTCTAGTTCCTCTAAATTTTCAATGGCTTTTTTTAGCTTTGGAAAATAAAGCCAGTCAAATGTTTTCCAAACTAAAAATACGCCAACAATAATTGAAATAGAAATTCTCAAAATTAAAGGTGTTAGAGTACCATGTTCTAAATTCCAATGATAAATTCCTTCTATTGTCCAACCAAATCTAATGAAACATATCAATGGATTTATGAAAAAAAATACTGGCAAAATTGTAAGTAATCCCCATAGTCTTGATTTTTTTAATCCAATCATATATTCTTTTAATTCTAAAATACTTTTACTTACAGACTTTTCATTTAATAAGTCTAAAATGAAAAATCTGAACCTCAAAAACTTAAAATATAAAAAATGAGATATGGAAATTGAAACAAATGTTATCATTGAAATAATAAACATAGTCAGGTTATCATAGCATCTATAAACACAATATCCAGCTAAAATTATAGATCCAGGAACAAAAAGGATGTTCAAAAAATCTGAAAAAGATAGAAATTGAAACGACTTTTTAATTTTACTAAATGTCATTTCCTTAAATATCTTTTCATTTAACTCATTGTTTTTTACTAATTGGTCGCTTACATTTTTGTAGCTTACCAACAATTCTTCTATCGTATTCATGGTTTTTAGATTTCTTGGTTTTGTTTAACAATTTGTTCTAATTTCAATTTTATGCGACTGATTTTTGCTCCAACATTGGTTACCGTTATTCCCATAATTTGAGCAATTTCTTCATAGCTATTTTCTTCGATATAGAGCAAAATAATGGCTTTTTCCACATCAGAAAGTTGATTTATGGCTTTATAAAGTTCTGCAACTTGTTCATTTTCAGTTATAAAACTCAAATCTTCTGGAACCGAAAGCTCTTTTTCAGTTTCTAGAAAACTAAAAATGGGCTTTCGTTTTTCTTTTCGTATGCCAGAAATGGCTGTGTTCAAACAAACCCTATACATCCAAGTTGAAAATTTGGCTTCGCTTTTGTAGCTAGGAAAAGTTCGCCAAAGTTGGATGAGTATTTCTTGAAACAAATCTTCTCTATCAGCTTTGGTATTTGAATACAAATTACACACTTTATGTATGATAGCTTGATTGGGATATACCAACTTAAAAAAAGGTTCACTTTCAGTTTTTGGCTTTGAAAAGAATCGCATTTTTGAAATTTTGATGTATTAGTAGCGTTTAGCTATGATTTATTACATATTTTAATTTTTTATTTTTCAAAAAAATCTACATAGTGTATTAGTATGTGATTAAAAAAAATATAGTAGAGGGTTTAATAAAACTAAGATTCAACCTACAAATGCAAGAGTAAGAGAATAAAAAAAATAGCGATAAAAATTATAATCAAATATGAAATAAATCTTACTTTGTAGTATCAGCCTCTAAGGGTTGCTCTATGGTCAAAGAATCTCTGGTTGGCATTTTTGAGGTGCTATCAACACCCGAAAAAACAGTTTTTCCCTTTACTCCAATCACTTTCATTTCGATATCAGATACATTTCTAGGTTTATATTTGCCAGATTTGTTAGTAGAAACCAAACCATTGATTTGGTATTTTTTTGCTGGTTTATCTTTTTGAGTACTTGTTTTTGGTTGAAATTTGGAGTTTTCGGCACTTTTTGGATCAAAATTCTGAACAGAAGTATCAGCGTTTGCATCAGTAGCGTTGGTATGGATTTCGTCAGGGCTACTAGCAGAATCACCCATGTTGAAAGGCATAAAAACTTTATCTCGTTCTTTTTGGTCGTGGATAAAATACGTATTATAGGCTGGGCATATATACTTTTTCTTGGCACAAAACAGGAGAAAAAAAGCTATAAAAATTACACTAAAGATGGTAGAGTATTTCATTTTTTTATTATTTGTAATAAATATTATTTAATCAATAATCAATAATCAATAATCAATAATCAATAATCAATAATCAATAATCAATAATCAATAATCAATAATCAATAATCAATAATCATTAAACGCTGACATTATCAAAAACAACGACTTTTTCCCAGTATTGTTTGCAATTTTCTACAAAACTAAGATGAATAGGATGATTTTGGTAAACATCATGCCCTGTTTCATCGGCAAAAACAGTAAGCAAACAATAAGAATACGACCTATCAATGACAGGTCTGTGCGTATTGGCAGGCGTTCCTATATTAAAATAGGTTATACTTTCTATATCTTTTAATGATTTTAGGCCTTTTTCAAAATTCAAAATCTGTTCTTTTGTGAGGTCGCTTTTCAACCAAAAATTGACAATATGTACAAATTTACTAGAAGTCATGATATTTTATTAGTATCGTTTCTACAAATTTAAAATAAAATATCAGCAAAAAAAGAATTTTGGATAAATAAGAATATTTAATGTTACTTTTGTGAGCATTTAAAAAAAACTAACATCCATGGAAGGATTAATCATGGCCGCCCAACTCATATTGGGGCTTTCAATTTTGGTAACATTGCACGAACTAGGCCATTTTATACCAGCAAAATTATTTAAAACAAGAGTAGAAAAATTTTATTTATTTTTTGATTTTTTGTTTCCCATGCAAAGTGTAATGAATTTTTCGATTTTTAAATTCAAAAAAGGCGAAACCGAATATGGTCTTGGTTGGTTTCCTTTGGGCGGATATGTAAAAATTGATGGCATGATAGACGAATCTATGGACAAAGAATTTTTGAAATCAGAGCCAAAACCCTGGGAATTTCGCTCAAAACCTGCTTGGCAACGATTAATAATCATGCTTGGTGGAGTTACTGTAAATATAATTACAGGCATAGTCATTTTTATTGCCCTTACATATTATCTAGGAGAAAGTTATTTGCCTTCCAATCAAGCCAAATATGGCATAGTGGCACATCCTTTGGCCGAAGAAATTGGACTGAAAACGGGAGATAAAATATTGAAAGTAAATGGCAAAACTTACGAAAGATTTAGCGACCCTATCGATCCTGACATATTGATGGAATCAACCAGTTTTTATACCATACAGCGTGGAGATAGTATTTTTGATTTGACTATTCCTAGCGATTTTATAAATAAAATGGCTGACAAAAAATACAAAAATGCTTCTTTTGTCGATCCTATCACACCCTTTAAAATTGGGAGAGTTGTACCAGGAAACGAGGCCGATAAAGCTGGCCTTCTAAAAGGCGATAAAATAACAGCTGTTGATAGCATTAAAATTGATTATTTTCATGAAATTCAAAATGCTTTATCTATCAAAAAAAGTCAAAAAATTACTTTAACTGTCCTCAGAAACAATCAATCGATGAGTTTGCAAGCACAAGTAACCCCAGAGGGTAAACTAGGATTTGAAGTAGACTCAGAATTAAAATATGAAACACAAAAATTTGGAATACTTACTTCTATTGGAAAAGGCACTGTCAAGGCTTTTTCATTTGTGGCTTTACAAGCCAAAGGATTCAAAAAATTATTTACAGGCGAAATAGATGCCTCTAAATCGCTGAGTGGTCCTATTGGTATGGCCCAACAATTTGGTGGAACTTGGGATTGGGTAAGATTTTGGACTCTTACAGGGTTGATTTCTATGGTTCTAGCTTTTATGAATTTGCTGCCAATACCTGCTTTGGATGGCGGTCATGTGGTGTTTTTGCTCTATGAAATCATTGCAAGACGCAAACCATCTGACGTTTTTTATGAAGGTGCTCAAAAAATAGGAATGGCTTTATTGCTTGGCCTCATGGTCT
Organism: Cytophagales bacterium; assembly: GCA_013297755.1. GTDB lineage: Bacteria > Bacteroidota > Bacteroidia > Cytophagales > UBA9547 > REAG01. The sequence goes on from JAAFIH010000011.1 coordinate 17,415, forward strand.
ATGCTATTTTTAATGATGTGATAAGATTATTTTAATTTTTATGCAAAATTTTATAGCAATAATAAAAAAAATATTACCTTTCTTCATAGTTTTGATTTTGATTTTTTTCTTATGGAAAAATATTGATTTTGAATCTTTGATTTTGCAATTCAAAAAAGCAAATCCAATATATATTGTGTTATCAATGTTAGTTATGGCTTTTTCGCATATTCTAAGAGCCTTGCGTATGAATATGTTATTGGATGCACTCGGCCATAAAACATCTACCTATACCACAAGTTTGACTGTATTTATTGGTTATTTGGTTAATTTAATAGTGCCTCGCATGGGCGAAATTACAAGATGCACAGTACTACAAAAAACGAATAAAATCCCTTTAGAAACATCCATAGGTGCAGTTTTTTCAGAACGATTGATAGATGTACTTTGCTTATTTGTATTTTTATTGTTTGGATTATTTATTGCCCAAGATGTAGTGCTTCAATTTTTAGAAACCATCCTCAAAAGCAAAGCAAACCAAAGTTCCTCTTCTGGGATTTATTTTATCTTTGCCATCTTGCTGGCAACTTTATTGTGTGTATCATTTTGGATATACAAAAATTTAGATAAATTACTAAAAATAGGTTTATTTAATAAGATTTATCAAATTATTCTAGGCTTTTGGAATGGACTGGTTGGTGTTTTTAAAATCAAAAATAAAGGTCTATTTATGGTTTATTCAATATCTACGTGGATATGTTATTTTATACTAACATGGCTACTAATGTTGGCATTTGAGCCTACATCAAATATGGGATGGAAAGTAGCATTTATTACTAATGCTCTTGGTGCTGTTGGCATGGCAGCCCCAGTACAGGGTGGTATAGGAGCTTATCATTTTATGGTTCAACAGGTGTTGGGAGTATATGGCATAGAATTTGGTTTGGGTTTAGTATGTGCCACATTGCTCCATTCTACACAAATGTTTGCCACTATTATTTTTGGCACCTTATCCTCTATTTTAGTATATTTTGAATTAAATAAACAAAAAAATGAAATCAATACATAAAATAGCAGGTGAAGCACAAGCCAAAGCTATCGTAAATCAATGGAAATCTGAAGGCAAAAAAGTGGTTTTTACCAATGGTTGCTTTGATATATTACATCTTGGCCATGTAGATTATTTAGAAAAAGCCTCACAATTAGGACAAAAATTAGTCGTTGGCCTCAATACTGATGCTTCTATAAAAAGAATAAAAGGGCCTCAAAGACCAATCACAGACCAAATATCAAGATCCAGGGTAATGGCAAGTTTGGGGTTTGTAGATATGGTAGTTTTATTCGACTCAGAAACTCCTTTGGCGTTAATTGAGGCACTCTTGCCTGATGTATTAGTCAAAGGCAATGATTATACTTTAGATAAAATAGTAGGTGCAGATGTAGTTATTCTAAACAAAGGCGAAGTAAAAACTGTTGAATTAGTCGATGGATACTCTACAACATCAATTATACAAAAAATCAAAAATAATTATGATTAAATAACGTATTTTATTACGCCTTTTTGATATAAATAGTTTTTTTGAATTTGTAAATGAAATAATTCTTTTGCAGCCCATATAATTATCTCCCAACTTGTTTCGACCAAAACAAATACTACTCTTAGCGTTGAACTCCAAAAAAATGAGAGTAATTTTTTTCTAAGGAATAGTATTTATCAGGGTTTTACTATATGTCAATATTCAATTTTTATTTTTAAATCAAAGTGAGTTTCTAAAATTCCCAAATTATATTTTGAAATTTTATATTGAACCTAAAAACAAATATTACAATTCTATTTTAAGCCCCTCTTTTAATTTCTCCCCAATTGGAAGAAAAATTATAGGAATGTAATTTTAATTTTTCGGTTTGATATAAACTAATCCAATTTTGCAATCGCACAGTCTAAATCAAAACTTTTGTTTTACCTCATTGCACAAAACCCAAAAAGGATGTTTTCAATGGAATGAAAGTATCCTCAGAAGTACTTAAATTACAGATTTTATGGCTTAAAAAATTCTTTTCAAAAAAACACCTTCCTGTAAAAAATGATCAATAGTCTAGATTGTTCAATTTTTAGGAATTATATAGTCATGTAAGCTACTATTAGTTATCTATGATTTGATAAACTTATGCAACGTCAATTTTACCCATGCAATATTTCTTTTATATCCTCGATGATTTTATTGGCCAAAAAATCTGCTGTGGCTTGCGTTGCCGATTCAGCATAAATCCTAATGATAGGTTCTGTATTTGAAGCTCTCAAGTGCACCCATTCGTTTTCAAAATCAATTTTTACACCATCAATAGTATTAATTTGTTCTTTAGCATATTTATTTTTTATAGCACTCAAAATTTGTTTTACATCTATTTCTGGTGTTAGCTCTATTTTATTTTTTGAAATATGATAATTTGGCATTATGGCTCTAAGCATAGAAACGGATTTTCCAAATTTCGCTAAATGTGTCAAAAACAAAGCTATTCCTACTAGAGCATCTCTTCCATAGTGTAATTCAGGTAGGATTATGCCCCCATTACCCTCTCCACCTATCACTGCTTGGGTTGCTTTCATGGCTGATACCACATTGACCTCGCCCACGGCTGAGGCTGTGTACTTGCCTCCAGCTTTCAAAGTTACGTCTCTCAACGCTCTTGTAGACGACAAGTTAGAAACTGTGTTTCCTTTTTTGTGTTTCAACACATAGTCTGCAATAGCAACTAGCGTATACTCTTCGCCAAACATTTCTCCATTTTCGCATACAAAACATAATCTATCAACATCAGGGTCTACTACAATGCCTAGATCAAATTTTCCTTTTTTTATTTCTGTGGATATATGCGTAAGATTTTCGGGCAATGGTTCAGGATTGTGAGGAAAATGCCCATTGGGTTCACAATAGAGTTGTAATACGTTTTTTACACCTAGTTTTTCGAGTAAAATAGGCAGAAATATTCCACCAGTAGAATTTACACAATCAATAACAATAGAGAAATTAGCTTTTTTTATGGCTTCTACATCTACCAAAGGTAAATCTAAAATTTTATCAATATGGATATGGGTGTAATTGTTATCAATAGAATACTTGCCCAATTTGAGTACTTCTACAAATGAAAAAGTTTCGTTTTCAGCCAATGTCAACACCTCTTCTCCATCGGTTGCAGATATAAATTCGCCAAATTGATTAAGTAATTTTAGTGCATTCCACTGTATAGGATTATGGCTTGCAGTGATAATAATGCCACCAGCGGCTTTTTCTAAAGCCACTGCCATTTCTACAGTTGGCGTTGTCGAAAGGCCCAAATCAATTACATCAAGCCCAAGAGCCAAAAGCGAGGAAGAAACCAAATCTGATACCATTTTGCCAGATATGCGAGCATCTCGTCCAATAATCACTTTTTTATTCATTGATTTGGTTTTGAGCCAAGAACCAAAAGCAGATGAAAAACGTACAATATCTAATGGACTTAATGATTGCCCAACACGACCACCAATAGTGCCACGAATACCTGATATAGATTTAATTAAAGTCATAAAACGAAAAATTTATGCGAATTTATTTTAAAATTTATGTGTATCACAATTATTTTAATAATTTGCATAAAATTAATAACCAATAATTAAAACAAGAATGATTGAAGATATAGAAATATCTGAGTTAAGAAATTTATGTCAAATTGTAAAAGAAAAATACAACTACGATTTCAATAACTATGCCATGTCTTCTTTTAAGCGAAGAGTGCTTAGAGTTCTTGAGATTCATAAAATAAGTAGTACACTGGCTCTTATCGAAAAAATAAAATACGATGCTGCTTTTTTTAAAGTTTTTTTAAATGAAATTACGGTCAATGTTACCGAAATGTTTAGAGATCCTTCGCTCTGGAGAGATTTAAGAGACAAAATACTGCCAAACTTATTTTCGACCCATGAAACAATCAAAATTTGGCATGCAGGCTGCTCGTCTGGCGAAGAGGTATATTCTATGTGTATTTTATTAAAAGAAATGGGGTTATTACACAAAGTAAAAATATATGCCACTGACATAGATGAACCTATTTTGGCCAAAGCCAAAGAAGGGAAATATACCATCAAAAACATGATTGATGTAAACGAAAAAAACTACATCAGACTTGGTGGAATACAAAAATTATCTGATTACTACACCGAAACTTCTGGGGGTTTTGTAAAGATGAATCCCTCACTTGTCGAAAATGTAGTGTATCGTTCGCACGATTTAGTAAAATCGGGCGTTTTTAATAAGTTTGATCTTATACTTTGTAGAAATGTTTTGATTTACTTTAACCAACAATTACAAAACGATGTATTCAAAATGTTTCACGAAAGTTTGTTTAATTATAGCTACTTTATCATTGGGTCTAAAGAAACTTTGATTTGGAGCGATGTAGCAAGCAAATTTATTATAGTAAATTCTGAAGAGAAAGTTTTCAAAAAAGTAAAAGAATAATTGTAAACCCAATCTAAAGAAATGAAACTAGACCAAGTCAGTATAGACAAGTCTCAATATAAAGCAGTAGTCATTGGGGGTTCTGCTGGAAGTTTTCAGATAATAACCAAAATATTATCTGAAATTAATCCAAAATTCGACCTACCAATTTTTATGGCTTTACACAGATTAAAACATGTAAGAAATGGGTTTATAGAAGCCTTAGCCTTAAAATCAAATAAAATAATTGCAGAACCTGAAGATAAAGAACAAATCAAACGTGGAATGGTATACCTTGCTCCAGCTAATTATCACATGTATATAGAGCTTGGCAATAAAATTGCATTATCTACAGAAGAGATGTTAAACAATTCGAGACCATCCATAGATTTAACTTTTGATACAGCATCTTATGTTTATAAAAATAAAATTATTGGAATTATACTCTCTGGTGCCAACAAAGATGGAGCTTGGGGAATGAAAAAACTAAAAGAAAGAGGTGGTTTAACTATCATTCAAGATCCAAAAGATTGTACTATTGATACAATGCCCACTGCTGCTTTGAATATTACAAAAATTGATTTAGTTTTGAACCCTGACAATATTGTTAAATTTTTAAATTCTTTAGTATGAAATACCAAAAACTAATACTTTACATATTTATAGCTATTGGCCTGTATAGTATCACAGTTACTATGTTTCATCCATATTCACTTTTTTATAACAAATTAGTACCTACATTAGGCATTTGCATTATCATTTGTTTGGGATATTATTTAGATTCCATTAGAGTAATTCAAGTTTCAGGTAATCAGTCAGATACTTCTACTTTTTCAAATGAAAGTAAAATATCTGAAAATAAATCTCAAAGTTTAGAAGAGAAATATTCGATTTTCTCTAAAAAAATAGATTTATTAAAATCACACTCAAGCAAATTACCAAACTATCGTGAGCTACAACTTCAATTAATATGTAACGAATATCAATTTGGTCAGGGAATAGTTTTTGATAAAATTTCTAAAAATAATAACCTATTTTTAAAACGAACTGCTACATTTGCCTACACCAGCGATGACGAACAAGCAACAGAAATAGAATGGGGCATTGATATTACAGGACAGGCAGCCAAAAATGGAGAATTTATTTATCTAGACAACGTACCAAAAGGTCATTTACAGATAGCATCTGGCCTTGGGATTAGCAATCCAAATGTACTGATTATTGCTCCTTTTCAAATCAATAACCAAACAGCTGGTGTAGTAGAGTTGGCTGGATTTCAATCGTTTGATATTGATGAAGTTGCTATAATCAAGAAATCTATTCAAAATTTATTTTCTTAAAAAAACTGTTAAAATTTATCTATAGTTTTTAAAAACTAAAAAATGACATTTACAAAAAGTATAAAATTTAGAATGTTTTTAGGGCTTACTATTCTAGCCGTTGTGCTTAGTATATGCTTTATCAAAATGTTTAATTATTTAGACGATATCAGCCATGTCATCTTAGTAAAACATATAGAAAATACTCAATTACTTCAAGATGTTGAAGATATCAAAGACCTTACAATTTTTTCTTTAATCGTATTTTTAACGGTTGGTACAATCATAGTTACCTTAATTTCAAATTCTGTTTTAGTTCCCATTTTGAAATTAACCAAACACATGGACGACCTCAGCTCTGGTCTATTGCCTGATATACAAGAACAAAACAAATGGGGAGACGAGATAGATTCTATGCGAGAATCGCTCAAAAAAGCCATAAATGGAATCAAAAACACTGCTCAGTTTGCTTACAAAATTGGTAAAGGCGACCTTGAAGCCAAGTTTACCCCCCTAAGTTCTGATGACTTGTTGGGCCACTCGCTACTTACAATGCGAACCAACCTTATTCAAGCCCAAAAACAAGATGAGAACAGAAATAGTATCATTACATCAAATGCTGAGGTAAGTAGTATCTTACGTTCACATACACAACTTGACACCATGGGGGATGAGATTTTAAAATTCCTTGCTAAAAAAGTAAATGCCATTCAATCAGCTTTTTACATTGTAAAAGAAGACCAAAACAACAACAGAATTATAGAACTAACCCATACTTATGCCTATAACAAGAAAAAAATCCTTAAAAAAACTTTCAAATTTGGTGAAGGCTTGGTAGGGCAAGCTGCTATAGAAATGGACTTTGTACATCGTACCGAAATTCCACGTGATTATGTTACAATAACCTCTGGTTTGCTTGGCGAAAAACGCCCAACTTCTATCTTTATAATGCCACTTATAGCCAACGAAAAAGTTTATGGCTTGATTGAATTTGCTTCTATTTATAAATTTTCGGATTTAGAAATAGATATTATAAAAGATATAAGCGAAATTGTAGCACAAACAATTTTCAATTTGCAAGTAAACGAGCGTACAAGCCGATTGCTTGCCGAATCGCAACGCATGAGTGCCGAACTGTCAGAACAATCTATGGCATTGCAACAAAATGCCGAAGAGATGCAAACCACTCAAGAGGAGCTTACTCGCTCTAATATTAAATTAGAAGAGCAAATTATTGAAGTAAATAATTCGCAAAACAGAACCCATATATTATTAGAAAACTCATCTGAAATAATTAGTATCATAAGTAAAGAAGGTTTGGTTACTTACGTAAGCCCATCAGTAAAAAATATTTTAGGCTACGATGTAGACGAATTGCTTGAGACCAAAGAAATGGATAGAATCCTTGGCGATGGACAAGATGCCTATGTAGAAATGTTTAAAACACTATTGTTAAAACCAAAAAGTGTAGTTACTACCATTTATAGTTATAAGAAAAAAGATGGAGACGTAATTTGGCTTGAAGTATTAGGTAGAAACATGCTCATCGATAATTCTATCAAAGGAATTGTGCTCAATGCACGAGATATTACCGAACGAAGACGTGCCGAACAAGAAGCCAGAATGCGATCGCAAATGCAATCTTTGTCTGAAAATTCTCCTGATTTAATCACTCGTATCAATACTGAAGGTAAGATATATTATGTCAATCCAACGATTGAAATTCTTACCACCAAAAAACCATCTGAGTTTAATAAGAAAACCATTTATGATTCAGAATTACTCAACCCATCTGTAACTCAATCTTGGGATGAGATAATTAAAAATGTAATCAAAAATAATCAAAAAATACAGGTCGAAATGCCATTTCCGACCCAAAATGGCAGCTTAGTAATGAATGTAAATGCCATACCTGAGTATTCTGAAAACGAAACTATTGAATCAATCCTATTAGTATCGAGTGATATCACAGAAAGAAAAAGAACAGAAGTTGAAATTCAGAATAAAAATAAAAAAATTACAGAATCTATCAACTATGCCAAACGAATTCAGGTAGCCATTATACCCGAACAAGAACGAATATTATCACATCTCAACGAGTATTTTATGTACTACAAACCAAAAGATGTAGTAAGTGGCGATTTTCCTTGGTTTTTAGAAACCGAAACAGATATTTACTTAGCAGCAGTAGATTGTACTGGTCATGGAGTGCCTGGTGCAATGCTATCTCTTATTGGGTATTTCTTACTTAATGACATAGTAAAATCTCAAAAAATAAGTGAACCAGGTTTAATATTAGATTTGCTCGACCAAGGTGTTACTCAAACTTTAAAACAAGATGTTGAAGGTAATGAAATGAAAGATGGCATGGATATTTCATTGTGCAAAATACATAAAAATAAAAAAACATTAGAATATTCAGGTGCTCATCGCCCACTTTATCATCTAAGAAATGGAGAGATTATAGAATACAAGGGCAATAAATTTGCTATTGGAGGAGGTACTTTCAAAAATCAAACTGAATTTACCAACCATACCATAGCCATCGAAAAAGGAGATTCATTCTTTTTCTGTTCTGATGGATACCCAGATCAATTTGGTGGCCCTGAGACAAAAAAAATTGGTCCATCAAGGATTAGAACTATTATTCAAGAAAACTATGCCATCAAAGATTTTGCATCAATGCAACACATTTTTGGCAACTTTTTTGATGAATGGAAAGGAAATCAAAAACAAATGGACGATTTATTATTAATTGGAATAAGATTTTAATACTTTTAACACGAAATTTTAATATTATGGAACAAAAACTAAATTACATTTTTGAATTGCACAAAACACTATCCACTGAAAACGTGATTTTAGTGTATGAAGGTGAGTTTTCGCAAGAAATTACCAAGTCAGTCCTATCCATGGCCGAAAAAAACATGGAAACAACCAATGAAGACTTAAACATCAAGAAAAAAGTGTTTAATGTAATGGTAGAATGTCTGCAAAATATTTGCAAACACTCAGAAGAGTTTGGTAGCGACAACGATGACTTCAATACAGCCATTTTTATGATTGGCAAAGAAGTTGATACTTATAAAATAACCTCTGGAAATGTTATTTATAATAACAAAATTGAAGGTCTAAAAGCAAAACTTCAGAAAATAAACTCTTTGGATAAAGAAGGTCTTAAAGAATATTATAAAAGCACACTTTCAAGCACAGAGCTTTCAGAAAAAGGTGGAGCTGGGCTTGGATTTATAGACATGGCTCGAAAATCTGGACAAAAACTTGATTTCGAATTTACCAAAATTGACGAACAAATCTCGTTTTTTGCTCTACAATCGACTATTGCAAGAAATGCCTAATCAAAAACTAAAAATTAATCATAAATCTAAAAACAATGAACAATATAAATTTAGAAGGAACTGAAGATACACCAAAAATTATTTTAGATCCTAATAATAACATCTTTGAAATTTCAGGCCGTTCACTGCCCGAAGATTGTGCTACTTTCTACAAACCAATTTTAGATTGGCTTGCAGCTTATGAGCCTTCAAAAAAACTAAACTTTGAAATAAAACTTGATTATTTCAATACAGCGTCTTCAAAAATGATTTTGGATATGCTCATAAGATTAGAAAAAATCAAAAACAAAGGCAAAGATGTAGTCGTAACTTGGTATTATAGCGAAGACGATGAAGATATGCAAGAAGCTGGAGAAGAGTTTTCTGAACTTGTTGAAGTTCCATTTGAAGTAAAATCTTTATAACCTATAAAAGGATGTTTTTTTCTTAGAATAAAAAAATATACATGTTACTGAAAAAATAAACATATTTGGTAATATTTATTTTTTTTATAAAAGCAACTTTCTAATAAGATTTTAGCTTTAAAGACATAAAAAAACATTCACATTCATTGATAATTTTTGAAAAATGAATAAAAAACAAGATATAGCTTTGTTTGTAGCAATAGGTGCAATTTTGGGTGGTATTATAACACTATTTTTTGCACCTGCCAAAGGTAGTGAAACAAGACAAAAAGCCAAAAATAGCTTTGACGATTTGATTCAAAAAATAAAAAACTTTATCTATTCATAAGTCAAAAAATATTTTTAAAAGTATATATTCTTACTATGGCTTTAATAAAATCAGTCGAAGAAATTACTCCAAAACTAGGCGAAAACTCTTGGATGGCCGAAAATGCTACTTTGATTGGTAAACTTACTGCTGGTACAGATTGTACTTTTTGGTTCAACTCAGTAGTAAGAGCAGATGTAAACACTATCGTTTTGGGCAACAAAGTAAATGTTCAGGATGGTGCCTGTATTCATTGTACATATCTCAAACATAGCACTATCATTGGCAATAATGTTTCGATAGGCCATCATGCTATAGTGCATGGTTGTACCATCGAAGACAACGTACTTGTAGGAATGGGAGCTATCATTATGGATGGTGCTTACATCGAAAAAAATAGTATTATCGCAGCAGGTGCAGTCGTTTTGGAAGGTACAAAAGTAGCCACAGGAAGTATTTTTGCAGGTGTTCCTGCCAAAAAAGTAAAAGAATTAAGCCAAGAACAAACCCAACAATTAATAGAACGAATAGCCAACAATTATACCATGTATGCAGATTGGTTTAGATAATTTTTTTGTAAATGACAGAACTAAACGAAGCAGAAAAAATTTATCAAATTGCCATTGGCATGGTGCCTGGTGTGGGCAATTTACTAACCAAACAGTTGGTAAGTTATTGTGGTTCGGCTGAAAATATTTTTAAAACTACCAAATCCAAACTTGTCAAAATACCAAATATAGGCGAAATTATTGCGAGTCAAATCATAGCGTCTGATGTCATACAACGAGCCGAAAAAGAATTAGAAAAAGCAAAAAAGGAAAATATAAAAATTGTATTTTTTACAGATGACGACTTCCCAAAAAGACTAAAACAATTTCCTGATGCTCCATCATTATTGTATATAAAAGGAAATATTGATCTCAACCAACCAAAGACTATTGGTATCGTTGGCACTCGCAATGCTACCGAATACGGCAAAGCCATGACCGAGCAGATTATAAAAGATTTCTCGACCTACAATCCATTGATAGTCAGCGGGTTAGCTTATGGAATAGATATAGCTGCCCACAAATCAGCTTTGAAAAACAACCTTTCTACTTTAGGTGTAATGGCTAGTGGTATCGATATTATTTATCCTGCAGTACATAAGAACATAGCAAAAGAAATGCAAAATGTAGGTGGAATCATTACCGAAAACCCTATTGGTACAATACCAGATGCACCACGATTTCCTGCACGAAATAGAATTATTGCTGGATTATCTGATATTTTAATTGTAGTAGAGGCAGCCGAAAAAGGGGGTGCTCTCATTACAGCAGAAATAGCCAACGACTATGGCGTAGATGTATATGCAGTACCTGGTCGAGCTACCGACAAATACTCGCTAGGATGCAATAAATTAATCAGTACAAATAAAGCATCAATTTATCAAAATGCACAAGATTTAATTGAACTTTTGAACTGGGATTCAAAATCTCAAACAAAAAAAAGTAAGAATATAGAACAAATTGATGTAGGACTTGAAGGTGATGAAAAAAAAATATTTGACATTATTACTCTAAATCCTAACATAACCATAGATGATTTGGCTTGGAAAGCCGAAATTAATATCAATAAAATAAGTAACACTATACTGCAACTCGAGTTTAAGAATATAATTCAAACAATGCCTGGCAAAAAATTCAAAATTTTAATCTAGTTACTAAACAATATTTAAATATTATATAAGTTATTGCTTTAATATATTAATTTTGACAAAAAATAAAATAAATAAAATATGCAGCAAATAGAAATAAATCTATTTCAATTTTACAAATCAGTAATAAAGCGACCAAAAACTTTTGCAATATCAACTTTAATTATTATTGCATCTACCATTATATATGCTATTTTATTACCAATTGAGTATAACTCAAAAGTAATATTTTATTGCTTAAGAGAAGAAGAAGCAGATCCTAAATTATTCGACCATTTGCTTCCTGTTGATTATAGAGATAATGCAGAAAAGTTTATGGCATTTGGCCAAAGCAGACAAATAAAAGAAGTAATATCTAAAAAGTATAATTTAATAAATAGGTATGATTTAGATACAACCCTCAATAGAAATATTTTAAAAGATATGTTATTTAAGCAGATTGATAAAAACATTTTATTTCAGCGAGCACCAAATGGAGGAATTGAAATATCCGTTTTTGATAAAGACAAAGACACTGTTGCTCTTATTGCAAACGATGTAGCACAACTAATAAACGATAACTTTGCATCAATAATTCAAAAAAGAAATTTAATTATTAGAGAAACACACCAAAAAAGGCTATCAGCAATAAAATCTGGTGTTGATGAAATTCTTACACATATAACAGCACTTGAGAAAGATAAAAAAAGTAATAAATACCTTGATTTACTACAAAAATTGAAAATTGAAAATCAAAATTATGCTTTACAAAAACTAAAGTGCGACCAATTTGAAATATTTGTAAATACAAAAATAAATACAATAGAAATATTAGAGAATGCGCAACCAGCCCTAAAAAAAGCCAAACCAAAGCGTTCTATTATAGTTATCATTGGTACGTTTCTAGGCGTATTGTTATGGATTATTGGTTTTACTATTTATGATTCAAAAAAATAAATCATCTTAAATTAAAAAAATAAAATGAAAAAATTAATCATCGCTTTGTCAATTTCTTACTCTTGTATCCATGCTCAAAAAGTTTTAGTTTCAGAAACGGTAGAAATTATTGCAGAAAAAAACATACTTGGTTTGTCTACAACCTTAGAATTAGATGAAGATTTAGTAAGAGATGCCTGGGAAAAAAAAATGAAAGAATGGGGTGGATATAAAAGCAAAAGCAAAATATATACTTGCGAAAAAGCATTTATTCCATCTATTGCAAATGCTCCATTTAGAGTAATATCTAAAGTTGCAACTACTAAAAAAGGAGTTGTAGTTTGGTACACTTTTGAAGATAGCACTGTGGTACTAAATGCCACCTCCAGCCCAAAAACATATACAAATGCTACTAAATTGCTCCATGATTTTGGATTAGAACAATATATTTTTGACATCAATAACCAAATAAAAGATGCAGAAAAAGTACTATCCACAACTGTAAAAGAACAAGAGAAAATGATTTCTAAAGGCGAGGACATAAAATCTAGTATGGCTGATAACAGAAGCGAAAAAGTAAAACTTGAACAAAAACTAAAAGATAACGAAAAAGAATTTGTGCAACTCAAAGCCGATAGTGAGGCAAATCTAATCAATCAGAAAACTGCCAACGAAAATGTAGAAAAAATGAAACGTGCAGTAGAGGTTGTACGTAGTAAAATATCTAAAGTTGAATAACGTATTTATCCATTTAAGAAAATGAAAAAGATTTTATTTATCGTTTTTTTGCATTCCTTTATTTTTGTAAAAGCACAGAAAATAGAACTTTTACCGCCCAAAAGTTTCGAAAAAAAAATAATTTCTGTACCCAATCCACAAATATTGGATGTGCGTACGTTAGAAGAGTTTAAAAATGGAGCCATAGAAAATTCTTTAAACGCAGACTTCAATAATCAAGAGGAGTTCAAAGAATATATTACTTATTTAGATAAATCAAAACCGATTTTTGTTTATTGTTTTTCTGGAGGTCGTAGTGCTGAGGCAAGTAAAATTTTAGCTTCAAATGGCTTCAGTACTATTTATAATCTCGAGGGAGGTTATAAAGATTGGCTATCGAAAAAAAAACCTGTTGGAGCCGAAAATATTTACAAAGGAATGACCAATGTAGATTTTATGAATCTTATCAAATCTGATTTGCCTGTATTGACAGTATTTTCGGCCAAGTGGTGTCCTCCATGCAAACAACTTGCTCCAATTATTAATCAAATAGAGGTCGAAAATAAAAATATAAAAGTTGTAAAAATAGATGTAGACCTCGAAAAAGATCTTTGTGCTAGGCTTGGGGTTGATAAATATCCATCTATAGTACTTTTCAAAGATCAAAAAGAGGCTTGGTCTAATGTTGGCTTTATAGAAAAATCAAAATTAATAGAAGCTATCTCAAAATAATTAAAAAATATTTCAAAAAATAATTATAATATTTTGCAAATTAAAATAAGATTTCTATTTTTGCAATCCCAATAGGGAAAAGCCTCTGTAGCTCAGCTGGTAGAGCAACTGACTTGTAATCAGTAGGTCGTTGGTTCGATTCCGATCGGGGGCTCTTTAAAAAACCGCTAAAGTTAAATTTAGCGGTTTTTTTGTTTTAATGTTTATTTTATGCAAAAAACAGTTGTTATTAATGTAGTTGGGCTTACAAGCAAACTCTTGCCCAAAATGCCATTTCTAGCAGATTGGGTAAAATCAAAAAATATTACTACTATTCGACCTTGTGTCCCTGCTGTTACTTGCACAGCTCAAGCCACATATCTTACTGGCAAAACTGCCGAATTTCATGGTATTATAGGCAATGGTTGGTGGTATGCTGATACTAAAGAAGTAAGATTTTGGCAACAAAGCAATGCTTTAATCCAAAGTCCTTTGCTATGGGATGAACTTAAAAATATAAACCCTAACATAACAGTTTGTAATATGTTTTGGTGGTTTAATATGTATGCGAATGTAGATGTTAGCTGCACACCAAGACCACAGTATAGAGCCGATGGACAGAAAATACCTGATATTTATACTTTTCCAAGTTCCTTGAGAGATGAATTACAACAAAAATTGGGTCAATTTCCACTTTTTCATTTTTGGGGTCCCAAAACAAGTATTAAATCTAGCCAATGGATTGCAGAAGCCAGTATTATTGCTGATAAATCAAAAAATCCAACACTTACTTTTATTTATTTGCCTCACCTTGATTATAATATACAAAGATTTGGCAATGATTTTTCAAAAATCAGCAATGATTTAGTTGAAATTGATACTGTTTTAAAACAACTTATTCAATACTATGAGTCGAATGATACAAATATTGTCATTTTATCAGAATATGGGATTACTGATGTTAATAAACCTATTCATATCAACAGAATATTACGAATAAATAACTATATTTCGGTAAGAATTGAAAATAAATTAGAAATATTAGATGCTGGTGCAAGCCAAGCGTTTGCAGTTGCTGATCATCAAGTGGCACATGTATATATAAAAGATAAAGAAAATATTGAAAAAATAAAATTATTACTCGAAAATACTGATGGAGTTGAAAAAGTATTTTATAAAAACGATGCTAAAGTAGGATTAAACCACTCAAGATGTGGCGATTTAATTGTGATTGCAGCCGATAATTGTTGGTTTACATACTATTTTTGGCTTGACGATGCCTTTGCACCTGACTATGCTCGTATGGTAGATATTCATAAAAAACCTGGCTATGATCCAGCAGAAATGATAATTAATAAAAAAATTAAATTTCCAATCCTTACTATTATTTGGAAATTATTGAAGAAAAAACTAGGATTCAGAACTATTATGGATATTATTTCTATTGATGCAAATGATATCAAAGGATCGCATGGGAAAATTCCAAAAGATAAAAATGATTTTCCAATTTATATATCAAATCAAAAAAATATACCTCACTTAATAGATGCAATTGAGGTCTATCATTTGCTTAAAAATGAAGTTATAAGTTATAAGTTATAAGTTATAAGTTTTGATTTTTAATTAACTTATAACATATTTAATTTAGATAAATTTAAAAAATACATAAAAAGTATTTCAAAATAATATCAAAATAATATCAAAAAAATATCAAAAAAATATCAAAAAAATATCAAAAAAATATCAAAAAAATATCAAAAAAATATCAAAATAATATCAAAATAATATCAAAATAATATCAAAATAATATCAAAATAATATCAAAATAATATCAAAATAATATCAAAATAATGACTTTTATAGAAGATTTAAAATGGCGTGGAATGGTGCATGACATTATGCCTGGCACCGAACAAATGCTCGAAAAAGAAATGGTTACTGCATACGTAGGCGTAGACCCCACTGCTGATTCTATGCACGTAGGCCACTTAGTATCTGTAATGATGCTCAAGCATTTGCAAATGGCTGGCCACAAGCCTATTTTGGTTGTAGGTGGTGCTACTGGTATGATAGGTGATCCTTCTGGCAAATCGGCCGAAAGGAATTTACTCTCTGAAGATGTTTTGCAACATAATGTAGAAAGCCTTAAAAATCAAATGCGTAAGTTTTTGGATTTTAATACTTCAAAAAATCCAGCTGAGTTATTGAATAATTATGACTGGATGAAAGATTTTAGTTTTCTTACTTTTTTAAGGGACATTGGAAAACACCTCACCGTGAGCTACATGATGAGCAAAGATTCTGTCCAAAAAAGATTAGAAACTGGACTTTCGTTTACAGAATTTAGCTACCAATTATTGCAAGGATATGATTTTTATTGGCTTTATACCCACAAAAATTGCAAATTACAACTTGGTGGGTCCGACCAATGGGGAAATATTGTTACAGGCACCGAGCTCATTCGCAGAAAAGCAAATGGCGAAGCATTCGCTCTTACTTGCCCTTTGATGGTAAAATCAGATGGACAAAAATTTGGAAAAACCGAAAGTGGCACAGTTTGGCTCGACCCAACTAAAACCTCGCCTTATCGTTTTTATCAATTTTGGCTCAATTCGGCCGATGTTGATGTGGCAGCTTGGATTAAAATTTTTACTTTAAAATCTAAAGAAGAGATAGAAAAACTACAAGCCGCCCATAAAGAAGCACCTCATTTGAGAATTTTGCAAAAAGCATTGGCAGAAGATGTTACAGTGAGGGTTCATAGCCAAATTGACCTTGATAATGCCATTGAGGCCTCTGAAATACTTTTTGGAAAAGGCACTACTGAAACACTACAAAAACTAGATGAAGATACATTTTTGGCAATTTTTGATGGGGTAACCCAAATTTCAATCAATAAAGATGTTTTTGAAAATACATCAACAGTGGCTGATTTGCTTTCAAATATTACCCAAAACCAAATATTTCCATCAAAAGGAGAAGCCAAAAAAATGATTGAGGGCGGAGGTGTAAGTATCAACAAACAAAAAATTGATAGCCCATCACAAAAATTAATATTTAATTTAATAAGACAAAAATATTTACTTGTTCAAAAAGGTAAGAAAAACTATTATATAATTTCAATACAATAATTATATTGAACCGAAAAACTAATATTACAATTTTGCTAAAACCCCTCTTTTAATTTCTCCCCAAGTGGTAGAAAAATTATAGGAATGTAATCTTAATTTTTCGGTTTGATATAAAATAGTGTTTAAATAAATTTAGGTTTGACTTATAAAAGGTATGCCTTTTAATTCCAATAATTTTATAAATGATACTTTAAAATGGTTTTAGAAATACAATAAATCCTATTTGCAGCCATTGTTTCATCAATTTGCAAAATAAACAAAGAAAAAGGCAGAACTAATGCAAAAACTAAATATCAAAAAAGCAAAATAGCATTAACTCCAAAGAAATGAAGTTTGAAGGGACATATCATTTAGAGTTTAAAAAAGAAAAATAATGTCTCTCAAAAACGAAAAATTATAATTTTTCGATACCAAACAGATGAATTCAAGTAAAATCACTAAAATTATTTTTCAAAAAAAAACTAAAAAGTGGAAATTTGAAAGATAAAAAGTAATCTTAAAGGGAAGCCAAATTAGATAAAAAATAATATTTCTCTGAAAAGATACTCAAAATTAGATATTGTAGTGGTAAAAAGTAATTTTAATTGGAAGATTATTATAAAAATAAAAAAGCTCCCAATGATGTTGGGAGCTTTGTTGGTCGACAAGGGCTCGAACCTCGACTCTTCTGTACCAAAAACAGACGTGTTGCCAGTTACACCATCGACCATTGTTTAATTCTGATGCAAATATAATATCAAGGTTTTGAAATACAAATTAATTTTAAATTTTTTATGTATTTATTTTTTAAACTTTTTTTTAACTCTTCTCTTTAATCCTAAATTATAATTTACAGGTTTTATAATTCTTTTGCATTACATTTTATGATATTTCAAAATTCAGAAAAAATATGTTGATTCATGTTTTAATCTTATATTTGTATTTAATAAATAGTCATTGTTTTAGATTTTTTTTAAATTGATTTATACAACATAGTGAAAAATAAACTATTATCCTTCTTTATATCCTATAAATATGTTTTTATTTTAGGTATTTTTATACAAATTATTACCTGTATTTTTTCAGTTGGCTATCACAATCCAGACGAACACTGGCAGATAAACGAATTTGCGGCTTTTAAATTAGGTATGGTAGACAACGAAATCGATATGCCTTGGGAACATCGCTCAGATGCTAGGCAAGCAGTGCAACCTTTTATGGTTTATATTGTAAGCAACGCAGCCATGAAACTGGGTATTTTTAATCCATTTTATATGGCCACATTTTTTAGAATTTTATCTGGTTTTTTGGGATGGATATCGTTTTTTTTAATTTTATTTTTTTCAAAACCATATTTTAAAAATGAAAAAGCGTTTTTTTGGGCAGTTGTTGCTTTAAATTTATTGTGGTTTATTCCCTATATACACGCTCGATTTCAAGGTGAAAATTGGACTGGTATTTTTCTAGCTTTAGGGTTATGTTTGATTTATTATTATCAATTAGTTAATAAAAAAGGATTTTATTACTTATTTGTAGGACTATTATTTGGCTTTGCATTTATATTGAGGTTTCAAGTTGCTTTTGCTATTGCAGCTATTGGACTTTGGATGCTTGTATTCAAAAAAATGACTTTTTTAGAAGCTATATATATGTTTTTGGGATTTTTGGTACTGGTAGCTGCCGAAGTAGGCATAGATTATTGGTACTATGTCAAACTTATTTTTGTGCCATACAATTATTTTGATTTGCAATTAATTCAAGGATTATCAAATAATTGGGGCGTTTTTCCTTGGTGGCACTATGCAACTTTATTTATCATGCACGTAGCTCCGCCCTTAAGTTTGGTTTTTTTAATCGTTTTTTTTATAGCTTCTGTATATGAATATAAACATTTATTTGTAGCTATTATTTGGTTATTCTTACTAGGACATAATATGAATGGTTACAAAGAAATAAGATACTTATATCCACTAGTTCCTTATTTTTGTATATTAATTTGTATGTTTTATGATCGATTTTATGAGAAAATTGAAATACAAAAAAGTAAAATGTATTTTAAAATTATTTTTAGTTTAATTATTATTCAAAACTTACTCTTAATTACCATTTGTGCCTTAAAACCAGCCCACGAAGGAGTTGGGTTTTTCAAACAAATATATGCTTATTCAGACCAAAAAATTAATCTATATTATATAGGCGAAAATCCATATTATTGGGGTACAATCAAATATGATTTTTATGAACCTAAGTCAATCAATTATATCAAAATAGAGCCAAATCAAATCAAAGATATAAAGCCAATACAAAATGAAGCAAGTTTAGTATTTTATAAAGGCTTTGAGCTAGAAGATGAGCAAAAATTACAAAATATTACTGTTATATATAAAACAATTCCAATATGGTTGAGTAATTTTAATATCAATAATTGGTTATCGAGAGCCAAAGTTTGGAGTTTGTATGAAATAAAATAATTATTATGACAAGATACTTAATCCAAAAAGTATTACAAAAAACAAAGTGAATAAAGCTGTTTTTTTGAGAAGATGATCTATTTTATCCCCTTTTTTTGTAGATAATAAATATTTAAGGTCGATTCCTAAAAGTATAAAAGCCAAAATAAAAAACATTGTTTTGCCAAATCCAATGACCATCAAATGAAATAAAATAGCTGAAATAAAAGCTAATAAAATCAACAAAAAGTGATAATATTTGGCACCTATATAACCAATTCTTACGGGAATAGTCAGTTTTTTGGCAAAAAAATCAGCATCAATATCACGCATATTGTTGAGATTAAGAACAGCAACAGATAAAAATCCAACTGAAATTGCTGGTAAGAAAATGTAAAAATTTATGTTTTTTGAATATAAAAAATAGCCTCCCACTACACCTACAATTCCAAAGAAGACAAAAACACTGATATCGCCCAATCCTGCGTATCCATAGGGTTTTTGGCCTGCTGTGTAATAATATGCACCTGCAATACATGCAAATCCTAAAATTAAAAACAGTAAGAATGACATAGAAAACAAACCAAACGAAACCCATAACAGTGCTATTCCACTAACGAGCGATGCAGTAATAAAACAATAAATTAGTAATTTCATTTCTGATTTTGAAATTAATCCACTATGCACGGCTCGTTGTGGGCCTTGTCGTAGATCATTATCAGCACCATTTTGGGAATCTCCATAATCATTGGCAAGGTTTGATAAAATTTGTAAAAGTATAGTTGTAAGTAAGGATAAGACAAAAATTTTGATGCTAAAACATTGATAATGAGCTGCTAATATAGCAGCCATACATATACAGGCAGATGCTAATGGTAATGTTCTTAATCGAAAGGATTGAATAATTGCAGAAAATGTCATCGTAGATAGATAATAAAAATGTTTTGTTCTAAAAAGCTACAAACTATTATATTTGTTGCAAAAATAGACAAAAAATTGCAATCCATTTCATTTATAGCCACTAAAATTCGACATCCAGAA
The DNA here is from genome assembly GCA_013297755.1 of Cytophagales bacterium. Classification (GTDB taxonomy): domain Bacteria; phylum Bacteroidota; class Bacteroidia; order Cytophagales; family UBA9547; genus REAG01. The sequence goes on from JAAFIH010000011.1 coordinate 37,898, forward strand.
AAAGGCAGTTTTTCGGCATTAGTCAGCAAAATTACTATTGCTGGCATAGCTTCAGGTATATTTGTAATGATAATCACATTTGCCATTTTAGTAGGATTTAAGAAAAATATTGTTGATAAAATATTTAGTTTTGGTGGGCATATCAATATTAAAAAATATGATTTAAACGAATCTTACGAAGAAAAACCCATTGTAATTAATCCAAAATTTATCCAAAATTGCCTCAAAAACGAGAATGTAAAATCAATCTACCCTTACAGCATGAAAGCTGCATTAATCAAAACAAATACTGCTGTGCATGGCATTGTGATTAAAGGATTGGATAAAAATTATGATACATCTTTATTCTCAAAAAATATAATTCATGGAAAATTTATCAATTTTTTGGATACTTCTTACAGTAAACAAGTTATGATTAGTAATAAGTTGGCAAACAAATTAGATTTAAAAATATCTGAAGAGATATTTGTTTATTTTGTTCAGAATCCACCGCGAGTACGAAAACTTAAAATCTCGGCCATTTTTAATACTGGAATGGACGAATTTGATGAGCATATACTCATAGCTGATATCAATTTGATAAGAAAAATTAATCAGTGGCCTGATACATTATCTGGTGGCTATGAAATTTTTTTGAATAATATGTCTGCCATTGATTCTACATCAAAGTTTATTTTCAATGAAATGGATTATGATTTATCGCTTGAGAAAATTTCAGATAAGTTTTCTTATATATTTGATTGGCTTCATTTACTAGACCAAAATGTTATTATTTTTTTGGGTTTAATTATTATAGTGGCTTGTTTTAATATGATTTCTTCGCTTATAATCATAATTATGGAGCGAACCCAAACGATTGGGATTCTAAAAGCACTAGGGGCAAGTGATAGGTTTATTATTGGGGTTTTTTATAGAAATGGAATTGTGCTTATTCTCAAAGGATTGCTTTATGGTAATACGTTGGCTATTGTATTTTGTGCTATTCAATATTATTTCAAAATCATTCCATTAGATCCAGCCAATTATTACATGGATAGTGTACCCATAGCCTGGGATTGGACTTTTTTTGTGTTTACAAATGTATTTTTATTTTTTATTACTTCATTGGTTTTATTTGTCCCAACGTATTCTATTAGTAAGATATTGCCTATTAATGCCATAAAATTTAGTTGATATAATTATAATGATAAAACGTCTTTCATTGTAAAAAATCCTTTTTTGGTGGCAATAAATTCTGCTGCCAAAACAGCTCCAGTGGCAAATCCCTCACGATTAAAAGCTGTGTGAGTAAGCTCTATACTGTCAATAGGGGAGGTGTAGCGTACAGTATGTGTACCTGGTACATTGTGGATGCGTTTGTGAGCAATAAACAAATCGCTTTGAGTGATAGATTCTATATCTATAGACCATTTTTTTTTGCGATTTAGATGTTTTATTACACCTTCTGCTGTTGTGATTGCAGTACCAGATGGAGCATCTTTTTTGTAGACATGATGTATTTCATCCATGGTTACATCATAGTCTGATTGAGGTTGCATAAGTTGGGCAAGTTTTTCGTTTACAGCCCAAAATATATTGACTCCTACACTGTAATTGCTCGAATAACAGAGTGTTCCATCAGTATCAGCAACCATTTTTTGTATTTCTGGCATTTTATCAAGCCAACCAGTAGTGCCTACTACAAGTGGGATATTTGATTGAAGACCTTTGAGTATATTGATATAAGCCGAATTTGGAGTAGTAAATTCAATGGCAACATCTACATTTGAGTTACTGAATTTGTCAAAATCAGCAAAATTTTGTACATCTATAATTCCTGCAATAGTATGACCTCTTTTGATAGCAATTCCTTCTATGGCTTTGCCCATTTTGCCATATCCAATTAGTAATATTTTCATATTAAATTAAAATTTTAGTTCTTAATATTTTGTAAGATTTCTTTTTCTATTTTGATGAAATGTCATTGTTAATGCCAAGCCATATTGTGGGGTGCCAAGGGGAGAAATAAATTTGGGTTCAAATTTAATACTTAATTTATCTGACACATCATAGTCTGTAAAATGGGCATCTACAGCAGCATCAACAATGTTTAATACATAAACCAAAATCAATCCTAAACCCATATAATCTCTAGTTTGTCTGGCTTGGTCTCTTATAAAAGCCAAATTGCTGCCAGTTCTAGTAGAATCAGAACTATCGCCTTTGTCAAAAAACTCTGGCATTTTGTTTCTAACCATCAGTCCAGGAAATCCATATTCATTATCGACTAATTCATTATATTTTTGAGCCCTCTCTTCATAGTTTTTGAAAGGAACAACTTGTCCATTTTCATTTTCTTGGTAGCCACTCAAGTAAAAATATCCATTTCTGTAATCCAAATATCTGTTGTGATTAACAAGCGTAAAGTAACTTGAAATACCCAATAAAACCCAGACTATGGGTGCTTTCCAATACTTTTTATTATAGATTTGGCCAGCTCCAGGCAAAACCACAGAAGCTAGTGTGGCCACTGTAGGATTTTTTTTCCAAGACCATTTTTTTTTGACTTTATATGTGGTGGTAGTATCATCAAGATTGGCCAAGGAATCTGATTTTGACTGATTGTTGTTAAATTGAGTACTATTGTAAGGATTGTAGTTTGGGCTATTGGGATTATTGGGGTCGTAATAATTTTGTTGTGAATATAAAAAAGTAATATTATAGAAATAAAACATTAATACGAAAGCTATTCTAAGCATCAATCAATTATATTTTTAGTAATAAAATCCCTCAAAAAGATTTTTTGTTATACAAAAGTACTCAAAATATTGGTAGTTTTAAATTAAAAATATCATTTGTAAAAAAATTATCCTTTAATTATTCCTATTTTGACTATTGATTATTAAATATTATGTACTAAATTTACAAAAAAAAATACATTATTATGAAAGAGTATTTGTTGCGTTTGTTTAATTACAATCATTGGGCAAATGAATGTTTGATAGAAACTGTAGAAAAAAACAATGTCCAAAATGAATATATTTTAAATATGTTGAGTCATGTTTTGAATGCTCAATATGTATGGTTTGCTAGATTTTATCCTAAAAAAAGTTTTAACTACAAAGTTTGGGATGTCCACAATACTACCCAACTTAAAGAAATGAACGATGAGATTGCTTCACTTTTCGTTGAATATATTACTAAAATTAAACCTAGAGATTTAGCCGACAAAATAGAATATGTAACAACAAATGGCGAAAATTATTTTAATACATTATTTGACATTTTTATTCACATAGCCAACCATTCAGCCCACCATAGAGGTCAGATTTCAAACAAATTGAGCGAATCTAAGGTCGTTATACCCAAAATTGATTATATACATTATTGTAGAACCTTCCCTGATTATTGGTAATATATTTTAATTTTTATTAAAGTATATTTTTGCTAAGTGCGATGCACATCTTTCGCCATCCATAGCTGCTGATACTATGCCACCAGCGTACCCTGCACCCTCGCCACAAGGGAAAAGTCTTTTTGTTGAAATGTGTTCGCAGTTTTCTTTATTTCTGGGTATTCTTACTGGCGATGATGTTCTGCTTTCGACCCCAACCACTTGAGAATCGTTGGTTGTGTAGCCTTTAATTTTAGTATTAAATGCCTTAAATCCTATTTTAAGTCTTTCAAAAACAGGTTTTGGCAATACTTCACGTAAATCTACAGAGCTAAGTCCTGGAGTATAAGACGATGGAAGCAAAGATCCAGAAACTTTGTTTTGTACAAAATCTTGTAGCAATTGAGCTGGTGCTTTTTGGGAATTTCCCGCCAAAATACAAGCCTTTTTTTCTACTTCTTTTTGATATTCTAAAGCTGCCAATGAACCAAAAGCATTGTATTTTTTCCAGTCTGATTCATCCACTGAAACCACAATACCTGAGTTGGCAAAAGCATTATTTCGTTTGCTTGGCGACCATCCATTGACTACAATTTCGCCTGATTCTGTAGCACAGGGAGCAATGATACCGCCTGGACACATACAAAACGAAAATACTCCTTTGCTAACTCCCTCAAAATCAGCTTGTTGAACTAAAGCATAGCTTGATGCTGGCAAATACTGTCCTCTATCTTCACAATGATATTGTACTTTGTCTATAAAACTTTGTTGGTGTTCTGCTCTAACTCCTAGGGCAAATGGCTTTGCTTCAATGTCAATGTCTTTTGCTTTCAATAAATAAAATATATCTCTAGCAGAATGTCCAGTAGCTAAGATTACACCTAAGCCTTCAAAGTAAGAATTATGATTTGTAATTACAGATTTAATTTCTTTGTTTTGTACAATAAAGTCAGTAACTTTTGTGTTAAAATGAATTTCGGCACCTGCATTCAACAAAGTTTCACGTATGTTTTCTATTAATTTAGGCAATTTATTGGTACCTATATGTGGATGTGCATCAACCAAAATATCTGATGGAGCACCATGTACATATAGTATTTCTAAAATTCTTTGAATATCGCCACGCTTGTGAGATCGAGTGTATAATTTTCCGTCAGAGTAAGTACCTGCACCACCTTCGCCAAAACAATAATTTGATTCTGGATTGACGATATGCTCTTTGTTGATGGCCGCCAAATCACGCCTTCGCTCTTTAATATTTTTGCCTCGTTCCAAAATAACAGGTTTTATGCCTATTTCTATTAATTTGAGTGCTGCAAACAGCCCAGCTGGTCCAGCACCTATAATGATGGCTTGAGGAGATTTTGAAACATCTATTTTAGGTTTTGTATAAAAAATATCCTCTTTAAATTCTTGATTGATATATACTTTTAATGTAAGATTTACTTTTATTGAAGTTGATCGAGCATCAATAGAACGTCTCAATTTATGAGCGAAAAAAGTAGAATTATCATCAATTTTAAGTAAATTTTTGATGTAATAATTTAATTGTATATCATCAAAAGCGATTGATGGCGGCACAATAATTTGTAGTTCTTTTTCCAAGCATTTTTTTTTACAAATATCTATATTTATTGACTAAAAGATAATTTTTTTTGTATATTGCTAAAATAATACAAGAGACAAATAAATATAATTGACATATTTTTATAACAAATTGCTCAAAAAAAGTGTTAGTTCAATGATTAAAACAAATGTATGAAGCATCTTTTTGATAAGACATCTTTTAGTTGTAGCAAAATTATTACTACTTCTTATAGCACATCTTTTTCTATTGGCACAAAATTAATTAATAAAAGCATAAGGCAACACATTTACTCTATTTATGGTTTTGTGCGATATGCTGATGAGATTGTTGATACATTTCATGGATTTGATAAGCAAAAATTACTTGACAAATTTATAGATGATACCTATCAGGCAATAGAAGACAAGATAAGTCTTAATCCAATTTTGAATAGTTTTCAGTTTACTGTTAATAAATATAACATAGATTTTGATGTTATCAATGCGTTTTTACATAGCATGAAAATGGATTTAACCAAAGAATCACATGATATAAAAAGTTACAAAGAATATATTTATGGCTCTGCAGAAGTAGTTGGGTTGATGTGTTTGAGGGTTTTTGTAGAAGGCAATGAAGAGATGTACAATAAATTGAAGCCATCTGCACTGAGGTTGGGTGCTGCATTTCAGAAAGTTAATTTTTTGAGAGATCTCAACCATGACAATGTACAACTTGGTCGTACTTATTTTCCAGAGCTAGAATATGCACCTTTTGATTTGTGTACCAAAAGAAGAATTGAAGACGATATTGAAAAAGATTTTAAAGAGGCATATCTTGGTATAATGCAATTACCAGTTACTGCCAAATTGGGTGTTTATGTGGCTTATGTTTATTACTTTAATTTGTTCAAAAAAATTCAAAATATTACACCAGAACGAATAATGGTAGAAAGAGTTAGGATACCTGATTCGCAAAAAATATTGCTTCTTACACAATCTTATTTCAAATATTCTCTTAGTTTGGCTTAATATTAGATGAAAAAAAATATATTTTTAATACCCTTTTTTTATTGTTTTTTTGCTTTTTCGATAGACGAAGTAGAGTTAAGAAAAAGATTTTATCAGTCAGTAGAATCTGTAGATGTTGCCAAAAAGTTGATTTATGATTTAAACAAATCTTCTGATAGTAATGTACTTAATGAAGGCTACAAAGCTGCAACAATGATGGTAATGGCAAAGCATGTAATTAATCCATTTTCTAAATTAAAATATTTTAAAGATGGCAAAAAAATTCTTGAAAATGTGATAAAAAATAGTCCCGAAAACTTAGAATTAAGATTGATAAGATTTGCTATACAAACAAATGTGCCACAATTTTTGGGTTACAACAACGAGATTATCAATGACAAAAATTTAATACTTAAAAAATGTACAAAATTAGATGTTAATTTGCCCAATCAAGCACAATTAAAGTTGATTATTAAGCAATATTTATATCAATCAGAGATTTGTAGCGAGTCTGAATTGGCTTCTTTAAATTAAAATATTATACTAAATAAATGCAACTACAGACCGAAAATGTAATTTTGGTAGATTCCAATGATATTGAAATAGGGCAGATGGAAAAAATAGAAGCCCACCAAAAGGCTTTGTTGCATAGAGCATTTTCTGTTTTTATATTCAATAATAAAAGTCAAATATTATTACAAAAAAGAAATGTAGACAAGTATCACTCTGGAGGATTGTGGACCAACACTTGTTGTGGACACCCCAGACCAGGCGAATCTATCGACATTGCAGCCAATAGAAGACTTTTTGAAGAGATGGGATTCAATACTAAATTACAGAAAAAATTTGTATTTACTTACAAAGCAGATCTAGAAAATGGTATTTTTGAAAATGAAATAGACCATGTATTTTATGGTAATTTTAATAGTTACCCAGAACCCAACCCACTCGAAGTGTCAGAGTGGAAGTTTGAAGACTGGGCTACTGTAATACATGATGTAAGAAAAAATCCACAAAAATATACAGTTTGGTTTAGGATTTGTATAGAAAAAATAGATGTTAAAAATTAGATAAATAAGTTAAGATGTTTTTTTTAAACCTTTGTGTTACTTTGGCGGCTTTTATAGGCATGGAGTTTATGGCTTGGTTTACTCATAAATATGTGATGCATGGTTTTTTGTGGGTTTGGCATAGCGACCATCACGACAAATCGACCAAAAGTTGGTTTGAAAAAAATGATTTATTTTTTCTCATCTATGCTACTCCTGGTGCTTTAAGCATGATTTTGGGGAGTATTCATGGCTTTAATTTTTTGTTTTTTATTGGGCTTGGCATAACTCTATATGGTTTTACTTATTTTTTGATACATGATATTTTTATACACCAAAGGTTTAAAATTTTTAGAAATTCAAATTTTGCATATTTTTTGGCTATTCGCAAGGCACACAAAGCTCACCATAAAGTAATCACAAAACAGGATGGTGTTTGTTTTGGCATGTTGGTAGTGCCGTATAAATATTTTGAACAAGCAAAAAAAACAATTTTTAAAATACAATAACATACTATGAGTAAATTTACTTATTTATTTATCAACTTTATTACAATATTTTTTCCATTGATAATGAGTTTTGAGAAAAAAATATTCTTTTTCTCGAAATGGAAATTTGTTTTTGCATCTATGCTTGTGGTAGGTACATTTTTTTTATTTTGGGATTCATTTTTTACATATCTTGGTGTTTGGGGTTTCAATCCTGATTATATTACAGAAATATATGTATATAATTTGCCGCTCGAAGAGATATTATTTTTTGTAACTGTTCCATTTGCTTGTATGTTTATCTATGAATGTGTACATTTTTATTTAAAAGAAAAGTTGATATATTTTAAAAGCAACTATATAAACATATTTGCCATAATATTACTCATTTGTACAGGTTGTTATTATACCAAATACTGGTACACTGCTTTAGCCTGTATAGGAGCAGGCATATACCTTACTTATCATTTAACAGTAACAAAAAGCAATTTTTTGGCTCAATTTTGGGTTACATTTTTAATTATTTTAGTTCCTTTTTTTGTTGTTAATTCAGTTTTAACTGGTCTTTTTACAGATGCTCCCATAGTTTGGTATAACAACTCGCACAATCTTGGTCTAAGACTTGGTACAATACCCATCGAGGATTTGGCTTATAACTTACTTTTGGTTTTGATGAGTATAACTTTTTATGAAAGATTCAAAAATCTCAAATCTGAGTAAGAAAATACAATACTGTATTAACTATGATTTATGCAAAAATAATCAATTGCACACAGATAAATCTCGGTATAATGCAAATTTAAACTTTTGATAGATGTTGATTTAATATTATAAAATCTTACATTCAATTCGTCTGTTAAGCTGTTTATTATCTTCTGTACTATTTTCTATTTTAGGTTGTGTATCTCCATACCCTTTTGCAATAATTCTAGTTTCTTCTATGCCTTTATCCACCAAATAATTTACTACTGATTGAGCTCTTTTGGTACTAAGTATCATGTTGTTTGTTTTCAACCCAACATTATCAGTGTGTCCACTTATTTCAACTTTTAACTCTAAGTTTTGATTAAGAAAAGTAATAAGTTTGTCTAATTCAGTTTGAGAACCATTTTCAAGTTCAAATTTTCCAGTATTGAAAAATATATTTTTTAAAGTAATAGAAGACCCTTTTTTGATGGGATCAAGATAAATATCTAAATTAATAGGGTCAAAAGTTTGTAAGTTTTTAAAGGAAAAAGTATGACTTTTGTATAAGTATCCTGGTTTTGTGGCATACAATCCATAATCAGTATTTTCGTTTAAAATAGCAAGATAAGTTCCATCTATCCTATCAGAAGTAAGAAAGCTCTCTGTTTTATTTGTTTTTAGATTGATAACCTCTACTGAAGCTGCTATATAATTTTTTGAGTAACTATCGTAAGTTTTGCCTTGAATGTATGTACTTGTATTTTGGCAAGATACTGATTTGGGCATATCAAATTCATATAGTAAGTAACGGTCAGATTTTTTTATAGATTGCTCTTCGGCCGAAAAATAAGCTTTCTTACAATCTGAGGTGATAAATATGGCACTTTCGTCTAAGTGTGAATTGATAGGAAAACCTAAATTTCGTGGTTCAGACCAATTGACAGAATCACGAAATGATACAAATAAATCGAAACTACCAAAACCTGGGTGATAATCAGAAGAAAAATATAAAGTAGTAAGACTTGGATGAATAAAAGGTGCAACTTCTCGGCCTTTGGAGTTGATTAAATCTCCCATATTGACTGGTGTACTCCATCTTCCATTGAGATCGCATTGTGTCATCCAAATATCCTCTTCCCCAAATCCTCCTTTTCTTTTAGAGCTAAAGTAAATAGTTTTGCCATCGCCCGAAAGTGAGGGTTGCGAGTCCCAGGCAGGTGAATTTACGTTTTCACCCATGTTGGCGGGCACTGACCAAATGTCTCCATTTTTGTAAGAAATATACAAATCACAATCTTTGTCGGTTCTGTTAGGGCCGCCACAAATCGCAAAAGCCAATGTTTTGCCATCGGCCGAAATACTACAAGTACCCTCGTTGTATTTGGCCGAATTTATATTATCAGATATAGATTGTGCTTGTCCCCAAACTCCATTTATTTTTTTTGAAACATAAATGTCTTCGTATTCTTGAAAACCAATATAATCACGTATTGTAAAAACTAAATTTTGCTGATCGGCAGTAGCGACTGGAAAATATTGACTTTTGTGATTATTAACAATATCAGGCAATTTACGAACATTAATTTCGATTTTGTTACTTATGTTTTGAAGTGCAAAATCACAATGGCGAAGTAAATTCTTTGATTTTGTTAAATATTGGATGGGTTCTTTTTCAAAAGTAATATATGTAGATAGATTTTTTTTTGATTCTTTGTAATTCCCTTCATGTAAGTAAGTTTCTCCTAAAATTCTAAATACAAATGGATTTTGATAATTAGGATTACATCTCAAAATATTTTCGAAGTGAAACTTAATTTTATCAGTATTTCGCTCGTATTGTTTATATAAAATCCCTAATTGATAGTGGGCATCTACAAAACACTCGTCTTTTTTGAGAGCATCTTCAAACAAGTTTTTAGCTAGGTCAAACTGCCTAGTTTGAAGTTTTATAATAGCATCATCGTATAGTTTTTGAGCTTTTTTATTACTTGATTGGCTGTATATAAATGATTGAAAAATGAAAATAAATAGCACTGTTTTTTGCATATTTTAAGTAATATTTAGTAGTTTATAATTTATTTTCAATCAGTTGTAAAAATTCGTTTTCTGATATTATTTTCACACCAAGTTTATTTGCTTTTTCAAGTTTAGATGGTCCCATGTTTTCGCCAGCAACAAGATAATTTAGTTTTGCAGATACTCCAGAAAGCAATTTCCCACCATTAGCCATGATCTTATTTTGTAACTCATCTCTCGAAAACTGTAAGAATGTACCAGAAATCAAAAATGATTTACCAGCCAAAGCTTGACTTTCTACGATTACATCTTTTTCTTGAATTTGAAATTGTAAACCATACGATTTTAGTTTTTCTATGATTTCTAAATTTTCTTTTTCTCCAAACCAAGATTGAACACTTTCTGCAATTTTTTCGCCAATTTCAGGCGTAGCTACAAGATCTTCTAGCGTAGCATTTTTGAGATTTTCTATATTTTTAAAATTTTTAGCTAGTTTATCAGCCACTGTACTACCTACAAATTTAACTCCTAAAGCAAATAATACTTTCTCGAAAGGCACAGTTGTTGATGCTTTTAAACCATCAATGATATTTTGTGCTGATTTTGCTGCAAAACGATCTAAACTTACTATTTGTAGATATTTTATTTCATATAAATCAGCATAATTTTGAATTAAACCTGCATTATAAAACTGTTCAACAGTTTCCTCGCCCATGCCATCAATATTCATAGCTTTTCGATGGATAAAATGAGCAATTCTACCTTTGATTTGAGGTGGACAGCCTTTGTCGTTGTTGCAATACCAAGCTGCTTCCTCAGCCTTTCGGTGGAGTAAATTTCCACATTCTGGACAGTGGCTTATAAATTGTATTTTTTTAAGATTAAAACTTCTTTTTGATACATCTACTGAAGTAATTTTAGGTATAATTTCTCCGCCTTTTTCTATAATTACTGTATCGCCCTCGTGTAAATCAAGTCTAAGAATTTCATCCTCATTGTGTAGAGTGGCTCTTTTTACGGTTGTGCCAGCTAACAATACAGGTTTCATATTTGCTACTGGCGTAATAGCTCCTGTTCTACCTACTTGATAGGTTACCTTTTCTAAAATTGTACTTATCGAAGCTGCTTTATACTTGTATGCTATGGCCCAACGGGGACTTTTGGCTGTAAGTCCAAGTTCTGATTGAAGGATTAAATTATCTAATTTTATTACTACACCATCTGTAGCTAAAGGTAGTTCAAATCTTTTGGTGTCCCAAAGGTTTATATAATCCCAAACTTGACTTATGCCAGTACATTTTTGATATGTTTTGGATACTTGAAATCCCCATTCTAGTAATTTTTCCATACTTTCAGAATGAGTTTTGAAAGGTAAGTTTTCACCAAGAAGGTAGTACATAAAACAATCGAGCCCACGCCTGGCTACTTCGGCCGAATCTTGTAATTTGAGAGTGCCAGAAGCCGTATTTCTAGGGTTAGCATACAAAGGCTCACCAGCAATTTCTTGCTCTTTATTTAGTTTTTCAAAATTTGAATAAGGGAAATATACTTCTCCACGAACTTCAAAATAATTTGGTATATTTTTATCTTTTATTACTAATGGAATAGATTTTATTGTTTTGGCATTGGCAGTAATATCATCACCTTTTTGTCCATCTCCACGTGTTATGGCCTGCTTTAAATTACCATTTTCGTAAATCAAACTTATGGCTACACCATCAAACTTTTGTTCACAAAAGTATTCGTTTAAATTATTTATTTCAGATTGATTAGGTAATAATTTATTTATTTTAATTTGCCAATCTTCTAACTCTACTTTTGAATAAGTGTTAGCAAGTGACAGCATGGGATATTGGTGAACAACTGATTTAAAATTTTTTGTGATAGTGCCACCAACGCGCTCGGTTGGGCTGTTTTGGTGTTTTAAATGTGGATTTTTTGTTTCTAATTCTTGTAATTCTTTCATTAAAACATCAAATGCATAATCTGAAATTTCTGAAACTGAATTTTGATAATATTGATGATTATAAAAGTGTAATTTTTCTGTTAGTTCGTCAATTCTATTTTTTTCGCTTTGCATATTTGTCATTTGTTATGCAATTTATAAAAAATGGAATTGCAAATTATGTTTTAGTTAAAATAAAATATTAAATCTATTATTATTTGCAATAAATCCAAGATTTATTACTAAAACTATCATTTAAATGGCATAGATTTAATTGTGGGTCGAATAATAGTTTAGATTGTTTTCCATTGAGCGACACAAATACTTCTGCTCTTATTTTGGTTATTTTATAGTCATTTGTACTGTATTTTTTTTGTAAATAATGAGCAAACTCAAGAATCATATCAGGTTGAAATGACATTTGCAATTCTTGATAATTGTTTAAATATTCGCTATTGATTATATATTTTTCTATACCAGTTTTTGGGTCTGTTATCCAAAAAGTAGCAGTTCCTGTTTTTTCTACCAACATTACTCGCCACGAAAATCTGTACCCTTGTTCGGTCCAAAATAAATCACATGGGTATAGTAGGTATCTCAATGGAATAAGTATTTGAAAAAGCACATATATAACGATAAAAAATGTAGTCAATTTTTGTTTTATTTCATTAAAATTAAAATGCTTGTATGTAAATATATAGTTTTTATAATTTTTTATATTATTACTTAATAAGTTTTTTCTATGAATATTAAAATTTGATTTTTGTAGTAATATTTCTAATTTATTTACTATTTTTTGATTAAATTCACTAGAAAAAAATATAATCATTCCCAAAGACATAATCAATGGAAAAACACCAATAGAAAATAAATAGCCAGTAATAAAATGAAATATAATTATTGTAATATACCCTAGTAATCTAGTTCGTTTTATAAGCATAAAAATTATTATAAATAAATCAAATAACATGCTCATCCAACTTATAAAAATAGATGTAATTTCTAAGGACATATATGGGCCAATTACAGGTATATAATAAAAAGTAGGAAGCCATATTTTTAAAGGTAATCCTTCAAAGAGCCATGAATGGTTTATTTTTGCTATACCAGCAAATAAGTAAACAATAGCAAATTGAAATTTTAGAATATCAATGTGCCAACGTGGTGTAATATTTTTTTTTTCATTTTTTAAGTAGCTATCTAGCGAAAAAGTATTTGCTAATGGTAAGAATAGTATTAAAATACTCAAAAGACTTACCAAATAATAATGATTGAGATAGTATGTTTTATCTAATAATTCTATGTAGTTGAATGAAATAAAAAAAACATATTTACAATAATCATATAAATATCCAAATAATATACCTATACTGCTTGTAAGTAGAAAAAAAAATAAGCTATAAATTACAAATTGATTAGGGTAGGGCAACCAATCGAAAAAGTAATATGAAAAGTGAAAAGTAGTATCAATATATTGTTTCTTGATCCATCCCAAAACCACAAACCTACCAGTGCTATATGTCATTGCAAGACCAAAAAATATTCTAAATATTACTAATGGTGCAATGGATGTTGATTCAAAAGGATTATACTTAAATTTCATAGAATAAGATTATTTCAATCTCCATCGTTGCTATCAAACGTAAGTGTAAGACCTAGGGCAGATGCTAATTCTGATTTTAAATATCGAGTATTGCTTGATATTTGTGTAAATATGGCTGTAATTTTTGGATATTGATTGGTAATTAAATCTGATATTTTTTCATTTTCTGATATTTTATTTATTTCTGAATAAATTACTAAAAATTGTTTTTTCGTATTTTCTTTTAATGTAGTATTTTTTTCAGAAAGTAAATCGTCAAAGCCAGTGCCATCGTTTCCATTTTTTGATTTTCCAAGCCAAGTGTTTTCTACAGCTTTTACATTTTCGAGTAATAATTGTTTGGTAATTCCACTGTAATATCCTTCAACATCTGTTGGACGAGTTCCACTTGCTTGTTTTATTACAATTCCCAATGGTATGCCAAGTTTATCGTTTTTTATTAATTCATAAGCCTTTACATTGGCGTTAAATAGTTCGTTTATAGCACTTTGGGCAGTCAATTTAGTATCTTCTACAAAAGTATTTCTATAATTTTTCCAATTCAAATTGGCATTACTTATTTTTATTTTAATATCATTTGCAACAGCTTTTAAGTAATTTCTTCTGTTTATATCAGATAATTCTATAATTAAATTAGTTTCATTGGTATGATATAATAAATAATCCATTGCACCAAATCCACATATTTTTCTGTTTGCATTATTTATTACTAAATTTCCACCAGTGATACTTCGCTCAATTTCGATTTTATCAATTGGAAATAAATTTATTAATACACCAATATCTGTAATTCCGTCTGTAGATGGACCAAACATATATGGGCTTATATGTTGATAGCTTATAAATGTATTCTCGAAATTTATTTTTGCATTTTCAAGATTGGTTTGATTGGGGTTTGCACACAATTTTTCGATATTTATTACTAAGCTGTCGCTTTTTTGAGCTACATCTCTAAAATTAGGGATTATTAAATTGTCAAAAATGTTTTCTAATATGGGTTTAGGATTGAGTACTGGCACAGGCTCAGGGTTTTTTCTTTTTTGAGAACAACCGATAATGGTAATTAATATTAAAACATGTATGTATTTTCTCATTTCTTATTTAGACTAATTAAAAACAAAGGTAAATTAAATTTTATACATCTTAAAATATTTTTTAACTCCACTTTTTAAATTCTATTTTTTTTAATTTGAAATTAATTTTTTAGATAATTTTATTTCAATTAATTTTAAAGTTGGTTTATTAAACATAATCAAGTTTTTGCTTTGAAAGTATCTCCTACGTTGCCATTTCAAGTTGTCTATTCTATCTTAGAACACGAATTTTTAGGTGTTTTATTTGAAACTTTTATTGTTCAAATAAATGAAAAAGGTACACTTACGTTTCAATATCAGAGTATTTCGAGTAAGAATGCTAAAGATTTTGATTCTGGGCTGTCTACTTCTGATTATGCATTAATAACCCTTATTGATTCTATACAGCCAGATGCCATTCATGCTAAATTTGGAGATAAAAAATTAAAAATAAATGATTATATTTTTAAAGTTTTTAACAAAGAAAAACCTATTGTTGAAATCAAAGAATTGATCGAAAATTTTTTGGAACGCCAAAGGGTAAAAATTACTGAATTATTGTTTGACAAAAAAGTATTTGAAATGGGTAGCGATGGCCAACCTACTTGGCGTGAAATAGTGGTGGAGCCTGAGAAAGCAAAAGTACTTTTTCATTTTTATAGAAATGAAGAGAATACACACTATTTGCCCACGATTCGTCATAACAATAAAAATGTAGAGTTTAAGTATAAAAAATCTAAACTAATTTGCCAAAAACCCGCTTGGCTTTTGTGCGAGGGTAGGTTGTATAATTTTGAAAAAGATGTAGAAGGTAGTAAGTTAAGACCATTTTTAAATAAAAATTTTATTGAAGTACCACGCAGATTAGAAGAGGATTTTTTTAAAAAATTTGGACATCAATTAATAGCTTCTTTTGATGTATATGCCAAAGGATTTGAAATAAGATTGGAAGAAAGTAAGCCCAAAGCTGTTATTATTTTTTCTGAGTTAAAAAAAGCAAATGTATCTACAAGTTTATTTGAAAATATTACTCAAAAGTCCTCTGACAATATTGAACTTGAAGATTCTGAAACTATAACTGAAGTTTTGGTTGAAGAAGATTCAACTATAGTTTTTGATTTAAAATTTTATTATGCAGAAGAACCATTTAGTGCCGATCATCCACATCCTACGCTTGTGAGACAAGAAAAAACTGAAAATGGAATCAATTTTTATAAAATAAAACGTGATTTTGAAGAAGAAGCAAAAATATTATATTTTTTGAAAAATTTGGGTTTTGTATTACGACATTCTAAAACAACTATGCCCAAAAATGAAGCTTTATTTTGGATGTCAGAAAATAAGAATAATTTAGAAAATGAAGGAATTATATTAAAACAAAGTAGTAAGGATTCTAAAAAATATTTTACTGGTTCGGCTAATTTATCCGTTAAAATCAACGAAAATATTGATTGGTTTGATATACATGTAAAAATTTATTTTGGAGAATTTGTTATTCCGTTTGTTTATTTAAAAAGAATTATTGCCAAAGGACAAAAAGAATTTAAACTACCTAATGGAGAAATTGCAGTTTTACCTGATGCTTGGCTTTCAAAATATTCAGAATTATTTACATTTAGTGTTGCTGAGGGCGAAAACGAGGATGATTTGAAGTTGCCAAAACATCATTTATCTTTGGTTGATAACCTAAAAGATGATTCTATTGTAGTAGTTTCGATGCAAAATAAATTGAAATCGCTCTTAAATTTTACCGAAATTGATGCTGAGCCATTACCAAAAGATTTTAAAGGTAATCTTAGACCATATCAACAAGCTGGGTATAATTGGATGCACTTTTTGAGAAAATATAAATTTGGTGGTTGTTTGGCAGATGATATGGGCTTAGGTAAAACCGTACAAACATTGGCTTTCTTACTATCTTTAAAAAAAATAAATAAGAATACCGAAAATAGTACTTCTTTACTTGTTGTACCAACTTCTTTGATTTATAATTGGCATTTAGAAGCTCTTAAATTTACTCCTACACTCAAAGTCCATGTATTTGCTGGTGGCCAAAGGGATAAAAATATAGCATTATTTTCAAATTTTGATTTGCTTATTACTTCTTATGGTATAGTAAGATTAGATGAAGATTTGTTTAAATCTTTTTCATTTAATTACATCATTTTGGACGAGTCGCAAGCTATAAAAAATCCCTTATCGGCAACAGCTATTAGTGTCAAATCTTTGAATAGTTCTTACAAACTAATTTTAACTGGTACACCTATCGAAAATTCGACTATTGATTTATGGAGTCAAATGTCGTTTGCCAATCCAGGTTTATTGGGTAATTTAAAATATTTTAAAGATACTTATCAAATACCAATAGAAAAAAATGGAAATAGTGCTCAAAATAAAAAATTATTTTCTATCGTAAAACCATTTATCTTACGAAGAGACAAAAAACAAGTGGCTCTTGATTTGCCTGAAAAAATCGAATCTGTAAGGTTTAGTACCATGTCAGAAAAACAAGAATTATTGTATGAAGAAACCAAGTCTTTTATTAGAAATACTATCATCAACGATGCTACAAGCAAACAAACAAATAGTTTAATGATTTTGCAAGGTCTTACTAGATTAAGACAAATAGCCAATCACCCTCTTTTGGTGGATGATACATTTGATGGCGAAAGTGGAAAACTCAACGATATACTTTATTTGATAGACGAAGCACTCGAAAATGGCAGAAAAATACTTATTTTTAGTCAATTCGTAAAATATCTTGCTATTTTAAAAGAACATTTTTTAGTAAAAAAAATAGACTTTTGTTACTTAGATGGTTCCTCTACTGATAGACAAAAACAAGTTGAGAATTTCCAAAATAATGATTCCATTAAAATATTTTTAATATCTCTCAAAGCTGGTGGAGTTGGGCTAAATCTTACTGCTGCTGATTGCGTTTTGATTCTTGATCCTTGGTGGAACCCAGCGGCAGAAGCTCAAGCCATAGATCGAGCACATAGAATTGGCCAAACAAATACTGTTTTTACGTATAAATTTATTTCTAAAAATACAGTGGAAGAGAAAATATTACTTTTGCAAGAAAGAAAAAAAGACCTTGCTCAAGGATTAATATCTACTGAAGAGAGTTTTGTAAAATCACTTTCCACCCAAGATATTTTATCTATTTTGGAATAATTTTTTTAAAAGCGTTTTATTAAAAAAAAGTGAAGCTATTTTTATGACTTATTGTAAGATTTATGAATAAATTTAAAAATAATTTTCATTTATTAGTCTTCATTTACTTTTAATTTTTTTATCTCCTAAAAATATTTTTTTGATAATTCATATTGATAATTTAGTATAATTATGTTGATTATTTTTGAAATAGAATGAGTATTTATTTTTCCAAAAAGTATTCATATTTAGCTTGATTCAAGTCTATTGATTTCAATTTGTTATACTTTTTTACTGATTGTACACTTCCATAAATATTTCCTAAATAAAACCCAGCAGAAATTCCACCAAGTGTATACGTCCAAGGTGAATTTAGACCATTATAAGTAGAAACTCTCCACAGACTTACTGCTGAAACTGCCGAAAATACAAAAGAAAGAATACCATCTTTAACCTCATTAGCATAAATTTTTCCTAAACCAGGAATAAATGTAGAAAGCAATCCTCCTACAAAAGGACTTCTTTTTTTGATTTTATAACCTTTAGCTATTAATGTCATAGCTGCAACTTTTTCAGAAACAGGTATTATTTTGTTTTGAAGTATTAAATCTTGCGAACAATCCCAATTTGACTGCAAAATAAATGACTTTAAAGCCTGTACTTGCCTTAGTGTATCACTTTTTTTTAGACTGTCTATATTGATTTTTTTCTTAAATTGAATATCCCAAAAGTTAGCATATTTAGAATCTGGAAAATTCGACTTTAATTCATTTTCCATTTTTATTTGCAATTTTAATTGGTTATTTATCCAATGAAGCAAAGCCATGTTGTATAAAAGGGTATCAGAGTGCCATTTTAAAAAAAATATCCTTTCAAACTCTTGGATTGCACTTTGGTAGTCATTTTTTGAAATTAAATGTGTGCAATATTTTAAAGACGATTTCTTATCAAATATATCCTGAGAGTAACTTTTGAATACAAAAAAAAGTAATATCAAAGTGATTTTTTTCAAGGAAAGTCTAAGTATTTATTTTCAGATGGCAGATATATGTATTGATTTTTATAATGCTTTTCGTTACATCTTTGTAATCTATCAAATGTAGCCAAGGTTCCTTTAAAAAATCCATGTTTTTTCAAAGCTAAGGCACCATAGCTACCACAAGTAGGATGAAATCTACAAAGATTAGGTAAATCGTGTCTAGAAATACATTTTTTGTAAAACAAGAAAAAAAATATAAAGTTGCTTGTATTTGTATTTTCTAACGAGCTATCTAATTCTAGGTTTCTATCATCTGAAATACTATTTAAAAAAAAATCTTGTGCAAGTTTTGGCTTTGAATTTTGAGAATATGAATAATAAAATAATAGAAATATAAATATAGATAAAATTTTCTTTAAAAGAAAAACCATAAAAACTAGTTTGTAGGTCTTGTAATAAAACTTGTTATTACATATAAAAAAGAATTTGTAGCACAACCAACACCCCAATTAAGCCAAACCTTGTTTTGTTTTATTCGTTTAGCTCTTGCTGTGTAGCCACTTCTGTAATTAGCGTCTTGAAATAATCCTGGATTAGGGAAGCCTAAGTTAAATTCTTGTGGTGTGGAAGCTCCTGTGGCAATAGGAATAGGTAAAGCACATATATTCAAAAATAGTCCACCAATAAAATTACCAGCTGCAGCTCCTTTGTATTTTGTATAATATTTTGAGGCATCAGAAACTCCTTGAGAGTAAGATGGTTTTATATCAGCATCTTTTACTTGAGTAGTGTTAGTGGCATTATTTTGTTGGGGCATTACAACAGGTGATTCTGTATTGAACACATCCTTAGTTCCATTTGAATATTTTATCATAAAAACATCACTTTTCAATATGGTGTACAAAGGACCATCTAAATTTTCGGTAAGTTTATATTTTATTTCGGTTGGGGATATTTCTATAACTTTGGCATTAATTTCTTCTCCGTTCTTTTTAAGAACTATATCTTGTGCTTGAGAAATTAAAAATATAAAAGAAAAAAATATTACTATAATTTTTGTATTCATGCCTTTAAAAGTAAATTTAAACAAAAATAATTTAATATTTCAATTTTCAATATGTTTGGTATATTTATTTTTGATTTTTTTACTTTTTATTAATTAGATGCTGATTAAAACATGATTTTTTAATTTTTTTGCATAAAAAAAAGCAACTTACTTTACATAAATTGCTCTTTTTAAAGATTTAAAATTCAGGATTAGTTCATTGCACTTTGTAGTTTTTGTACCAAAACTGATTTTGAAACTGCTCCAACTTGCTTGTCTACCATGTTTCCTTCTTTGAAAAATAGTAAGGTTGGTATACTACGAACGCCAAATTTGGCAGAAGCTGCTGGGTTGGTATCTACATTTAGTTTACCTACAATGGCTTTTCCTTCAAACTCGCCTGCAAGTTCTTCTATCGTTGGACCTATCATTTTGCATGGGCCACACCATTCTGCCCAAAAATCTACCAATACTGTTTTGCCAGATGCCAAAATCGAATCAATGTTTGCGTCTGTTATTTCTACTGCTTTATGTGCCATATTATTTATACTTTATGTTATTAATACAAAATGAATAATTGTAAAGTTCAAATCTATGATAATTTTTTAAAACAAAACAATTAATGGAAACTCAAAAGCATTTATCAGTAAGAAAAACACTTTTGAGTTCTATTATTTAGTCAGCAACTTCCAAATTTACTTTAAATCCTTTGATGGTGTTATTGTTCATAGCATCCAACACTTTGGTAGTATCTTCTTTGGGTACATACACAAAAGTATGTTGGTCTTTTATTTCAATATCGCCAATATTTTTGCCATTTACACCAGATTCTCCTGCAATAGCACCTACTATATCTCCTGGTCGTACTCTTTGATTTTTGCCAATGTTAATGACTAATTTAGTCATTTTTATACTAGGATCCATGACTGGACGTGGTTCTCTTTCTCTTGGAGCTCCAAATCTTGATTCGCCTCTGTCGTTTCCGCCAAACCTAGATTCTCCACGACTACTTCCGCCAAATCTGGATTCTCCACGATCGCTTCCACGATCAAATCTGCTTGGAGAGGCCGACCTAAAGTCTCTATCTCTGTCGCCACGATCAAATCTGCTACCTCTATCTCGGTCTCTATCGCCTGACCTTTCAAAACGGTCGCTTCCAGTGCTTACTCTATCTCGGTCTCTTGGTGTATTTCTATCACCACGAGTTTCTACTTTAAAATTATCATCGTTATAAGTTTTATTACTTACATTACCCATCAACATTTTAGACAAAGCTGCAATTAGTTTGGCATCTGAAATACCTGTTTCTTGCAGTTTTTGAGCTACATCCACAAAATCTTTCAATTCGTCTGCATTAACCATATTGGCTACTTTTTCAACGAATTTTGTTTTTCTAAACACTTCTATTTCTGCACCAGTAGGTATTTCGCCTTTTGGGATTGTCGATTTAATATAGCGTTCTATGTCTTTTAGTTTCAAGGCATCTTTGCGGCCACAAACAAACGTAAACGACTTGCCAGACCTACCTGCACGACCTGTACGACCAATTCTATGCACATAACTTTCGTCATCCATAGGTATATCATAGTTGAAAACTGCATCTACATTGTCTACATCAATACCACGTGCAGCAACATCTGTGGCTACCAATACATTGATAACACCCTGCTTGAATTTGGCCAAAACAGTCGTTCTTTGTTGCTGACGCAAATCGCCATGAATGGCCTCTGCAGCTACCTGACGTGATTGTAGCTCTTCTACCAACTCGTCAACCATGCGTTTGGTATTACAAAAAACAAGCATCAATTTCAATCCATGCATATCTACTAATCGGCTCATGGCTTCTGTACGTGCACCCATGCGTACATCGTAATGAAATTGCTCTATGTTTGAAACTGTAAGTTCTTTTTTGGTTACTTTTACTATTTCTGGATTTTCTTGAAATCTTTTGGTCAAGTCCATGATTGGTTTTGGCATGGTTGCCGAAAAGAAAACCGTTTGGCGTTCTTCAGGAGTATTGCTCAAAATACTCTCTATATCATCAATAAAACCCATATTTAACATCTCATCGGCTTCGTCTAATATTACCATTTGGATGGCTTCTAGTTTGAGAGTGCCTCTATCAATGTGGTCCATAATACGACCTGGTGTACCAATTACTACATTTGCACCCTGGCGTATTGCCTGAATTTGTTTGTCTATACTAGAGCCGCCATAAACTGCAACTGCTCGTACATTGCGTTTAAATTTTGATAATTTTTTGAACTCTTCGGCTACTTGTACTGCCAATTCTCGGGTTGGACACATCACAAGTGCTTGTACACCACGTTTTTCGGCATCTACCATTTCTATACAAGGAATGGCGAAGGCGGCAGTTTTGCCAGTGCCTGTTTGGGCTTGGCCAATGACATCTTTGCCCGCAAGTAAATGAGGGATGGCTTCGGCTTGGATAGGTGATGGTGTTGTGAAGCCCATTTCTGTTAGGGCTTGCAATGTTTCGGCTGATAAGCCTAATTCAGCAAATAAAATACTGTTTTCCATAAATGATTTTAAGGAGATTGAAATAAATATACACAAACATTAAGCTATGTGCATCTATTATCAAACTACTCGGAAACCACAAAAGCACAGACCAAAAGTTTAAATTTAGACACTAACACGTTAGCTTATAAATTTTTTTTGCAAAAGTAATCAATTAAATTGTTTTATTTTACTAATATGCAAATTATAATACATCTTAGTAGATTTATTATAATTAATATTAAAATAATTATAAAAATGAATAAAAAATTGGCCATTATCACTGGTGGCGGACAAGGTATAGGTAGAGCCATAGCCGACATATTTGCTCTAAATGGGTTTGATTTATGTTTGATTTCTAGAAATATACAAACATTACAAATCGCCAAAAAAGAATTAGAAAGTACATACAAAAATCAAACTTTGATTTTTGCAGCAGATTTATCTAAGAAAAATGAGGTAAATACAGCACTCGAATTTATAAATAATCTCAACAAAAACATTGATGTTTTGGTCAATAATACAGGTACATATATGCCAGGACAAGTTCATAACGAGGCAGAAGGCAACCTCGAAAAAATGATTGAAACCAATCTTTACAGTGCTTATAATTTGACCAAAGGAATTGTACCTAGTATGATTGCTCAAAAATCTGGACATATTTTTACCATTTGTTCGGTAGCTAGCATTATGCCATATATCAATGGTGGTTCTTACTGTATATCCAAGTTTGCACTTTTGGGGTTTACTAAAGTATTAAGAGAAGAAATGAAAGAATTTGGCATAAAGGTAACAGCAATTTTGCCAGGTGCAACCAAAACAGCCAGTTGGGATGGTGCAAATATAGAAGATAGTCGTTTGATGCAGCCCCAAGATGTGGCAGAAGGTATAATGTCAGCTTACAAAATGTCGAAGAACAGTGTTGTAGAAGAGTTACTAATAAGACCACAATTAGGTGATTTGTAAGTTTTTTATCTTAATATCTAAATCGTCTTTAGTTTTGTTCTATTTATAAAAATATTCTATTATTACTAATTTAACTTTATATTTAATTTTAATAATTAAATCAGAAAGATGTTCTTTTAGGGCATAAGCATTTAAAAATATTATAATTTATTACATAAAAATATACCTTTAAAATATTGTTCTAAGAAATAGTTGTACTAGAAGACTTTCCCTTTTGGAATTTGTGCTTATGGGCAAAACGAAAGTTTTGATTCAATTAGTGCAGTTGTACATTTGGTTCAGCATTAAAGAAAGAGGTATTTTTTTTTAAAATATTAAATACGTCTGACCTGATTATTTAAGATAAAAGACTTCTCCTAAGAAGGAATAGTTTTATTTCAATTATGTAATATTTTAAAATAGAATTCTTACAGTATTTTTTTTTAATATTGATGTATTTCTATCTTCAAATCATTGAATTTAAGCAAAAAATTTAAAAAAATAGTATTATAGCTTTTTTGTAAAGAAGACTAACATGGGTATCAAAGAATTGGGCTTGTTTTTTTGATTAATTAAAATATATTAAAACACTTTAATGTTTAATTTTTATTTTTAAAATCCAATAGGTTTTGCTACATTTGAATATCAAATATATATCAGCATGGAAACGCTAGTACTACAAACCAAAAACAAACGCCAAACAAAAGAATTGTTGGCTTACGCAAAAGCCATGGAAATAAAAGCATTTACCCCTGAAGAAGTAAAAGCCCAAGCTACTGCAAAATGGATAATGGATGGTTTAAACTCACGAAAATTAAGCCAAGAAGAAACAAAAGTATTAATCGATTCACTCAGAAAATGATTATAACTTCAACAGAAAAGTTTGAAAAAAGTCTCTACTTTTTAACTGAAAATCAACTTCAACACTTTATTAAAATTTATGATCAAATCGATAATGCTAATTCAATTTCTGATATAAATTCCTCTCCATTAGTAGGATTCCCATATTTACACACCATAGAGTTTGGGAAATATGTCATTGGCATCCAAGTCAAAAATAACGAAGTTGAATTGGCTGGAATTGTAAAGAAAGGTAAGGAATTGGGTTTGTTTTTTTGATTGATCAAAACATATTAAAACACTTTAATTTTAATTTTTTATTTTTAAGTTCCAATAGGTTTTGCTATATTTGAATATAAAAAACATATCAACATGGAAACGCTAGTACTACAAACCAAAAACAAACGCCAAACAAAAGAATTGTTGGCTTACGCAAAAGCCATGGAAATAAAAGCATATACCCCAGAAGAGGTAAAAGCCCAAGCCACTGCAAAATGGATTATGGAAGGGTTGGCTTCTGGCATGATGAGCCAAGAAGAGACAAAAGCACTTTTTGATTCATATAGAAAATGAATCTAATTGCTTCTCAAAAATTTAAAAATAACCTCAAATCCTTAACAAGTTTAGAATTCAAAAAACTTGATGAAATTTATTTCGAAATCACTATGGCGAATTCCATTTCTGAAATTAATTCAACACCTCTAATTGGTTTCCCATATTTACACACCATAGAATTTGGGAAATATGTTGTTGGCATCCAAGTCAAAAATAACGAAGTTGAGTTGGCAGGAATTGTAGAGAAAGGTAAGGAAATGGGTTTATTTTTTTGATTAATCAAAACATATTTTAACTCTTTAATTTTTATTTTTAAAAATCCAATAGGTTTTGCTATATTTGAATATCAAAAACATATCAACATGGAAACGCTAGTACTACAAACCAAAAATAAACGCCAAACAAAGGAATTGTTGGCTTACGCAAAAGCCAAAGAAATAAAAGCATATACCCCAGAAGAAGTAAAAGCCCAAGCAACCGCAAAATGGATCATGGATGGGTTGGCTTCTGGAATGTTGAGCCAAGAAGAGTCAGATGCCTTTATCAATTCTTATAGAAAATGAAATTTACGCTTTCAAAGCAATTTATTTCAACTTTCGATTATTTGTCAGAAATCGAAAAACAACTGCTGATTGAGGTTTATGATAAAATAAGAACAGCTAATTCTATTTCTGAAATAGATTCCAGCCCAATGGTAGGTTTTCCATACTTACACACCATAGAGTTTGGGAAATATGTCATTGGCATCCAAGTCAAAAATAACGAAGTTGAGTTGGCGGGAATAGCTGAAAAAGGTAAGGAAATGGGCTTATTTTTTTGAGTAATCAAAACATATTTTAACTCTTTAATTTTTATTTTTAAAATCCAATAGGTTTTACTACATTTGGATATATAACACATATCAACATGGAAACGCTAGTACTACAAACCAAAAACAAACGCCAAACAAAAGAATTGTTGGCTTACGCAAAAGCCATGGAAATAAAAGCATATACCCCAGAAGAGGTAAAAGCCCAAGCTACTGCAAAATGGATCATGGATGGGTTGGCTTCAAGAAGATTGACACAAGAAGAGTCAGATGCATTCATGAATTCTTTAAGAAAATGAATGTTGTTTTACTAGAAAAATTTCAAAATCAAGTTTTATTTTTATCTGAGAACGAAACTGAAAGGATTTTAAGTATTTATGATGAAATAAAACTTGCTAATACTATTTCAGACATAAATAGCACTCCTTTAGTAGGATTCCCATATTTACATACCATTGAATTTGGGAAGTATGTCATTGGCTTACAAGTCAAAAATAACGAAGTTGAGTTGGCTGGGATTGTAGAAAAAGGCAAAGAAATGGGTTTGTTTTTTTGATTAATCAAAACATAATTTAACACTTTAATTTTTAATTTTTATTTTTAAAATCCAATAGGTTTTACTACATTTGAGTATCAAAAACATATCAACATGGAAACGCTAGTATTGCAAACCAAAAACAAACGCCAAACAAAAGAATTGTTGGCTTATGCAAAAGCCAAAGAAATAAAATCATATACTCCTGAAGAAGTAAAAGCGCAAGCTACTGCAAAATGGATCATGGATGGGTTGGCTTCAAGAAGATTGACACAAGAAGAGTCAGATGTATTCTACAATTCATTAGGCAAATGAAAGATATCCAAACTGAAAAGTTTGTAATTCAAGCAAATGCTCTTTCAAAAGAAGAGCAAATTGAACTCAAAAATATTTTAAGAATAATTAAGATTGCTCATACTATTTCTGATATAAATTCCTCTCCACTTGTAGGTTTTCCATACTTACATACCATAGAATTTGGGAAGTATGTCATTGGCTTACAAGTCAAAAATAACGAAGTTGAATTGGCTGGGATTGTAGAAAAAGGCAAAGAAATGGGTTTATTTTTTTGATTAATCAAAACATAATTTAACACTTTAATTTTTAATTTTTATTTTTAAAATCCAATAGGTTTTGCTACATTTGAATATCAAATATATATATCAACTTGGAAACACTTGTATTGCAAACCAAAAATAACAAACTATTTGGGAAATTAGCATCGTGATTCCCGAATGACAGATAAAATCAGATATTTATCTGCAAAATATCAATCAATTAAAAATTGGTTATTATCTTTGGTTCATGATTCGCTACGCTAAAATCCTGAGCATCTGAAAGTATTTGAATTGCCATATAAAATCGCTAAATCTTATTAATACAATGCTATTTACCGAATACTTTTTGTATACCAGAGAACGTGACGACAGAAAAAATGTTAAAATGGAATGGATTGAATATGTTTTCTACCATCCAATATTTGAAGAAATACAGCCTGATGGAAGAGTTAGAAAATGGGCTTACATAGATGAATTAGGAAAATATTTAAGAATAGTTGTTTTAGAAGATTATTTAACCGTTCATAATGCTTTTTTTGATAGAAATTTTAAACAATTTGAATAATGAAAGTTACTTATTTTGATGATACAGACACACTTTTAGTATATTTTAATGATAATCAGATCGTTGAAACAAAAGACTTGAATGCTAATACTATCGTAGAATTTGACCAAAATGGCAATATAGTTTCTATGACTATTGAGCATGCAAAAGGGCAAACAGAAATATCTTCTTTTTCATTTAATAAAGTTGAGAAATTAGCGATTTGATTTTTTTTGTTTTATACGATATTGATAATCTAAGGCATAGATAGTACCTCTCTGGTCTTAGCGTCCGCTAAGACCAAAAATATAAAAAGTGTCCACTCTCTTAAAAGTAAATTCTTTTTTTGCGTAATTGATGTAAATTATATTTGTAGAATAACACTGACGCTTTAAATAAAATAGGTCTTAGTGGACGCTAAGACCAGTCTGGTATTCTTTTAACGATGATCTTACAAAATATAAGCCCTCTTTTGGCGTTCTTCACCAACAAGAAACCCATTTTTCGCTACATTTTAACACTTTTTAGGTCTTAGATTTATAGCTTTGTTGGTAAAAAACACCAACAAAGGCGAAAAAAATAAACTATTTTAAAACTGGAATTTTAGCTTTTGATAGCATCTCGTTTGCTAATGCTAGTTTTTTAGGAAACAAAACCTTTCCACTCAATTCATTTAAAATCATTTCTTTTTTTTTATTTTAAAAATAACGATTACCCAAACAACAAGTTTACTCTTTTGCCAAGACCAAACTCAAAAATTCGATATAAAGTTGAAAGTTGAATATCACATTTCCCGTTTTCTAGCCTTGAAATAAAACTTTTTTTTGTACCAACTTTTACTGCAAGCTGTTCTTGAGTAACATTTGCTTCTTTTCTTGCCTCTTTCAACATTTCGCTAATTACAAAATATTGTGCTTTTTCCTCTTGTGCATCCCTAATATCTGTTCCAATTTTTCCATATTTCATGTCTAATAACTCATCAAAGTTTTTAGCATTTTTGATTTTTTCTGCGTTCATATTTATTCTTTTTTAGGATTAAAATAATCGTTTTTTAGTTTTAGAGCTATCTCAATTTCTTTTTTTGGGGTTTTTTGAGTTTTTTTCTGAAATCCATTAAATAAAACAACTAAATTGCCCTTATCAAAACAACAAAATACTCTGTATATGTTACTTTCAAATTCTATCCTTACTTCATAAAGCCCGTCTGTTCCTGCAATATGCTCTAGAAACTTTTTAGGTACATTTTGAACTGTTCTCAATACTTTAAATACATGTTCGATTTTTTCTTGGACTTTTTCGGATTGTTGCAAATAGAAATTAGTGAAATGGTTTTCATAAAATATAATTTTTCTGTCGGTGTTCATTAATCACAAAGTTATCTAAAAAGTAATCATTTACCAAATTTCAAACTAAAACTTGCGAATGGCTCGTACAGGATATCTGTTCCTATTTTTCCATATTTCAGGTCTAATAACTCATCAAAGTTTTTAGCATTTTTGATTTTTTCTGCGTTCATTCTCCTATAATTTTATAAAATGCTTGAATTACTTGTTTGATTTTTTCGTTTTTTACACTTCCAACTTTTTTGACTATTATGTTTTTATCAGCCGTAAAAACCCTATTTGGTCGAATGTTGGATTTAATAGAAAGTTCCCCAACATTAAAATGATTATTGTCCAATTCAATAGAATATTTGTCTTTTTCACTTTGTTGGGATGTAATTTGGCATAAAATAATATCATCGCCAGCCAAATCTGCCAAAACTAATGCAGGTCTTCGTTTTGTGCCAGTCAGATCAGAAAATGGAAATGGTATTACAACAACATCGCCTTTTACAAATCTTTCCATGCCAAATCTTCCGTTTGAGAAAGCCAATCTTTGGCTAATACATTTTCAGAGGCAAAATGGGTCATAATACCTTCTGTTGAATTTTCATTTGGCTCATCAATGGCAAAAGCTATCAACTCAATTTTTTTTCCAACATATTTCATTGGAATTAAAATTGAAACATGTTGATTTTGGGGTGTAATTATAGTTCGAATCATAATTAATTTTTGTAATCTTTTATAAAAATAGTCTAAATTTTCAACTTCTCAATTTTATTTGAGTCCAAATATTTTCTAAGCTGCTCATAATTCACACCTTGAATTTTGTTAGAATTTTTCTTTTATTTTTCTGAAAAATTTTACTGCATCAAATTCTTTTTCTTTAATTGTTGTTTTCATTTCCTACAATATCTTTTGGTAAACGAATCCCCCGATGTTCTTAACATAAAATAATAAATGCTATCCTGGGTCGCAGACTCAGGATAGCTATGTGCTGTTTTCATGGCTTAATTTTTACAATTTTTTCATTTTGAATTACCACTAATTCAGAATTCTTTTGTTTTTTAAATTCAATTAACTTTTCATAGACTTTTTCAAGCCCTAGTAAAATTGAGTTTTTAAATTCTAATTGTTTTTCAACTGTTACCATAGTTACTTAATTTTTTAAATTTTATAATATCTAATATACTTAGATTTCCATCTATTGTTTTGTGAGCTAAAAGTTCATGTTTTCCATTTGAATTATCAAATATCAAAGCACCATCTACAATTGGCAAGTAAATGTCAAACAAATTTTTGATTCCATTTATATATCTTCTTTCAATTATTTCTGGTTCAATATTATGACCTCCTTCAAAAACTCTAGTTTTAACTCGTTCTTTTGCTAAATCAATACTTTGAAGCCAAAAAAATAGCAAAGTAACTTCATATCCTTTATTTTTAGCATTTAATACAGTATTTTTGTAACTTTTTGTAGAAAGAGTTGTCTCAATAGCAAAACTAATATTTTGATTTAATAGTTCGTCAATTCTGTCTAACATTATCCTACCAGCCTGAAGTGCAACATTTTCTGGTTGAAATGGAGAAATACCTTTTGCAATTTCATCCGCATTTACAAATTCTTTACAATGAATAGTTTCTGGCAAAATTGTAAAAGATGCTGTAGTTTTACCAGCCCCGTTACACCCAGAAATTATATAAAGGTTTTTGCCTTCCATTTTTTAAACATTTAAGCGACACTGAACTTATAAAAAATAATCAATTACCAAATTTCAACCCTAAAACTTGCGAATGGCTCGAACAAAAAATGGACGTATTTTTTCATTTTCTACAAAATGTGATCTACCTTGATTATTAAGTACCAAAATAAATATTCTTCCAATATCAGCTTCTGTTGAGCTAAAGTATTCATCCTGAGTTCTATATTTACTATAAAAATCTAATGTAGAAGGGTTTCCGTCAAGGCTCAAAGCCTTATTCACATAAAAAATATTAAAGTATAAAAATTTCAACTCATCAATCGCAGGCAAATACCAATCCGAAAATCCACCACCACGATAATCTACACATAGTTTGGCCGCTGAGTTGGTGTGTCCTGGTTGGGCTATGATGGCTGCTGTGTTGGCAGCTCCATCCCAAGTACTTTGGGCTGCTATACCAATGGCAGAGGTTACATTGCTCCAACCGCAGGCGGTACACAAATCTTGTGTGCTTAGTATCAAGCCATGTTCGCCTGTGGCATCTTTATATACATGAAACACTACACCACCACCAAACATTTCGCCTGGGTAATGTACAAATCCACCTGTGTTGCCAAAGTTTCCTGCTTGCTTGGCATACAA
The DNA here is from genome assembly GCA_013297755.1 of Cytophagales bacterium. Classification (GTDB taxonomy): domain Bacteria; phylum Bacteroidota; class Bacteroidia; order Cytophagales; family UBA9547; genus REAG01. Next base: position 68,857 of record JAAFIH010000011.1, read on the forward strand.
AGCATAAGGCACACTCAACATTTGGCTAGTGGCTACTATGCTATAGTTTGTGCCTCCAGTTGGGTCTATTTCGGTTTTGGTAAAATATAAGCCACTGCCCCAGTTTATGCCTGCAAATGTGCCAATGGTGGCTGGTCCAGAGCCAATCATGGTTGTAAAAAGTCCGTTTTCGTTGGTGGTTGGGGTTTTGGTTTCGCTATAAACCACAGTGCCTGTGGCTGAACCTTGCAAAATACTGATGCGTAAACCTACTATAGTATTTGTAATCAAAGCACCTTGTGCATTTCGCACTGTGGCTTGGTAGCTAAACATATCAGGGCTTTGGGCTATTGCCATAAATGAAAATGCAGAAATGACGATAGATGTGATGATTTTACGCATATTTTTTTTGATTTAAGGGATGGTAGTTGTTGCATTATAGTTTTTTTGTGGCAACAACTGGGTTAGAAAATGGAACTATTAATTAATTATTATCGGGAAATCAGTAAAATTTGATGTGTATTTTGTAAAATCCAATCCAGAACATTCGACTTTATTTTGTGTGTATTTGAAATACAAATTCAAATTGCCATGATGTTCAGAACCTAATTTATAGTCTGTAAAATAAGAGAGAAGAAAATCTTGACGAATAATCAAAGGTTTTGTCCACGTTTCGTTTATTCTTACTATAAAAATAAAATGAACAAGCACATCTGCAATCTTTTTTAGCTGCCAAATAGGGATTTTAAACTGTCCACTAAAGCTATTTTGTCTAAAAGTACAAGAAGACGTTTTTACTTGTACCCTTCTTAATGTGCCATTATCATCTTGTACCACAAAAATGTCATCTCCAATATCTACTTCTGGTATCGCAACATTCCAACCTCTAACCAGAAACTCAGACATTACCATTAAATGCCCAGCTTTTCCAAGATACAAATGGTAATTTTTTTTCAAGATAAAACTTTATGAGAATGGATAATATTACCAGTTTGAGTATCCACAAAAAGTATTTCATCAATACGTTTTTTTAGGTCTGAGAGATTACGAATACCCAATAAAGCAGGATATATATAGCTTTCTAATTTACAGAAATAAATGTCAAAGTCGCTATTTGTTTCATAAGCAACAAAAATTCTATTTGCGGGATAAGAATCTGGAAACCATTTTTTGATAAGCAGCCTTATGGTAGGAGTAATACTAAAAGTGTAGCCATCCATTTGTTTGTTTACGTTTATTTTAATAGCATCCATAATAAATTTTTATTACAAAAGTATATTTATTTTTATTAAATAATGTTAAAATTAAAATTTATTTATAAGTAGACTTTATAGCTAACAGATGACTTAATTAGGATTAAGCTAACAATAGCTACTTGTTGCTCAAAACTACTAAATGGAGATGAACTTTTAAAAGAAAATTTCCTTTTATTCGACAATTTAGAGCAATAATTGTCGAATATTAGAAATTATTACAATGTAATTTCTGCAACTTTAAGAATGGCTTTCAATAGTCCAAGTTTTATTGGCGTATTAGCATGCACAGGTACTGAAATTCTAGCAATATTACCAATCTTAATATATATGTGATGGCTTCCGCTAATACGTATCAACTTCCAATCATTTTTTTCTAGCAACTTACAAAGTTCTTTTCCCGAAATTTGTTTCATACAGCAATTTCCATGATTCTAGGGTTGTCTTCCATCGATGTGGTGTCTATATCAATTGCCAAACATCCATCTACGGCTTCGTATATATTATGCAAAAGTTCATCAAAAGTTTCGCCTTGGGTCATGCAACCAGCAATAGCCGGCACTTCTGCCCAGAAACCACCTTCTTGTGCTTCGTGTATTACAACTTTAAGTTTCATACTTTTTAATTTTTTATCAACTTAAACGATTTTAGAAAATTATTTTTTGCATCGTATAGTGTAATTATAAACGTGCCAGAGGCAAAATCTTTTACATCAATTAGTGATTTGTTTTCGGCTGTGGCTTGTGCCATAATAGTTTTGCCTGAAATATCCGTAATTTTATAAACTATAGTTTTGGTTTCTGCTTCTGTCCAATTCAAAACCACAAAATCTGTGCTTGGATTTGGAAATAAACTGCAATCTAAGGTTAGTTTTTCAGTTCCTTTTAAGCCAGAAATTGGCGAAATGCTCCATGGTTGCTGCACACCCAAGTTGATAGAGCCTTTGTTTGAAGTAGATGCAGAAATATAATCTATCTGACCCATAGAATATGATATTGAACCAGAAGTGCTTGTAGCAGAGCCACCAGAGCTAACAAGTGCATTTTGGGCGTGAATATTACACAATTGCAAAATTACTAAAGTTATACAGATGCGCATTGATTGCTGTATTTTCATATTTATAAATGATTTAATAATGGTAATAAAACAAAAATAATATAAATTATTCATATTTCATAATTCATGATTTTTAAAATTGCTATAACCATAATTTTTAAAATTGCTATAAGCGCAATTTTTCCTACATTTGACTTTATAAACATTTCATTATGAAAATTTCTCGAATTTTTAACCTAGGTTTTATATATCTATCAATACACTTAGCTATGGCACAAACAAATTTTGAAGCAGACTTTACACAAGTAAATACACTTTTTTAAAAAAATATAATATATTTGTTGTAATAAATTATAAAAGGAATGAGCCTATTAAATCTGTCAAAGAAATTAATTTTAGTTTGGGTTTATATTATTTTAGTTTCTTGCAATCGAGATAATAAAAATAATTCTTCAGAAAAAATTCAACAAAAAAGTATCGAAGTTCAAACAATTAATGAAAGTGAATATGACTCAACTGGTTCAACTTCTACCATGTTTGATATTCCAGATTTAAAAATACTGAAATCCCCAGACAATGAGGTAAATTATTCATTAGAAAAAAATGAGAAAATAATTCAAACTGCGGTTTCTCCCATAGGAAATACAATTGCTCTCTTGACTAAAAATGGTTCATTTTATGAGATTAAGATTTGGGACGTATCTAATAACGAAATCGTGGATAATATAAAATTTCCGTTAGAGGTTGTAAATATTTCTTGGCATTCAAGAGCTACAAGTATATATGCAATTACAAAAAATCAAATAAAGTATACAATTGAAAAATATACAAAAAAAGACCAAAAGTGGATTCATTCGGACATATTCTCTTCTACTTACGAATTGAATAACTTAGTTTTTTGTTCTCGTCCATTTGTATTTGATTATCAAAAAAACAAAGAAAGCAAAAGTGAAGGTTTATATAATTATAGATTTTTCTTTGGAATGAAGAAAAAAGATAACTCCTTTAGAATTATGTCATTGACTGAAAATGGAAAAAGGATGTATCAGGTCGTTGGACCAAAGGAAACTTTTTCGGAATATCCTGATGCTATTCCTAGTGAAGTTGAATCTGATTGGGCAGTACCAGTTAGCTTTCATCCTGCAGGACATCAATTAATATATAAAGATAAAAATAGAAATCATTTTTATTCTGAATATGGTGTTGTTTGGGGGAAGGAATCTAATAAAATAGGCGAAAACAAGCTTTTAAATGTTGATATTATTCCTTTTCCTAATGGCTTAGGAGTATTAAATTGGAAAGAGAATCAAAAAGGAATTGGTCTTTATAGTTTTTTGACTGACTCTTTAGAAACACAGTTAATTAACTACCAATTTAATATTATGCCTTCCATAATGCCAGATGGCAGAGGGATAATTGGCGTTACAGAAGCAAATGGAATATCACAATTGAATTATTTACCAATAAATATTGCTCTTCATGATGTTTTCAATGCTTGGATGTTTATCAATACAAAAAAAGAAAAGGATTTATTTATAAAAAATTCAGGAGCTTTTGTAAAAACAGATTATAATCAGCTTTTTAGCCTATATGAATCTGAAAATTATGGTTGTGGAGGGTATTCAGCCTCTTCTCCAACTAGACCTTACTTAGTTACTACAGATATATTTTGGGAACTTTTAGGCTCAGCTTACCAAGGCATTTACGTTACACTTGAAAAAAACGAAGCCATTCCTAATTTTTGGAAATTCGTATCAGAAGCCAATCAGTTTTATCAAAAGTCAAATAAAAATGCAAATTGGGCTAAAGTATTTAAGGCTCTTTCTGATTTACATTCTGAAAATAAAATGAATGCAGAAACAGAAAAAATGTACCTAATGAATGATCAAATTTCTGATGTTAAAAAAGAACAATTTCAGTTTTCAAATTTAAAACCAAGAGGACATTATACTATTAGTAAAGAATTTGAACAGTATTTTATGGCTTTTAAATATTTGACCACTATCTATAATGATACAAATAAAACAATACAAGAATTGAATTTGCTTCCTGAAAATGTAAAATCATCGGCAATGAAATGGTTAAATTCATATAAAAGTTTAATTTCAAATCCAAGAAATCAACTAGTATGGCAAAATCAAAAAACATCTCAATTGCCATATCAAATATATCCAAGCAATAAACTAAATATTTTTCCATTGGCTTGGGGAGTAGATAATGAAGTATTATTTAATACTATTTATCATTCTGATTTTCCAGAGGAATTTCAGATAAAAAATGATGTTAGATTTAGAGAATTGCCTTCTGGAATAGATTTTGCTGCATCAATAAAAAATAATCTTGCATTAGAACTAATCAAATCTGATTATGCTCAATTTCCAGTAATGGAAAAAGTAATTCAAAATTTACAAAAAAAATTAGAAGATTTTCATCTATCCAATGCTTCAAAAACAAATATTTATGATTGTTGGCTAAAAACTTTAGCCACTCAATGGGCTGATATCCAAGAAGAATCTCAAAAAATTATTCCTAACAACAAACTTTGGCAAGCAAAAAGATTACAAACTGGCCTAGCTACTTGGGCAACTTTAAGGCATACGACAATTCTTGCGAATGAAATGTTTGGTGCAGAATGTGGAGAAGGAGGATTTGAACATATTATATTGCGTTCACCTAAAGGATTTGTGGAACCTGACCCAAAAACCTTTAGTGCCATAGCCTCTTTATTTGATGAGTTAGTTAAGGTGGTAGAAAAAATGGATCTTAAAACATTAGATGATAATAATGGGTCTTTAAAAGATGGAATAATAAAAAGATTAAAAGAGTGTTCAGAACGAACAAATTATTTTAGAAATATTGCTCTAAAAGAAATTTCAAATGTGGAAATTACAGGTGAAGAATATGAAAATATCTTCAATGTAGGAAGAACAGCTGAACATAATTTTCTTGTTTTCAATAGCTTATTAAATAAGGATAATGCTCTGTCATTGCCAGATCCAATTGCTAAAATTGCCGATGTGGCTGGAAAAAATCCTTACTTAATGGTTGCTGTAGGCTATCCTTTAGAATGGCAACAGATTGTTCCGCATAATGGTTTTAAAGAAATAGTAAAAGGTTCAGTATATTCATATCATGAATTCCACTCAAATGTTTTATCAAACGATAAAGAATGGCGTGAACAAGCTAAATCATACAAGCATTTACCATGGGTGAGTCCCTTCTTAAAAGAATAATTTACCTTTTAATTTTTTTAATACTTTTATTATTATGCATAATAGGGATTGTTCACATGTATTATAATAAAGTGGAAAAAGATAATATAACACTTTTAGTTACAGGAGATATTTTATTATCAAGAAATGTAAAAGTTGAAATTGAAAAGAAAAACATAAGTCCTTGGCATTTGCTACAACAAAAATTTAATAATGCCGATATTTTAATTGGAAACTTAGAGGGTGCAATAGGTCGAAAAACAAGGATAGATTCATCAGTTAATCCTTCACTTGAATTTATTGTTCCTACAAAATATGGTACTTTATTAAAAGATGCTGGATTTGATGTTTTAGTTACTGAGAACAATCACTCAGGTGATTTATTCAAAGTAGGAATAGATTCCACTGAAACTATTCTAAAGAAAAACAAAATAAGACAATTAAACTTTCAGAATTCTCCACAATTTTTTCAAAAAGGTGATAAAATTATTAGTATGATTGCTTTAAATCAAATAATGGGCAAAGATTCTGTAGTACAAAACATTCCATCAGCTGAAGTATTACAAAAAATAAGATTGGCAAAAAGTTTGTCGCAATTAGTAATAGTTTATATTCATTGGGGTAACGAGCTAAATTCTTGGCACAACAAAACTCAAGCTAAAGTTGCTGATTGGCTTACTAGGAATGGTGTTGATTTAATTGTAGGCACTCATCCACATGTAATTCAGGAGCCAAATTTAGTCAATGAAAAACCTGTTTTTTATTCGTTAGGAAATCATTTGTTTGATCAAAAATATCTTGAAACCAAAACTGGACTACTCTTAGAGTGTAAAGTGTATAAAAAGCACTTTGAATGTAATTCTATTAAAACTAAGGTTGATAAAGAATCGTTTTTCCCAAAAATTAATTCTGAAATCACTAAATTATTTAGCACTACTCCCTTAAAGCCTAGCAAAAAAACGAATCAGATTTCTTTAAATATAAATATTGATAAAACCATTCTAAATGAAAAGATTATTTTGGATGGTTATCAAAATGAATCAAAAGTTTGGAGTTCACTGCCTATTAAAATGGAATCATTAGAGTTCTTTCATACAAATGATAAAGGAGATTGTCTTTTATCATTAGAAAAGCATTTTTCTTCTTTGGATAAACAAATTAGTTTAAGACCTTATGTCTACACAGCAACAAAAAAAGAGCTAATGACACTTTGGAGAGGTTCGGCTTTAGCTTTCCCACTAATTGATGCTACATTTTTACCTCAAAATCAAGAAATACTATGTGCTTTGCATCAAAATAGAAGTTATTTACAGCTTAAAAAGGCGTCTTTTTCAACAAAAGTAGTTGCATATACTTGGAATGGTTTTGGATTTAAGGGAGTTGAAGATTCATTAATTTGTAGAGAATGCGAAATGCATTTTAATTATTTATACAATTTGAAATAATAACTCAATTTTTTAATTCCCTTTCGTTTTATTTTTTTCCTACATTTACTTTATAATTATACCTTATGAAAGTTTTTAGCATTTTTAGAATAGCATTATTTCTAATTTCAACACATTTTATTATGGCACAAACAAATTTTGACACTGAATGGAAACAAGTAGAAAAGTTTCAATCGCAAAATCTTCCTAAATCGGCTCTAGAGAAAGTAAATGCCATTTATGCCAAAGCAAAAACCGAAAATGAGGTAAGCCAAATGGTAAAGGCTTTGGTTTTTAGATTGAGTATTGAAGAACAAATAGGTGAAGCCCAATCAGAAAAAATAGAAGATTATTCGAGCTATAGAGTGAACAAAGCCTTGAGAGAATTGGATGCTGAACTCAAATCTGCTACTAACCCTGTGCATCAATCTGTTTTGCATTTGCTCAAAGGGAAAACAGTTTCCGATTTTTATAGCCAAAACTCTTGGCGAATAAAGCAAAGAACAGCTTTGACGGAATATTCTCCAAAAGACATCAGTTCTTGGAGTGAAAAAAATTTGGCAGAAAGCTTTGTGAATTCGTTTAACGAAGCCTTAAAACATCCTGAAAAACTCAAATCCTACAAAATTTCTGAGTATGAAGGCATGGTGCAGAAAGGTGAAGGCACAAGAAAATTGCGTCCAACTTTGTTGGAATTGATAGGTTTTCACATCATTCAAAGCTATCAAGGAAATGCTTTTTCATTGGCACAGCCTACCAATCCTTTTAAAATGGATGCTCCAAATTATTTTTCGTTGGATAATGAATTTGTAGCATTGAATATCAGCACAGAAGACACTCTTTCATTTGTGTACAATGCCATCAAAACCTATCAAACGTTGATGCAACAAAATATCAATTCACCTGAAATTTTGTCTGATATAGAATTGCATAAAGTGCAGTATGTCAATGGAAATTACAAAGGGGCTGAGAAAGAAAAACACTATCAAATAGCCTTAGAAAAACTACAAGAGAAATACAATAAACTGCCTATTTACACAGAAATTGTGGCTTCATTGGCAACTATTTACACCCAAAGAGCTGCAAAATACAACCCACTTTTGAGCGATAAATTTCAATGGGAAAACAAAAAAGCACTTGAATTGTGCGAAGAAGCAGTGAAATTGTATCCAGAATCATTTGGATACAATAGCTGCCAAAGCATTATTTCTCAAATCAAAAACCAAGAATTTAATATTGAAACAGAAGAAGTGATTTTACCTAATCAACCTTTTAAAGTACTAGCAAATGTAAAAAATACTTCTTCTCTTACTGCCTTTATTTATCAAACTACTTATGCAGAACTTGAGAAGTTGAGTGTGGATTTGCAAAATCAATATAATAAGGACTATAAAATAAATATAGATAAAGAATTATATAAAAACTTTGAATCAAAAGCCATTTTTAAGAAACAAACTTTTGCTATTCCAGATGATAAAGATTATCAAAATCATAGAATAGAATTAGCATTAGAACCTTTAAAATCAGGGGTGTATATGATTTTTTGGTCTTCAGATTCAGAGCTCAAAAAGTCAAAACCTGTCAAATTTAATTATTTGCAAGTAAGCAATATTTCTTATTTCTCTAAAACAGAAAACAAGCCTAATTCATTTACAAAACAACATGTATATACAGTACATAGAAATTCTGGCGATAAAATTGGAAATGTAAGTATTGAAGTAAAAAAAGTGGAACAAAAATATGATAGAACCTACAAACTAACCATTTCTAAGTTTGATAATGTACAAACTGATGCCAATGGCTATGGATTGGTGGATTTATCTAAAGAAAAGAGAGATGATAGAAATTATTATAACAATACTTTTTTCTACATTTTCGCCAAAGGAGATGATGCTTATTCAACTTACGATTATTTTGGGTTGCAAGGTTCATTTTATGCACATTACAATGGGCAAAGTTATCCTCAAAATTATTCCAACACACAGTGTTATGTTTTTACAGACAGAGCCATTTACAGACCAGGGCAGACTGTTTATTTCAAAACTATAGTCATTCAAACAGATGAAAATGGCAATAAAAAACTGCTAAAAAAATATCCATTGAGAGCTGTTTTGAGAGATGTAAATTACCAAGAAATAAGTGTAGTAGACAATCTTACCACCAATGATTTTGGTTCTGCTTCTGGCACTTTTACGCTACCAATCAGTGGATTAACAGGCAATTTCACCATTGATTTAGGTTATGGTTCTGCCAATATCAGTGTAGAAGAGTACAAACGTCCAAAATTTGAGGTTTTACTCAAAAATCCTGAAGAAAGTTTTCGTTTGAACGATGAAATTAAAGTCAAAGGAAATGCCAATGCTTTGGCAGGCTTTGGAATTTCAAATGCAAAAGTAGTTTATAGAGTGCAAAGAGCACCTGTTTATCCACAATGGCTATATTGGAGATGGCGTTGTTGGGGATATTTTCCACAACCTGCAAATGCAGAAATTAAATTTGGAGAAGCCAAAACCAACGACAAAGGAGAGTTTGAAATTTCATTCAAAGCCATTCCAGATGCTGATGTAGAAGACGAGCAAAATGCCAGTTTCAACTATACCATTACTGCTGATGTAACAGACGAAAATGGCGAGACCAGAACTGCTACAAATACCATTTTGGTAAGTAAACAAGCTTTGCAAATTTCTACAAATCTCAATGAAAGAATAGAAATCAGTGATAAGAAAAAGTTTGATTTAAAAACCCAAAACATGTCTGGCTTCAAGCAAAAAGCTATGGTGAATGTAAAAGTGTTTTTGCTTACTGCACCAAATGCTATGAAACGCACTAGACTTTGGGCAAGACCAGATGTGTACAAAATGTCAGAGGCTGATTATCAACGACTTTTCCCTACAGATGAGTACAAAAATGAACTGGATATCATCAACTGGAAACAAGAAAAAATGGTATTTGAAAAATCGTTTGATACCGAAAAAGATACTGTTCTTGATGTTGGATTTTTGTCAAAGGCTGGAAAATATTATTTTATAGCTACTGCCAAAGACAAATATGGAGTAGATGTGAAAGAAGAACGCTTTTTTGATTATTATGATAAAAACGAAAAACAATTGGCAATTCCAGCAATGGCAGATTTTAATGCCATAAAAGCAGAAGTGGAAATTGGCGAAAATGCCCAAATCAAAATGGGGACATCTGCCACCAACCAAAATATTTTTACACAATTGACTTATAAAGATGCATCTGTTGATGAATGGATAAGTTTGAGTAATGAAGTGAAAATCAAATCATTGCCCATGACAGAAGCTACCAAAGGTGGCATGACTTGGAATTATATTTTTGTGCGTAATAATCGAAAATATGAAGGTTCATTTTCGTATTTTGCACCATCAGAAGCACCACTTTCAGCAGAATTTATCACTTTCAGAGATAAACTTCAACCAGCACAAAAAGAATCTTGGAAAATAAAATTCAAAGATAGAAAAGGCAAATCTGTATTGCCAGAGGTATTGGCAGGGATGTATGATGCTTCGCTGGATCAGTTTAAAAGACATGATTTGTATTTTTCTTTAACTGATTTGTATTATCCTAATGAAAATGCCACTTGGAGATGTGATGATAAGTTTGGAGCAGAAGGATTGCCTAAATCAATTACTTGGAAATCAGATTATTATCCTAGTAATTCTAAATACAAAAGTTATGATGGACTGGATTTTTTTGGGTATCATGTTGGAGATAATTATAATAGATATGGACGCAGCAGAATGATGATGAAAAGCATGCGAGCAGTTGATGATGAAAAAGAAGAGGTACAAGAATTAAATATGATGTTGGACTTAGCTTCTCCTGCGGCTTCAGCAGCTGCACCTATGCAAGAATCTAAAAAAGCAGCAGCTGTTAAATTCTCACCCCCAAAAGAATTAAAAGATACTGAAGAAGGAGAATCTCAAAATTCTTCTCAAAAACTTGCACCAGCTGAAAAACCAGCCCCAACTGTTCGCAAAAATTTGCAAGAAACCGCCTTTTTCTTTCCTCATTTGGAGACAGATTCCAGTGGAGCTGTCATTCTCAATTTTACTGCTCCAGAAGCATTGACCAAATGGCGTCTGTTGGGATTGGCACATACCAAAGATTTGAAGTATGGCACTTTTGAAAATACATGTGTCACCCAAAAGGAATTGATGATTATGCCTAATGCTCCACGTTTTTTAAGAGAAAACGATGAAATTCGTTTTCCTGCCAAAGTGGTAGCCTTGCAAAACGACATCAAAAATGCAGAAGTAAAATTGCAATTATTTGATGCCCTCACCATGAAATCTATAGACTCAGATTTTGGAAATTCGGCTTCTACTCAAACTATAGATTTGCAAAAAGGAGTCTCTAAAGGTGTGTATTGGAAATTGAAAATCCCTGTGAGTATTTCTGCCATAGTGTATAGAGTTACTGTACAAGCTGGAAATCAGAGTGATGGAGAAGAAAATGCTTTGCCAGTATTGACCAATGCCATGTTGGTAACAGAAAGTTTGCCTTTGAGTATTCGTGGAAATACATCTAAAACTTATACTTTAGAAAATCTCAAAAACAATACTTCTACCACCCTTCGCCACCATAAATATACCTTAGAATTTACCCCAAATCCAGCCTGGTATGCTGTGCAGGCTTTGCCTTATTTGATGGAATATCCCTATGAATGTTCTGAACAATTGTTTAGTCGTTTGTATTCCAATACCATGGCAAGTTATATCGCCAATTCAAACCCTAAAATCAAACAGGTTTTTGACACTTGGAAAAACTATCAGCCAGATGCCTTGCTTTCTAATTTGGAGAAAAATCAAGAACTCAAAGCACTGATAATAGAAGAAACGCCTTGGCTTCGCAATGCAAAAGATGAAACTGAACAAAAACGCAGAATTGCTTTGCTTTTTGACCTCAACAGAATAGCTGAAGAAAAATCAAGAACGATAGAAAAACTTAAAAAACGCCAAATGTCCAGTGGTGCTTTTCCTTGGTTTGATGGCATGTACGAAGACAGATACATGACCCAACACATTGTTTGTGGATTGGGTAAATTGCAAAAGTTAGGCATGATAAATCTTGAATCTGAAGGGCTTACTCATATGACTTCTAGAGCATTAGATTATGTTGATAATCAAATTTTGAAAGATTATAAAGAGCTTCTGCGTTGGAAAACAGATTTAGAAAAATATCAACCTTCAGATTTTTTTATTCATTATATCTATACCAGAACGTTTTTCAAAAAACATAAACCTGAGTTTTTTAATACCAAGGAATTCAAGTATTTTCAGAAACAGGCAGTGAAATTTGCCATGCAATACAATAAATATTCGCAGGCGATGATAGGCTTAGCTCAACATAGATTGGATGATAAAATTACTCCTCAAAAAGTGGTGAAATCGCTTAACGAATGGGCTTTGCATAGCGAAGAAATGGGCATGTACTGGAAAGAAACTGCTGGATATTATTGGTATGAAGCTCCTATAGAGCGACAAGCCATGATGATTGAGTTTTATGACGAAGCCATCAACGACCAAAAATCCGTGGACGAACTCAAAGTGTGGCTTTTGAAACAAAAACAAACTACCCATTGGAAAACGACCAAAGCCACCACAGAAGCCATTTATGCCTTGCTCTTGCGTGGAACAGATTTTCTAGCCAACGAGCCTCTAGTAGAAATTACAGTTGGAAACGAAAAAATAGACCCTAAAAAAGCCCCAAAATCAAAATCAGAAACTTCTACAGAAGCAGGAACTGGCTATTTCAAAACTTCGTGGGAACCAAGCCAAATCACAAAAGACATGGCAACCATTAAAATTGATAAAAAAGATGCTGGTGTAAGCTGGGGAGCAGTGTATTGGCAGTATTTTGAGCAATTAGATAAAATAAAACAAGAAGCCCAAAATCCTATAAAACTCACCAAAAAGCTTTTCTTGCAAGAAAATACTCCTTCTGGCGAAGTTCTAAAACCCATTAATGACAAAAACACCCTCAAACCTGGCGATTTGGTAAAAGTTCGCATAGAAATAAAATCTGACAGAAATATGGAATATGTGCATCTGAAAGATATGCGTGCAGCTGGTTTTGAACCTGTAAATGTACTGAGCCAATACAAATACCAAGATGGTTTAGGCTACTACGAAAGCACCAGAGATGCAGCCACCAATTTCTTTATTGGCTATATGCCTCTAGGGAGTTATGTATTTGAGTATGCAGTTCGTGTACAGCATGTAGGTGATTTTTCCAATGGTGTAACCAGTATTCAATGTATGTATGCACCAGAATTTGGCAGCCATAGCGAGGGAATGAGGGTAAAGGTTCTTGAATAAACCTATAAGGTTTTAAAAACCTTATAGGTTTGAAAATTGAATTTGATAGATAAAACGATGGCAGGATCGTAAACGAAACCTATAAGGTTTTAAAAACCTTATAGGTTTGAAAATTGAAATTTGATAGATAAAACGATGGCAGGACCGTAAACGAAACATATAAGGTTTTAAAAACCTTATAGGTTTGAAAATTGAAATTTGGTAGATAAAATGATGGCAGGACCGTAAACGAAACCTATAAGGTTTTAAAAACCTTATAGGTTTGAGGTTTGAGTTGTGAAAAATGATAATTAGAATAAAAATGAAAGGACATTGCAAATTTGAACCAGATACATATTATCATGTAATAAATCATGCTGTAGGTAATGAAAATCTTTTTAGAAATGATGAGAATTACAGATTCTTTCTAGGTAAATATGCAAATTATATGCCATCTGTTTGCAGTACAATTGCTTATTGTTTAATGCCAAATCATATTCATTTTATGATAAAAACACATTCAGCAGAAATATTAGAATCCCATCCAAAATATAAATTTGATTTTCATAAATTGATTATTCAAGAGTTGAGCAATTTACTGAATTCTTATGCAAAAGCCTATAATAAAGTAAATGAACGAAAAGGTGCTTTATGGATAGATTTTACAAAACGATTTGTAATAGATTCAGATGCATATTACACTTCCACAATCAATTATATTCATCAAAACCCAGTTAAACATGGATTTGTGAAAAATCCTGAGGATTGGAAATTTAGCTCATTTAATAGCATGTTGTCCCCAAAGCCAACTTTATTAAGTAGAAATGATGTGCTGAATTGGTTTGGAGGTACAGATGAATTTCTAAAATACCATAAAGAACAAAATATAGCTTTAAATATGGATTGGGAATATTAGTAATAATCCTATAAGGTTTCATTAGCTTATAGCATTGATGGCACGAACGTAAACGAAACCTATAAGGTTTTAAAAACCTTATAGGTTTGATAGCACGACTGTAAACGAAACCTATAAGGTTTTTGAAACCTTATAGGTTTGAAGATTGAATTTGATATATAAAACGATGGCATGACTTTAAACGAAACCTATAAGGTTTTTGAAACCTTATAGGTTTGAAGTTTGAATTTGATAAAAAAATTGATGGCACGAACGTAAACGAAACCTATAAGGTTTTAAAAACCTTATAGGTTTGCTGAATTTGGAAGATGACAGCTAAAGGTTGATAGTGAAAGGGACTTATAAGATAAGTAATTTTTATTTAAAAAAAATATTTGAGGAAATAGGTAAAAAAAATTAAGAAAATGACTAAAGAACAGGAATTTATAAAAGAAACCGAAGAATTAAAACAGTTGACTAAACAGGTAGGATATTCAGGAGTATTGGCTTGGAATGCTGGATATTTATTAAAGTCAGTCAAAGAAAAGAAAGAATATATACCAAAATACAATAACTTTGATAATTACACTAAAAAAGTATTAAAATTAAGTGCACAAACTGTAAATAACTATATAACTATAAGCGAAAAATTTAGCAAACAAGAATTAGGCAAATTAATGCTTGTTACACATTTGCAAGTAATTGCAAACGTTGAAAATGACATGATGCGAAGATTTGTTTTGAAATGTTTTAAAGAAATTGAGTCTGAACAAAGAAATGAAAGCTATAAAACAAAACTTCGAGATATAATTGCATCAATTGCGATGATTGAAGCTGAAGAATTTAAAGATTTCTCAGAATTTAATCAAAATAAAATAAAAGAAATTATAGATATTAATGTCAAGATTGGAAAAGAAGAAAAAATCAGAAAAAAAAGAGCAAATACAATTTCTAAAGGCACAAAAAACAAAGATGTTTTCGGTGATAGGTTTAAGCCTAGATTCTTTAAAAGTATTAGCTCGATATTTGAAAATGAACCAATAGATGAGATGGGGTTTGTAGCTTTATTTTGCATGGTTTTTAAAAATTTAAAAGGTATTGAATTTGAATGGAAAAATGAATTAATAACTTTTGATGCCATAAAATATGTCAGAAGTAAATTTCCAGATGCTAGTATAAGATGTAAAACAGTAGGAGATAAAAAAAAGAATTTTGAATTAAATATTGAGTTTGAATTTATGAGTAATAATTTTATTAGAGATGGTCATGATAAAGAAAAATGTGATTTAATAATTTGTTGGAATGACAACTCCAAAACGGATTCAAAAATAGGAGGTAAAGAGTTAATTAATAAAATGCCACCAGTTTTAGTAATTAAAAATTGTTTTGAAACTGGTAAAATTCAAATTTTGAAATGATATTAATCCTTAAATTGCAACCCCTCTCTACCACCCATTAACCACTAAAAAATCTCGTTTTTTACCAAATCAAAAAAAGTCAATCTCAAATGATTTTGAAAACAATTCTTGATTTTATAACTTTGTAGTAAGAATATAACAGATTTAATCGATGATTTTCAGAAGTTTTATCATTTGAACCCTGAACAATTAAAAGCCTTATTGAGTATAATTCAAACTGTAACTGATGATAATATGGACAAATTTAGTTTAGCAATCAAGGAAATGAATTTAAAAATGGATTCAAATATTAATAATTTGAATTTGAGATTGGACTCAAACATAAAAGAATTAAACACCAAAATAGATAGTATAAAATGGTTTATATTGTCTTCTTTTGGTAATATAGGTCTTTTAATAGCAGCATTTAAGATTTTTTCGTAAGATGTTTTTTATACAATAGCAATGAAATTGCACTTTATATAATCAAATAAAATTTTTTTCGCTTTTTTTGTTTTCTAAATAAATAAATTAATAAAATTTATTTAGAAAACAAAAAGAATTAAACGATTTTTGCTCAAATTTGTGCCAATAAAAAAGACAAGTTTATTTATAAAATAGGTACTTTATTACTAGCTTACTCATTTTTTAGGATAATGCCAAACTATAAAAAATACAAAATTTGTATACTCTAATAGCTAAACATCACAGATTTTAGCTATAAAGTCTTTTCATTTTATTCTAACAATATATCTTTCTCAATTACTTTTATCAGTTATTTTATTCATGTTTTTTGATTCGACTTTTATTATACTTATTTTTGCTTAAATTTATAAAATTGATGAAAAGAATATTATTTATAATTATAGCAATTTCTTACCATACTCATGGCCAATTTGTAGTACCCTACACTGGTAGTCTGACCATTACAGGATGTACAGGCACACTTACTGATCATGCAGGCAACAACAATTATGACAATAATGCCAATGGTAGTATTACTATATTACCCAATGTGGAAAACGAAAATATTTGTGTTGAATTCAAAAGTTTCAAAACAGAATCTTGTTGTGATATACTTAAAATTTATTCTGGCACAAGTACCGAAAACGAAAATCAAATTGGTGCATTCAAGGGCAATTCTAATCCTGGCAATGTAGTAAGTACTTTTGGCAAACCAATTACCCTTAAATTTACCTCTGATAACTCCACAGTTGGAGCAGGTTTTGAGGCCATTTTGCATTGCAATACATTTGATATTGATACAAAAACTATTACCTCAGATTTTAATTTTTATACCAAAAATATCAAACTCAATACATTTGAAAATTGGAAAATAGCATCTACCATTCCTGGATGGCTTTATTTTTCTGCAACTGCTGGTTCTTACTTTGAAAGTAATATTTCGGCTAGTATTTATCCTAATTTTACTTTCCAACCACGAGAAGCTATCATTACTTTTTTGGGAATAAATAGTAAAACAAGTCGAGTTTTGTATGTCAGTCAGGCAGCAGCCCAATTTTATGTAACAGATACAATTGGGGTAAAAGCCGAAAAAAATATACAAAATATTGACATATTATCCAACCAATTTTGGCAGATTATCAATAATTATCCCAACGACATTACATTATCAGCATCTAGTGGCGAAAAATCAGGGGTAGTTGGTTTACAAATTGCTTCTAATCCATCAGATAGGTCAAAAACATTTATTTTAGAAGTTATAGAATCTATCACAAGTCTTACAAGTAAAGTAGTCATCATACAAGAACCTACCCTAGCGGGTAGCAATATCAACATCAATGCTATTTCAAACAAAGGACAAAAAACACTCTCTACTTGTTCGGGCTTTGTGTATGACAATGGAGGCCTAGATTATGATTATAACAATAATTGCAATGCAGAACTGGTCTTATTACCAAACGAAATAGGTAAATATATTTACATTAAAAACATTATTATTGATACAGAGCCAAATGTAGATTTTCTAAAAATTGCGAATGGCTCTGTTTATCAACAAAGTAATATTATAGGAAATTTTAGTGGTTCTAATACTACAACTAGTCCATTGATTTCTTCTGCTTCAGATGGATCGTTAGTTTTAAAATTTATTACCAATAGTAATACCACAACTAAAGGTTTTGTGGCCGAGATTGGATGTACTACAACTGTAGGCACAAATCCAAATCAGTTTATGTACTTATCAGAAAACAAAAAAATACTATCATCTTCAAGTGCTACATTTCCTATTTCCATTTTAGGATTTGAAGGCAATTTTTCAGTGCTTGGCTTACCTACATGGCTCAGTACTAACATCAAAACTGGCAACATAAACCAAAAAATAAATCTTACTTTATCTCAAAATACTGCTTCTTTTGCTCGTATGGCCATTGTAACTATTACCAACGGCTCATTGGCGAATACCTTAGAGATTACACAAATGTCCGCCAAAAATTCAAATATTTTACTTTTTCCTAATCCATCTACGCTCATTTTATCTACTTTTGCAGGCATAAGTACAATAACTTCCAATTTTTCTATATCTACAAATGTTCCTTTTCAGTTGATAGCTCCAGAGTGGGTTAGTCTCAATAAATATTATGCTTATGGCACCGAAACTCTAGTTTCAATAGAAGCAAAACCAATTTTTGAAGCCACAACTGTGCCCCGTTTTGGTAAGATTATGATAGTTGCAATTGATACTATCATTGCTTTTGATGTTTTTCAATCAGCCCTAAACACCATCAATGGTACCAATTTTTTATCAGTTTCTAAATCTTACATATCCATTCCTAGCAATGCACAACAAGTTCAAATAGCAATTTCGGCCACAGGTGCTTGGTTTATTACTGATTTTCTAAACCCATTTTCAGAGATAACTTTGAGTGCCAATGCAGGATTTGGAAGTCAAAATATTACCATCAATTTTCCTAAAAATGATGGCTTCGATGTCAAAAAAGGAGGTTTTACAGTAGTATCTCAAACTCGTGAACTAGGCATTTTGTACAACCAATATCCCATGGCTACCTCTATTTTTGAGTCTGAAAATACAAATCATTTATTTTCAAAAGGGATTTTTATTTATCCAAACCCCAATGCAGGCACTATACATTTAAAATCATTGCATTGGATAACCAAACTAGAGCTATATACTATTTATGGGGCTTTAGTCAAATCTTTTCAAATAGATAATTCTTATGCTGTTGTGTCAGATATAGATGTACCTGATGGAACTTATTTTATCAAAGCTTTTGGTAAGAATAATACTTCATTTTTTCAAAAATTAATATTTCAAAAATAACTTTTTAATTTTCAATCATGGAATTTCCACCCTTAGACAAAGCAGATCCAGATGGTTTGTTGGCTATTGGTGGAGATTTAACACCTCATACATTACTCAAAGCATATAGTTCTGGCATTTTTCCATGGTACAATGACCTAGACCCTATACTTTGGTGGTCGCCAAATCCTAGATTTGTATTATTTCCCCAAAATATCAAAATTTCGAGTACAATGAAATCATTGATAAAAAAAGATTTTTTTCAGATTTCTTATAATCAATCTTTTGAAAATGTCATCAAAGCCTGTAGCCAAGTTCCTCGAATAGGGCAGGAGGGTACTTGGATAACAGACGATATGATTGATGCTTACATCACATTGCATCAACTTGGGTGGGCTCAATCAGTAGAAGTGTGGCACAATAACGAGCTTGTAGGTGGCTTATATGGTATCAGAATGGGCGATTGTTTTTTTGGAGAATCTATGTTTGCCAAAGTTAGCAATGCCTCAAAATTTGGATTTATAAAAATGTGTCAAAAATTACAATCCGAAAATGTTAAAATCATTGATTGTCAGGTTTATACAAGCCATTTAGAAAGTTTAGGAGCAACTATGATCAGTAGAAATGATTTTATCTCGATTATAAAAGAAGGCGTAAAAAATATTACTTTTTAATTAAAAAAAGCCATTCAAAAAGTATCTTGAATGGCTTATTTTATATCAAACCGAAAAATTGAATTTCATTCCTATAATATTTCTCCCACTTGGGGAGAAATTAAAAGAGGGGATTAAAATAAAATTGTAATATTTGTTTTCGGATCAGTATAATTACTCATTTTCAATCCTAATGCACATACCCAAAATGTTTTTCTACTTCCCATATTGACTCTTCTATGATTTGAAGGCCTTTTTCGGCATACTCTTGGTCCATAATCAATGGTGGAGACATTCTAAGAATATGGCCAGCTGGTATCCAAGCCAAACCTTTTTTAAATGCTTTTTGATACACCAATTTACCAGCCTCATCAAATGGTTCTTTCGTATGTTTATCTTTTACTAACTCCATGCCAAGTAAGAAACCTTTGCCTTTTACATCGCCCACTATAGGATGATTGGCTTTCATTTCCTCCATTCGTTTCATAAAATATTTGCCAACAGTGCGTACATTTTCAAGCAAATGTTCTTCTTGAATTACCTCAATAGAGGCCAAAGCTGCCGCACAAGCCATAGGATTACCACCATACGAAGACGATGCTGATATTTTATTGATTGCATCGCCATACTCTTCTTTTACCACCATAGCAGTTACTGGAAATCCGTTTCCAAACGATTTTCCAAAAGTTATTACATCTGGCACAGTGTTGTAGTGATTCATGGCCATCCACTCGCCAGTACGTCCCATGCCTGCAAGCACTTCATCGGCAAAAAGTAATATTTTTTTCTTTTCGCACCAAGCTTTTAGTTTTGCCACAAAATCATCAGGAGAAAAAATCGAGCCTGCCCATCCCTGCACTGGCTCCAATACAACTGCAGTTACATTTCCTACGGTTGATTCTCTAAAAAACTCATCATAAAACGATATATAGGCATCTGTATCTATAGAACCATCTGCTTTTTTGAAATGTGGACGATATGGATCTGGCTTGGGCATCATATAAAAACCAGGTGCTCGAGTAGGTCCAAAACTAAATACATCGCCTCTTATCATTTGGGCTGCACTTACTGCTCCCATTGATTTACCATGAAAATCTCTAAAAAAACCCAAAAATTCATGTTTGCCATTGATTGCTCTACAAGCCCTCAAGCCAGCCTCCACTGCCGAACTCCCATCTGAGTATAGTTGTACTTGATTTAAGCCTTTGGGAAGTACAGAAGCCATTTTTTCCAACAAAATTTCTTTTATTGTTGTTGAAAAATCATGACAATTCATCAAAGTTTTTGCATAATGAGCCACTGCTTCTGATATTTTTGGGTGGCAATGTCCAAGTGATGTTACATATATACCTGAACTAAAATCCAAATATTTATTACCATCAACATCTTCTAACATAACACCATGGCCTCTCTCAAAGGATACAGGAAATAAAGTAACCTGAGAACTCAAGCCTTTCATATATTTGGCTGCATTATCATGTGTTATCTTTGATTTTGGACCAGGCAAAGCTGTAATTAAACTTGGAATACCTTGGGCTGATTCTTTCCACCAATCTTTGTGAACAGCTGGAAAGCCAGAATGACGTTTGTCTAAATCTGGTACTTGAAATGTTGAAGTTGAATACATGTTTTATGAATTATGAATTATGAATTAAAAATTATGAATTAAAAATTCCCATTAAAGCAATTTGAAAATTATAAATTATGATATTGTTAATTTAGAAAATTATAAATTATACTTGAGCTTAAAATTGTTTTAAATTCAATAAATATTATTTTTAATTAAATCTATTAAAATAACATCAAATGTTTATTTATGTTTGAAAATTAATTTTAAATGTTTATTTATGTTTGATTTACAAATTAAAATTATTTGTAAAGATTATACAAATATTATTTGAAATCTTCATAATATTCCTTGATTTGACATTAATTATAAAAAAAAGGTTTATTCTTCATATTTTTTTTTATATTTCAAACATTTTTTTTGTCATTTTCAAACAATTAATATTTGATTTTTTTAATGTTTATTAAAAAAAATAATCAGATTAATACAATTCAACCAATTAAAATTTTGGTTTTGGTTTTTTTATGAAAAATGGTGTTGTATTGAATGAATAGAAATCAAAAAATACCCATATTTTTAAGGATAATTTAAAATATAAAATTCTTATCAGGGGATAAATATTTAAAATTGTATCTAATATAAAAATGAAATATTACTAAAAAAGAAGGTTTTTTATATGTTTTGGTCTAAAGCCTCTCCCTTTTAGATTCTCTGCATCAAAAAGATTCTAAAAGGGAGGGAATTTTTTAAAAAAGTAAATTTATTTTAAAAATTCATAAATGTGTTTGCCCTAGTTTTTCCTAACTATTTAGTAGAATTAACATAATTAAAACTCCAAGCATAAGCTGCAGCAGTCCATCCCATCATTTCGGCAGCCATATATTCTCCATCGTTTATTTTTCCTTCATAAGTATATTTTTCGTAAGTTTTTTCTTTTTTTCTTGTTTTCATTGAGCCATCTTTAAATGTAAAAGAAATTGGGGTTGGCTCAATATAGTTTTGTGCCACTACATCCAAATATTTACTTGCTACTCGCTTAGCAATTTCTTTAAAGCCATAATTATCAAGTCCTATTCCTATGATGTGTTGCATAGGCGACCACACAGATTTTTGTCCCCATTGATAATATGTTGTGTCAGCAAGGGGTTCTGTTGTTTTAATTCCAGCCTCACATTCAAACAATGGTAAGTTATCAACTATTCTTTGTGCTTGACTTTTGGTTGCGATTTTTGCCCAAAGTGGCTGAAAAGTTACCACAGTGGCCACTTTACTATGTCTTTTGTTTACAAAATCATAATCCATAAACATACCCTTTTGCTCGTTCCAGTGGTATTTGTAAATGAGCTCTTTAGTGTTTTCTGCTATCTGTAGCCAGTTGGTATCTGTTTTGATTTTTAAAATCTTAGTCATCCAATCAAAATTGCTTTGGTAATTATAAATCAAACAGTTGAGTTCTAAAGCCGCAAAGTCTGGGCATCTACCTTCAAATCTTGGAGTGAAATCCATACCAGTGGCTGCTTCTACGGCATAATTAAACGATTTTTTTACTTTCTCATCATCAGTAATTGTTGTATCAAAATTAAATCTACTCGACAGTTCTTTAAATAACTCCAACAATTCGCCACGACTTGGGTGTGCTGAAAATCTATAAAGGCCTTTGATAGGGGTGCAGTGATTTTCAATAGCTTTGCTTGAAGTATCAGTCCAAAATTTATATTCTTTTACTAAAATAGGATATGCTTTTTTCAAAAAGGATGTATCTTGGCTGTACTCAAAGTAGTCTCGCACCATAGCTGATAAATATGGGGGTTGCGAACGATTCATACCCCATGGGGTAATGGCTGCATTGCCCATATATCCAAATTTTTCTACCACCGAAAGTATGTTTAATGTATTCCATTTGGCTATTTCATCCAGCCCATGAATCAATAAACCCTGGTTGATAAAGTAAGAATCCCAATAGAACATAAATGGTGCATATTTGAAAGAATTTATATAAATATGTTCGTAGTCTGATGATTTTGTGAGTTCACTATCCCAATTTTTTTGAATATAAGTATCTATTTCTTTCCAATTTTTGCTATATTTGGGTTGATAGTTTTTGATTTTTTCTGTTATATTATCTTTTTTGATTCCAGTGCAACTTGCTAAAACGATCGACAATACAAACACTATTACATTTAGCTTATTTTTCATAATTTAGATTAAATTGTTTGACAGATAGGATTAATTCAGGTATAAATTTTTTAAAATTTGATTCTAAAACTTCGTAATGGTATAGCAAATGTTGGGTTGCATTTTCTATATTTGAGATATGGGTAGTTCTACCAGCCATACTTTTGAGTACTTCATCAATAGTTTTGATTTTATCAAAATGTATAATTCTCTGATACATAATGGTATAATCTAAAAATTGTTGGGTATTGGGTGTCAAAACTACATAATTTTTTAATAAAACTTCATGTATTCGATCGGCAAATGTTGTAATTGTTTCGTTAGAATAGTTTTTCCAATGCAAAACCAAAAAATGTCCAAAAAAAATGTCAATCAAAACTCCCGACCAATGATTGTAATTATCTACCAACAAAGATTTTGATTGTTTAATTATAGTATGTGTGTCGGTAAAACTATCAATATGTCTATGCAAAAGGATTCCTTTTTGAACTTGAGGTGTGTATAGTAGGTAATTTTTGCCTTTTATATCGTCTGCAATAAAATTACCTACAATTAAGTTTTCGTCAAAATCTGATAAAAATAGGTGTATGATATAGTTCAACGCTAAAAAATTATATTATAATAATGATTTTATTTTATTCAATTTTAATTAAATTAAATTGAAATTCTAATATTTCACTAAAATTTGTACCTGCGTCAAACATCTCTTCATCGTCTTCTTCGTAGTGCCAGTTGATAGTAATGTTTGTACCATGATTTTTGAGATTTACAAATCTTTCTAACATATCGAGGATACATTTTGCAGAACTTGTATTAAAATATTTATAATTTATATCAACAATAGTAATAGGTTGAATTTCAGTTTTGTAGCTATCTATCCATTCTATAATTGGTTTATAAAAATCTACAGAGTTTTCTGCACAAGATATACCTATTATTTCCATGAGGCCATTAGCTGCATCAAAACTAATTTTTGGAGTTTTATTTTTTGCTTCAATTGATAAATTGTCCATTGCTTTTATACGCCTATTTATTTTTTATTAATTATTATTTTAAAACTGAAAAATGAATATGATTGGTTTACATTTTCAAATAAGTAATCCAATTTTTCGCCCGATTTTCTGGCTATATCAATAAAACCTAACCCACCACCACCTTTGTCTGAAAATACTTTGTTTGTTAAAATTTCATTATAAAGTGTTTTCAATCCTTCTTTATCTTTAGAATTTACCTCGTCTATTCTTTTTTTAAGAAATGCAACTTTTTCGTTTAATACAAAATTACCAGTTTCTATAAAGTAGCAACTTTCGGTTGATTTAATAGAAATAGCCACTGATTTTACATCAAAATCAACAATTTCTAAAGAGCCTTTGTCGTCAGTGTGGTTACATAAGTTTTGCAAACATTCTGTAAGTATTCCATACATTTTCTTTCTAACATTCAAATTGGGTTCTAGTGCATCCAACTTGTCTGAAATTATAATAATGATAGAATCTACCAATTCAAAAGTAACATTGCCCTTAAAAGTTAATGCAATGCAGTCAGACTTCATTTGTTCTTTTATTTCTACGAAATTAAGCATTTGTTCATTTGAATATAAAAGTAGTTATAAACTTATTAATTACCACAAAATTATTTTAAAAATTTATGTTATTCTAGTCCCAATAACTAAAATATCATCAGTTTGTTCCCATTCTCCAATCCATTTAAGGATTTCTTCTTTCAATATATGATGTTGCTCTTGTACTGGTTTATCACTTATTAGAATCAGTAAATCTCTAAATTTAGGATATAAGAATTTTTTGTATCCATCTTTGCCACCCAGCTGATCCGCATAACCATCTGAATACTGAATAATCATGTCTCCAGGCAACAGATCGTATTCATGGTTTGTAAATGGTAATATGTCGCCAGATTTGGGTATACCAATGCTAAATGGATCGGCTACAAGTTTAATTAATTCTTTGTTTCTTATGATATATAAATAATTGACAGCTCCTGCAAAATTAACTTTTCTTTTTTTAGTATCAATAATACACAAGTTTATATCCATTCCATCTCTGGATTTAGAATCTTTGCTTTTTTGTTTCAAAGTACTAATGACACCAAGATTTAGCTTATCAAGGATTTGAGCTGCATTAATGGTATCATTTTTTGGATTTCTCAATATTTCGTTTAACATATCATACCCTATAATTGACATAAATGCACCTGCTACTCCATGGCCTGTGCAATCTACTGCTGCCAAATATTTTTTATCTCCTTTTTCTTCAAACCAATAAAAATCTCCACTGACCACATCTTTTGGCATATACAATACAAAATTTTCGGGCAAATATTGATTTATCTCTTCTTGGGTGGGCAATATCGATTCTTGTATCCATTTTGCAACTTTTATGTTATCTTTTACCTCATCATAAAGACGTGATAATTCTCCATTTTTTTCTTCCAATAAATTTGATTTTGTAGATAATTCCAAAGTTCGTGCTTTCACTTTATTTTCTAGTTCTTTGTTTAAAACATCTCTAAATTCATCTTTTTCTTTCAATTCAGCAATCAATTTGAGCTGAGATTCATTGTTTTCTCTCATCAATAGTTTAATTCTATCAGCAAGTGCATAGGATAATAGGATCATTTCTAGTACTATACCTACATTGAAACTATATACTGTATAAATATTATTGGGCAAAGACAATCCAAATATAGTGTTTACTGTAAGATTTGAAATAATAAATCCTACAAAAAGTAATGAAAATCCAACTACAAAATATTTTGTGGATGTATTCCCGTTTTGGTAAGAAACTATCCCTGATAAATAACAGCAAAACAGAACAAAAATATCTACTATGACTATTTCTTTGAGTATAGGAAAATAGGTTTGGGCGCCAATAAAAAACAAAATTCTAGTTATAATTAATAATTCTAAGATATTGAAATGAAATTTGGTGGCAGTTCTAAGGCTTACAAATCCTTGTGTATACATCAAAGCCCAGACCGACATCAGAAATAAGGCCAAAGAAAAAGCATTTTGGTTGAAATCTGGATATCCTGGCCATGCAAAATGAAAACCAGTACCATCCATGACAGAACACAAAAATCCACTACTTAATACATATAATACATAAAATAGGTAAGTTTTGTCTTTTATTGTAACAAACAAAAGTAAGTTATAAATTGCCATTGCCAATATAATGCCATAATACAAGCCCAAAAAATAATATTCAGAGATAGCATAACTTGTAAATCGTTCGTAAGAACGTATTACGCCAAGCATAAAAACTAAATGGGATGATTTTACTCTGGCATAATAAGTTTGTTCTACGCCAAGAATAGGCGAAATAGGGAAAATAAAGTTTTTATGAAAAATATATTTGCTCGAAAAAGGCAAGTGATTGCCAGCAGCATATTCATTGAAACCACCTTTATTGTCTGGTGTAAAAAACAAAATCTGCTGAATAGATGAGTCAAAATATTCAAAAAGCCAAGATTTGTTTCGTTCAGAATCATTTTTGATTACAAATCTTATCCAATAAGCCGAATTTGTATTGTAATTTCGTGGAAGCTGTACTTTGTTTTCTTTAAATTTTGATGTGTATTTTTCTGAACTAATGTCATCTATTGTTAAACGATTTGTTTTATCTTCAAAAAAATCTAATTTATCAAACGCTACCTCATATTGTGTTATGGAATCATTGAGAACCACTGGTTTGTTTGCAAACACAACAGTAGTAGAAAAAAATATAACTAAAAAAAGGCTGTAAAAATTAAATTTCATATTCGATTTTCAATTATACGAAAATTAAAATAAAAAGTAAATATATTTTTAAAAAAAAATCAAAATAATTATCAAAGACAAATAATATGTCATTAAATTAGTAATTCTAAAAATTGAATTTTGTTGATATTCAGAATAAATTGAAAAGAATAGTAGTAAAGTATTTCTGTATTTTATTACTAAATAGTTTTGATGTTGGTATGCTTATAGTCAGAAATTAAATTCCATACAAATTTTCATTTCTTATATAACATTTTTTGTTGTCATAAACTATTTCAACCCAAATATCCATTTTTTGAGAAATAACAACTCTATTTCCTTTGGTAGCTGTTCCAATCAGATTGGCTCCAGCAGAAGGAGATTGCATCAAAAGTGCTTTTTCTTTGATGATAATTGCTTTTTCGGGGTTGAAAAATTTCTCTCCAAAATTGACTATATAATATATGAATATCAAAAATAAGATAAATAAGAAAGGACTTGTATTAGAAATACCTTTAATGAAAATCTTATTAAGCACCACTGCCAAAAAATACAAGAATACAAAAGCCAAAATACCTAAAATGATTTCAAATTGATAGTTTCTGTACACATTAGCAAAAAATTCTAAGTCAGAGTACACATATCCTTTGAATTGTTCCTTGTCGGCAATTTCTTTCATTTTGTTAAATATTTTTTTATCAGGATAGGTTTCATAGAAATAATTTAAAAAAAATAATGCTTTCACGGGCTCGCCAACACCTTCTTTTATAAATGCCATTTTGAGTAGTGATTGTGGGGTTATGATACCATTTTTGAAAGAATTATAGTATATTTGATATGATTCTTGGTATTTTTTTGTACTAAAAAGCATATCAGCCTCTTTGATTTGTTGAGGATATTGGCTTGCAAAAAGGGTTGTAAAATAAAAAGTAGAAAAAATAATGAATAATTTTTTAAATATATTTTGCATTTTAAAATTAGATTAGTACCTTTGCAATCCCAAAAATAACAACATAGTTTTAATAAACAAAAAAGTTTTTTTAAAATTATTTGATTCCGTAGCTCAGCTGGTAGAGCATTACACTTTTAATGTAGGGGTCCTGGGTTCGAATCCCAGCGGGATCACTTGTTAGCAAACCAAATGACAACAAAAGCTCTCAAAACTATAATTTGAGAGCTTTTTTGTTTTTAGAAGATAGCCAAAATATTTATCAAATTTCAATACAAAGGCGTGGATACGTTTATAAAGTTTTACAACCAAAAGCGTATACACCAGTCTTTAGATTCTCTAACGAAAGAAAAGGTCTAGTATCAATTGGCTTGATAGTGTGGATAACTTTTATAAGCCCTTTTTTGGGGGGCTAAAAAGTTGTACACACTCAAGCCCTAAAAAATAACAGTCAAAAGCCTATCTTAACTAAGGCTTGATTTAGTCCTAAGAATGGGGTACAATGTAATGATCCATGTGAGCCTATTAACTCCAAATATTATCAATATAAATCTGGTCCCCATCTTCATATAGGGTTTTCTACACCTTCAATACTCAAGGATGCTCATATTTCATTATGCTTAGACCATTTAGATACAACATTAGGTAGTGTAATTGGATTAGAAAAATCACTATCCAAAATTATGAAAATGATTAGTGATGAAATACTTAGTAAATTATGAAGTCCATTCCACAACCCCTAAAAGGGCGGGACTTTAGATTTAGCAAACTTTAAAATAAATATTTCTAGTAATATTTTATTTAAAAAATCTATATAATTTTTAAAATCTTAGGGCAAATTTGTAATTATGACTCTAGTAGTCTTAACTTCAATATTAATATTATTATTTTTTTACCTTTTTAATTGTCATAAATTAGCTTAACTTTGCAAATAGTAGGAATTAATAAAAAATATAAATTTTATCAAAAATTTAAAAACTTTGAAATCTATTTTTTCGATTGCTTTATTAACTATATTACTAAAATTTACCATTTCTTTTGGTCAAAAAGACTGGCAATTAGCCAAAGAAAAAAATGGAATAAAGGTGTTTTCAAAAACTAATGTCAATAATGGTTTAAAAGAACTTAAAACTGAATTTATATTTAAAAACACAAGTAT
Organism: Cytophagales bacterium; assembly: GCA_013297755.1. Taxonomy (GTDB): domain Bacteria; phylum Bacteroidota; class Bacteroidia; order Cytophagales; family UBA9547; genus REAG01. The sequence goes on from JAAFIH010000011.1 coordinate 97,930, forward strand.
ATCTACTTTTTTTTCGGTGTTTACTGATGTAGAAAATTGTGGCAAATGGACCAAAGATCTTAAATATTCAAAAATTTTAAAGCAACTATCAGAAACCGAAACCATTGAATATTACCAAATTTCGGTACCTTGGCCTTTTCAAAATAGGGATGTAATTTATAATATTAAGTATTCTTTTGATGAAAATGATAAGTCTTTGCATCTCAAAGCCAAAGCAATACCAACTTATATTAAAGAAGAAAAAAATGTTGTTCGCATCGAAGATAGCTATGCTTCATGGAAGTTTACAAAACTAGATAATGGCAACGTAAAAGTAGAAAATCATTTATACGCAAATCCTAAGGGATTTCCTGCTTGGATTGTAAATATGTTTGCCGTTGATAGTCCTTTTCATCTCATGACTGCTCTACAAGACTTTATAAGACAACCTCAACATCAAAATCGTGCATTTGCATTTATTAAAGAATGAAGTTCAAAGAAATAATAACGCTGAGCCAAGAACATTATAAGTCTGAATTATTCATTCAAATACTTGATAATTCATTGATGCCTTATGTAATAATTGATGCTGAAAATTTATTTTCTTATGCCAATTTTTTGTTAAAAAACAAAGATTTGTACTTTGATTTTTTAGAATGTATCACTGCTATTGATAATGGTATTGATAAAAATACTTTTGATTTGGTGTACAACTTTTATTCAATAGTTTATCAACATTCATTTGTTGTAAAAGTAGTTGTTGATAGAAAACAACCCAAAATTTGTTCTTTATCTTCTATCTGGAAAACCGCAAATTGGCATGAAAGAGAAATTTTTGACTTATTTGGTATCAATTTTGACAATCATCCTGATATGAGACGTATTTTAAATCCTGAAGATTGGCAAGGCTTTCCGCTTCGCAAAGACTATCAAGTTCAATCAGATTATCATGGTATAAAAGTTGAATATTAGTTTTTACTTTTTATTTTTTTATCAATGGCCAAAACTTGAGCTATCACAGATTGTTTTTCGTCATTGATAATCGTAAAATCAGATTTTGAAATATGTATTTCGTTTTTTTTTTGACTTTCAATAATTGCTAAAATTTGTTTTTCGGTTTTTGTACTATCTCTCTGCAATACTCTTTTAATTCTAAGCATAGTTGGTGCTTGCACAACGATAGAAAAGTCAATATTGACTTCTAATCCAGCCGAAAATAAAAGGGCTGATTCTTTGATAGCATAAGGAATATTAGACAAATTTTTAGATTCAAACCATTTTTTTGAGTCCTCAATCACTACAGGATGAACTATTCTATTTAGTTGTGTTAGTAATTCAGGTTTTTCAAAAATTTTTTTTGAAATATATTCACGATTTAATTTACCACTGTGTAGATATGAATCGTTACCTAAAAGTTGTTTTGTAGCATTTATAATTTCAATATTACTTTCTTGCAATAACCTCGATTGTTTATCACTGTCATATACAGGGATTTGCAAAAGTCTAAAAATTTGGCAAACTGTAGATTTTCCAGCCCCAATGCCTCCAGTAATGCCAACTTTTATCATTGTTTTTTTGAGATAGAGAAATTTACTTTTACATTGTTATATGCCAATGTAATGTCTGCAGCAGGTCTATAATTTATATCAACCATGTCGCTAAAATTTTTTTCAATAAATTGGTCTGGAATCGTAAAAAAAATACTGTCTGGCAAGGCATTTATTTGCTTCTCTGGTCCATTACAAACAATGTAAGCTGGATTGATTTCAATCTTACTACTTATTTTAGAACTCGTGGGCAGTGTAAGTTTAGAAACATCTAATTTCAAATAAATTTGTTTAGAGTTTTTTTTCTGAACGTCAAAATATACATAGTCTTCCATTACTTGAATAATTTTCAAGTCTTTGATTCTATCTTTTAAAATAGGTAGGATTTTGGTTTGGACATCTATTTTATTGTTTTCTAAAGCATTAGGAAAAAACAAAATAGGGGTGTTTCCAATGCCCAAAGACCTACTCAATAGCGTCCATCCATACCCAGATACTGCAATTTTGATATTTTTTTTGCTACTACTATAGTTAATAAATTTTTGATTATCCAATTCTAACTCTATGGGATAACTTATAGTAGTAGCATTATCATGGCTTAGAGCATTAAAAATCCAAAAAATAAATGAAACGAGCAAACATCCAAAAATTGTAATAATTTTGGACCTTAATTTAATAGAATCCTCAGTTTTATTTATTTTATTTTTTTCCAAAAATTTAAAATTATTATTTAGAAATTGCTTTTTTACTCAATTCATCAGAAATAGATGATTTTTCAAAAGTGATTTTTACACCTCTGTCTACATCAACTACTACAGTTTCTGCATTTAGTTCAACTATTTTGCCATGCGCACCACCAATAGTTACTACTTTATCGCCAACTTTTAGGTTTTCTCTAAAAAGTTTTTGTTCTTTTTGTTTTTTTTGTTGTGGTCGCAACATAAAAAAGTAAAATACTATAATAATAACGCCAATAAAAACTAAATTAGCTATCATATTGGATTGTGCTTGCAATAATGTAATAAGAAACATGGAGATTTATTTAAGATTAATTTTTAATTTTATTTTTTGTAGTATCTTTTACTGGTACAACTTTTACCTCACCTTTGAGTGAAACATTTGTGATGTTGGGTAAAGTATTTGCAGTAATTGCTATATTTTTGTTTTGCACTCCAGATTTGCCTGTACTATTAAATTTAACTTCAATTTTGCCGTTTTCGCCTGGTTTGATGGGTTCTTTGGGCCATTCTGGTATTGTACAACCACAAGAGGCCGAGGCATTTGAAATCAATAGTGGCTCTTCACTATCATTTTTAAATACAAAAGTGTGTCTTACTGTATCTCCCTGATTGATAGTACCAAAGTTGTATTCAGTTTCTTCAAATAAAATTTTAGCAAACTTTTGGTCTTTTTGGTCAATATTATTGTCAGTATTTGTTGATTCTTTTTTACAGCCAAGCAAAAACATCATCACACTTGCAAATATGAATAATTGTTTCATTTTTTTAAATTATTTGTTTTAAGTTGCAAAAGTATTACATTAATATGAATTATAAAATATTAACATAAATTTATTCATTCAATGGGTGTGTTTTTTTACATTTAATACAAATATTCATTTCTACAATACTTTTACGTTCTGTATCAATGAAGTTTAGAAATCGATTAAAAATAGGTTTTAATGCTTCTTTTGAAATTTATTATAGATTTTTTATTAGAATATATTTCAATAGTTAATTTATTTACAAGATGTAATATAATTTATTTTTTTACAACACAAATTAATTTATTAATTCTTTTTTTTGATTTAAAAATATTTTTTATTACCTTGTCAAAAATTAGTTTAATTTCATTTTAAATAAGATTTAATCATAATTTAATTTCATTTTTTTTAAGTATTTTATTTAAAAAAATATCTTTAGCAAAAAATATATGTGTCGAATCTCAGGTATTGTAGCAAAAAAGTTTAAAGTTGACTTGTCAAGTTGGGCTTCTCAGATGTCAGATGCCATGTTTCGTGGAGGGCCTGATTCTAGTGGAGTGTATGTTTCTGATACCGAGAATGTAGCTTTTTCGCATCGTAGATTGTCTATTTTGGATTTAAGTTCGGCAGGACATCAACCCATGTTTTCTAACGATCATCAATTTGTAGTTACTTTCAACGGAGAAATTTATAATTTTAAATCTATAAAAAACAAACTTATTGAGCTTGGATATTTTTTTAAAACTAATACAGACACAGAAGTAATCATTTATGCTTTTATGGCTTGGGGTGTAGATTCGTTTGGCGTATTTGAAGGTATGTTTGCATTTGCAATTCATGATATTATTCAAAATAAAATTTATATTGCAAGAGATAGTATAGGTATAAAACCATTGTATTATTTCAACGATTCCAATTACTTTATTTTCTCTTCAGAAGTTAGGGCTTTCAAAACATTGCCAATACTATATAATGAAAACGAAAATTGGAAAATTTATATGCTTCTTTTTGGACATATCCCAGAACCATATACCACCCTTAAAGGCGTTTTTTCATTGCCAAAAGGCAATTATTTGGTGTATGATTGTAATAAAAATTTCTTTTTTATAAAATCTTATATTGTTGAAAAAAATACAGTTGTTGATATAAGAAACATACATATTCAAATCAACGAAACCTTACGAAATGCAGTAGAAGCACATCTCATTTCTGATGCACCTTTGGGTGTTTTTTTGAGTGGGGGCATAGATTCTAGTTTATTATCAATTATTGCAGCTGATTTTAAACCCAAAGAATTAAAAACATTATCTATTAATTTTGAAAACAAAGAATATAACGAAACAGAGTATCAGGATATAATAGTTGAAAAAATAAAGAGTAATCATACCAAATATATTGTTACAAAATCACAATTTGAAAACTCAATTTGTGATGTTTTCAAAGCCATGGATCAGCCCTCAGCAGATGGTGTAAATAGCTATTTTGTATCAATGGCCGCTAAAGAAGTAGGGCTAAAAGCTGTACTTTCTGGGCTTGGAGCAGACGAACTTTTGGGGGGGTATCCATCGTTTTCTAGAGCCAATTTTTTGTATATTTTTCAAAGTTTAATTCCAAATTTTGTTTTTAATTTTGCGTATTTATCAAATAAATATAAAACAAGAAAAATATCATTTCTTACTTTAGACGATGATATTGGTGTATATTTACTACAAAGAGGTATCTTTTCAATCAAAGATGTAGCACAAATTCTCAAAATTGATCAACAAGTTGTATCAAATTGTATTGAAAATTTGTTTATTGATTTTTACACCAAAGAATTATCGCCTTTTGATAAAACTATTTGGCAAGAATCTAATTTATACATGCAAAATCAGTTGCTCAAAGATTCTGATGTGATGAGCATGTGGCATGGGGTTGAGATGCGAGTGCCATTTTTGGATGCAAATTTTGGGCATCTTTGCAAAAATATTGATTATAAACTAAAACAAGGAAATAAGCCAAAATCACTCCTAATAGATAGTTTTAGAGTTGAATTACCCGAAAAAATTTGGAATAGAGCCAAAAAAGGTTTTACATTCCCTTTTCAAGAATGGTTTAAAGATTTGTCAAATGTTGAAACTTTTTATATCAACAACCCACATTTAAAAAATATTTTTATAGAATTTAAAAAAGGAAACGTACATTGGTCGCGTATTTGGGCTATATATGTAGCTTATAATTGGAATAATTTATGAGAATTTCTTTTTTATACTTACGTTCTTTTTCAAAAACGGGCGGCATAGAAAAATTCAACAAGCTATTTATGCTTTCATTACAAAATATTACTACTCGTAATAATTTTATATTTAAGTGTATTTCTGCCTATGATACGTCTTGCGACAAAAATTACTTAAATCCTAGATTTTTTAAAGGATTTGATAAGAATAAAATAGTATTTACACTTTATACACTGATTGATGCTAGAAAAAGAGATATAATCATACTTGCACATATCAATTTAGCTCTTATTGGAGTAATAATCAAGCTGTTTTGGCCTCAAAAAAAAGTATTTTTAATTGTTCATGGCATTGAAGTATGGCAAAAACAGACTTATTTCAAAAAATTGATTTTATACAAAGCTGACAAAATATTATCGGTAAGTGAGTTTACAAAAAGTATAATTCTTGAAAACTACCCACTACCAAGCAGTAAATTTAGTATTTTTCCTAATACTTTTGATCCATTTTTTTCTTGGCCTAACGAGTTTGTCAAAAACCAAGAACTATTAAAAAAGTACAAAATAGATGCTCAATCAAAGGTTTTGATTACAGTAGCTAGATTAGAATTTAGCGAAAAATACAAAGGATATGACAAAGTTTTAGAATCTTTACCTGTATTGGTTCAAAAGTTTCCAGATGTAATATATATGATTGTAGGGAAAGCAGATGGTCAAGAATTGTTGAGAATTACTGATATTATAGAAAAATATAATATTCAAAAATATGTTAGGTTGATCGGCTTTGTGCCAGATGTGGCTTTAATCGATCATTATCTACTTGGAGATATTTTTGTGATGCCAAGCAAAAAAGAGGGGTTTGGTATTGTATTTATTGAAGCTGTATTGTGTGGACTTAGGGTTATTGTGGGCAATAAAGATGCCAGTAGAGAGGCCGTATTGGATGGCAAAGTAGGTTTAATGGTTAATCCAGATTCTGTCAAAGAAATTGAAGAGGGTTTAGATTATTATTTAACCAATCCGCTTTCTAAATGGCAAAAACAAAAAAATATATCAGAAGTAAATCATGCTTTCAATATTGAAACTTTTGAAAATAGATTACTTAATGTGTTGATAAGTTAGCATTTTTTTTTTGTTAGTTTGAAAAATTATGACAAATAATGAATCACAAAAAGTAATTTTTCAGCCTTCTTTTTTTCAAAAAAACTTGAAAGGCGACCCTATTATTTGGGGAGTGGCAATATGTTTGGCTATCATTAGTATTATTACAACATACTCGGCTGCTGGTGCTCATGCTTTTCGTAAGTTTGGTGGAAATACCGAAATTCCTTTGTTTAAACAAATGTTTTATATTTTTTTATGTTTTATCATGATGTGGCTTGCCCACAAAATAGATTATAGATATTATGGAAAAATAGCTTTAATATGTTTAGTAATAGCAGTGCCCTTACTTTTGATGACAAAATTTTTTGGTACAAATGTCAATTCTGCCTCACGTTGGCTACGTATCCCTTTGGTAGGAATTACTTTTCAACCTTCTGATTTGGCCAAGTTTTCTTTAATTGCTTACCTCTCTAGTATTCTTGCCAAAAAACAGCAAGTAATTACAGAACTAAAAACTTTAGAAGATATCAAAGACACTTTTGTGCCTATGCTTTGTTGGACAGGAGCCATTTGTGGTCTCATTTTGTGGTCTAACGCATCCAATGGAATTGTACTTTTTGCTACTTGTATGCTGTTGATGATTATTGGTAGAGTTCCTTTCAAATACTTAATGATTTTGTGTTTGATAGGCATGATGGCTGGTGGTGTGGCTTTGTTTAATGGGCAAAGAGCTAAAACATTTATGAAACGTATAGAACGATTTACATCTAACAAACAAAGTGATATTCCTTACCAATTAGAACATTCCTATATCGCTATTGCCACTGGTGGGTTGGTGGGTAAAGGACCTGGCAATAGCACAGAACGTAATTTTTTGCCAGAAGCATTTTCTGATTTTATTTATGCCATCATTATAGAAGAATATGGGCTTTTGGGCGGGATAGTGGTGTTATTTTTGTTTTTGGTATTATTGTATAGAGGCATGGTTACAGTGGCCAATAGTGAGAGAGCATTTGGTGGATTATTATCAGCTGGACTTAGTTTTGCACTTTTTATGCAAGCATTTGTAAATATGGGGGTGGCTGTAGGTCTAGGCCCTGTTACTGGATTACCATTGCCATTAGTGAGCATGGGTGGTACAAGTTTACTTTTTACGGGAATTTCGATTGGCATTATACTTAGTGTAAGCAAAGGCGAAGTAGAAGAGTAGTTGGCAAACAAAGACCATTATGTATATTTAATGTAATTCGTATATTTTATTCATACTGATAAAAAATCACATGTTTATTAACTTACTTTAACTCAAAATACTTTTTAAATACCTTTAAAAATCGACCTATTTCATCAAAAGTATTATACAGCGGCACAGGTGCCAATCTAATTACATTAGGGTTTCGCCAATCTACAATGATTGAATTAGAATGTAAGTAATCATATAATTTTCGGCCATTTTTTGTAACTAAAATAGAGATTTGGCAGCCAAAACTACCATCTTCTTTTGGCGTTATGATTTCAAAATTGCTATTTTCATAATTAGCTTTGCACCACTCTAAACCTTGTCGCAAAATTTTGTGCATTAAAATACTTTTTTTTATTAATAATGGCATTCCAACAGCATTAAATATGTCAAGAGAGGCCTCTAATGAAGCTATACTAAATACTGGCACATTACTCAACTGCCAAGCATCGGCACCAAAAGCTGGCTCAAATGTTTTTTTCATCTCAAACCTTTGGTCTGCTTTGCAACCCCACCATCCTTCAAAACGTGGAATTTGAGAATCTAAGAAATGTTTTTTGTTAATATAAACCCCAGAAACACCTCCAGGCCCAGCATTTAAGTATTTGTAACTACACCAAGTTGCAAAATCAATATCATATTCACTCATTTTTAGATGAATATTACCAATAGCATGTGCTAAATCAAAACCAATAGTAATATTATTATCTTTTGCTACCGAAGAAATCTTTTTTAGATCTAAAACCTGACCAGTATAATAATTTACAGCTCCAAGTAATATTATTGCAATTTCATCTTTGTTTTTTAAAATTGAATTTATTATATCTTCTGTAGTGAAAACACCATTTTTTAACGAATTTTCAATTTCTATGATAGCGTTTTGGGGATTATAACCATGAAATTTTGCTTGCGAATCTACTATATATTGATCAGAAGGAAAAGCACCCTTTTCGATTAAAATTTTGTATTTTTTTGGCGTTGGTCTGTAAAAAGAAACCATTAATAAATGTAAATTAACAGAAAGTGAATTCATTACAGTTATCTCACTTGGTTCTGCCATAATTAAATGAGCCAACATTAAACTTGCTTTTTCATGAAAACTGACCCAAGGTTTCGATTTTTTAAAATGTCCTTCTACACCTAGATCTTGCCAGTCATTCAATTCATCAATAATGTATTGATTAGTAGATTTTGGTTTTAAACCTAAAGAGTTTCCGCAAAAATAAATTACCTCTTTTTTAGTAATATTTTTCTTTAAATCAGAAAATTTATTTCTATAATCTAATATATTATCGGAATTGTGCAAAAATTGAATTTGCTCTATTATATTTTTCAAAATTTTTCTATTTTTAGACTTACTTTTTTATTAATTTTAGGATAAATAGTACAAACCAACCAAAATTATGAAAATCAACTCAACTTTAATCGAAAACAATTTAGTTTTTTTGTTAAAAATGTCTGCTTTAATATTTGTATTATTTTTAGCTACATTAAATAATACTATAAATTTAGAAAAATATTTCTTTTAGTCAGCTTTGTTATTGTATTTTTGTATATCTATCTTTTAATCATTTAATGATTAGAGTATTAAAATTTTAATATCCAAGATTTGAATACAAAAAAAGCTGTCATCATAGTAGCTGGAGGCTCGGGTTCTCGTATGGGTACTGATGTACCTAAGCAGTTCTTGCCCTTTGCCAACAACACTGTTTTGATGCATACTATTAGCCGTTTTTATGATTTTGATAGAGATATTTTTATATGTATTGTTTTGCCTGAAAATCAATTTTTTTTATGGCAAAATTTATGTGAAAAGTATCAGTTTGGTTTACCTCATGTCATTGTGGCTGGGGGTAATACAAGATTTCAGTCAGTTAAAAATGGGTTAGACGCTATCCCATTTATTGATGGTTTTGTTGCAGTTCATGATGGGGTAAGACCTCTAGTTTCTCCAAAACTTATTCAAGATTGTTTTGAGTTTGCCAAGCAACATGGAAACGCCATAGCGGCCGTAAAACCCAAGGATTCGATTAGGCGATTAATCTCAAACAATGTTGGTTTAAATACAATTAGTGTACATAGAAATGACTATTTTTTGGTGCAAACTCCACAAATATTTTCTATCCAAGATATTAAACTGGCTTATCAAACCCAAGAATTACCTACCTTTACAGACGATGCTTCAGTGATGGAAGCCAAGGGACATAGTATTTTTTTGGTTGATGGTGAATACAAAAATATTAAAATTACAACTCCTGATGATTTAGTGTTAGCAAATGCGTTGTTAAACTTTTAGAAATAGCTTATGGACGAACTTACCCTTACTACACCTGCATTATTATTTCCTACCATGTCTTTGTTGTTATTGGCTTATACCAATAGATATGTGGCCATAAGTAATAGAATTAGGGTTTTGCACGCTCAATACAAAGAGGCCAAAAATCAAACTATTTTAAGTCAAATTAAAATCTTAAAGCAAAGAATCCAACTTATCAGAGATATGCAGCTTGCAGGCATTACTTGTATGTTTTTTGCGGCTTTTACTATGTTTTTGGTATTTGTAAATATCAAAATGTATGCTACTATTACTTTTACAATAAGCCTTTTGATTTTGATGGTTTCGTTGAGTATGTCGGCTTATGAAATTATCTTATCCAATAAAGCACTATATATTCAGATAAAAGATTTAGAAAGCGAGGCTTATACAGATACAATGTAGTAAATAGTGGTTTTATATTACAAAAAAAATCTAATTGATTTTAATTTTAAAATAGCATTTTATTAGGACAATGAAGCAAAAGTAGCATTTTATGGCACAAAACCAAAGGGAGTGATTTGAAAGCCATTTGAGCTAATGGAATAAATCATTCAGAAACGGCAAACATTACTGGAAGTGTAAATTTTACAGAAATGTTTTTGCCATTTTGTTTACCAGGTTTCCATTTGGGCATAGACATAATTACGCGCATTGCTTCCAATTCGCAACCACCACCAATGCCTTTCACAATGGCAGGATATTTGATTTCGCCTTTAGAATCAATCACAAAATTTATCAATACTCGTCCTTGAATTTTTTTTTGTAAAGCCCATTCTGGGTATTCTAAATTATCGGCTATAAATTTTTGCAAAGCTTTGTGGCCACCTTCATATTCGGGCATTACCTCTGCTACAAGCATTATCTCATCGTTTTCGCCCTCTATTACTTTGATTTTGGATTGTTCGTTGATAGTTTCCATGAGTACTTTTACCATTTCATCGTCTGGAAATTGCTTTGAAAATCTATGAAAATCTGTGATAGCATCTTTAAACTTTTGCATATTATAGCTTACTAAACCTCTGTAATAATAGGAGAATGTAAAACTAGGATTAAGCTCTAAACATTTAGAAAAATTGGAGTGGGCACCATAATTATCACGTACTACTGCTTGTAATATGCCATTGTTGAAATAAACTAGGGCGTTGTTGGGTTCTTGTTGAATTTCACGTTTGTATTCTCTAAGTACAGATCGGTAAGATTCTTTATAAACTTCGGTTTTTTGTTTTGTAAAAGTAGTAGCCATAAATTCTGGCTGAAACGACATAGCTTTATCATAATATTCTTTGGCCTTAGAAAGCATCTTTAGTTCATGATATATAGAACCAAGTATTTGATGTGCCAAAAAATGTTTTGGATAAAGGGAAATAGCATCTTCTAAATGCTTGGTTGCAGACTTTTGTCGTTTTAGTTTCCATTCCGTAAAGCCCATAAAAAAATGATATTCGGCCTCTTGAGGTGCATTTTTTACGCAATCGTTAAAAAAATCAAGTGCACCATTAAAATCGCCAGCTTCGAGCTTGCATTTGCCTTTCATAAAAATGGCCTCGTGCATGGTTGGCTTTTCTGTAAGTATTTTATCTAAAAACTTGACTGCTCCTGCATAGTTTTGTTTGTTGTAAGCCTCTATGGCAATATCAAAATATTGATCTATATCCTGAGAAGACACAGAAGTAATAGAAAATACAGAAATATAAAAAATAATTAAAGTATAAGATTTTACTACGAATTTCATGTTTCTTGATACAATCTATTACACTAACTTTGTTTTACGACAAGATTATGCAAAAGTTATACAATGTTTATTAATGGGTATTTTTGGCAAAAATATACATATTAATAAATCTTTACAATTTCTTAATACGATTTTTTTATTTTTTTTTAAACAATATGATTTTTTTTAATAGTAACATTTTAGATAAATTATTTGTTGTATTAGCATTTGAGTAAGTGCAAACGCAATTACGATTTTTTTTTAAATAAAAAATGTTTTTCAGCCCTACTCCAAATCTAATTTTACAACCGCACACACTTGACTCAAAACTTTCGTTTTGCCCTGAAGCCACAGTATCAAAAGGGGAGGGGCTTTAGAAAATATTATTACTTAAAATGTTATTTTTAAAGTAATATTTTAATGATATGAATGACAATCTTTATTAGTGTTTTTGGTGAGTAAAGTAGCCAAGTCAAAAAATATACTACTCTACAATTAGTTTTACATTTGTTGGTTTAGTTTGGTCTTTTGCTGTTACGTTATATAAACCTTTGGCTAGGTTGTCTAGCTTTACTATGGTTTCTGTGCCTTTAGTGGTGGTTTTAGTACAATTTTGCCAAGCATATCTTTTACAGCAATTTGCAGTAGTGTTGCTGCGTTTGTTTTGATTGTAAAACTACCTGATTGGGTTGGATTAGGAAACACAGTAAAATCTGGGGCTGGCATGGTTTCACTTAATCGCCCTCGTTTGCAACGGGGGCGATTGAGACAATCGTTTGCAACGATTTAATAAACAAAGTAAGTCCTTTTTTTAAATTACCATAACTTTTACTAAACCTTTGCCACCACAATAATCAATGGCACTGCTATACACATAATCTTCTGCTTGATACACCCAACCAGCTTTTACTGGATTTTGGTGTATATAGTTTATTTTTTCTTCTATATTTATAAAACAACCAATTTCAATAGCATGATTGGCATCTTGCCAAACTTTATAATTTTCTGCCCTGCCCGTCCTTTTCGTTTCATAAGCATATTTATCCAGTAGCCATTCTGCTCGGCTTTCATTACTTGTTTTTATTTCTTCTACAATTTGTTTGGACGCAAATTCTTTGAAATCTCGTAATATTTCAGATAATTGAAAGCCTTCTTTTGCTCTACAAACCAAATGCAAATGATTGGGCATCAAAACCCAAGCATATAATTCTAAGCCTTTGTTTTCTATACAATAGTTAAGCGATTTTGTGATTATATCTTTGTAAGAAATGCGTGTAAAAACATCTATCCAAGATATAATTGTAGATGTTGTATAATAAACACCATTTTGATCGCCAATCCTATACTTATCGCCTGACATGCTGCAAATATAAGGACTTTTTTTGTTTATTTTAATCGTTACAAACGATTATTTCGACCGCCCCCGTTGCAAACGAGGGCGATTGGGTCATATACTATGCTAACAGCTATTTTTTTAGTGAAGACTATAGGAAAATGAGAAACCTTACTATAACTTAGATAATAGAAATATTTATTGCACCACCAATTTTACACTTTTTGAACCAATATCTGTGGTTAGTTTTACAATATACAGCCCAGGACTGAGTTCGTTTTCGGGGATAGTATATTGATAGTTGCCTGCTTCTTCATTTTGGGTATTTATTACTGATTTGGTAAGGCTACCCATAGCATCAAATATTTGGATATTTACTGCATTGCTATATTTGGGAATATCATAATATATAGTTGCAGAGTGCTGCATGGGGTTTGGGGCTATTTTGAGGGTGAGGTTGGAGGGTGATTCTAAAAGCATAGTTTCATTCTCATTATCGGCTAGTCTGCGATTGGCGGGTTTGTATTGATTGGCAGCATTGCCTTTGCAAAAGGTTTCTATTTGGGCTGGTGTTTGGGCAGCCAAAGGTTTGTTACACAAAATGGTGTTGGCATACACACCCATATCTGTTGTTTGTATTACTGTGCCTGTCAATATAGCATCTTGGGTATCTATTACTGGAGCTTGAAGAGTTAAAGTAACTCCTGGGGCTACTGTAACATTAGATGATATTTTTATAATATTAAACGCAGTAATAACTGTATTTTGAGTAATATTTAGTGGTTCTGTAATAAATACTTCTGATGGCAAATCTTCGGCAGTAGGTGGCAAGGGTGCATTTATAGTTATGAATGGTAGTTTTTCTGCTTCAAATTTGCCTATCCAAGGCACTTCTATTTCGGTGCCATCAGGCAAAGTTTTGCGGAAAACTGCGGAAATTTTGATATATACACGTGGCGTATAACAATAATTTGAATAAAGTGCTAAGCCACTATTTCCTACTATTCTGGTAGTTAAAGTATACTTATTTCGCTCATTACTTGTAGAACTTATATCATGAGTTCTTCTTATTTTTGGTAAATCAATATATACTTGAGATTGATTAATACAACCAATGTTGTAATATTTTGAAGTATAATGACCTCCGTTCATATAAATTAAACTTAGATTTGTCATATTTGTATTTTTGTAATTTGTGTTTTTGGGCTGTAACACTGTACCAGTTATACTTAAATCATTACAATCTTGAATTTCAATAGAAGCATTGATGACGCTTTTTGATAAATCAAAACCTAGTGCAGGATTTAATACAAATTTAATATTATTAGTTAGTTTATAATATCGTCTTTCAATTGTGTATTCCTCTACTTTTCTGTTTAAGGTTGATGGACTATTAGAATATACATAATTTTTAGCTTCATTCCAATTACCACTACAAATTCTATTGCCATCTATAATTCCACAAATTGTTGAGGGCCTATAATCAGAACCAGCCCAAAAAATAAGATCTTCAAACTTAGTATATTCATATCTTTTTTCTTCAATAATAGGTTTTTCTAATAAATTAAATACCCCTAAAGGTAAATTATACAATATTTTATATTCAGTTGTATCTAATGTTGAAACTGAACCTGGCACAGGTATAGAAGCTGTAGCAATATCAGTAACACTATTTATACTACCACTTGCTTTAAAATTATTCATGATTACAACTGGTGTATTTGCTGGGGCACCTTGCTCTGGTTCAGGTTCGTCTTTAAACAAACCTGTTACAAAATCAAAAACCCCAATAGTAGCACTGGCTACCTCTCCAATCATTGGAATTGCTTTTGCAATTTTACCTACTACATTAAATCCTGCTAAAAATTTACTTTCTTCATATTTTTTGCTCCCAACTGGAAATAATTTTTTCACATATTCATTCATATTATTGACTGCATCTGATTGTGATTTGAAAGCTGATGTGCCTGCTTTTACTTTATCTCCAAATTGCTTTATCGACATACCACTAGGATTACCAGCATTTGTATTTGCACTAGTTCCACTGCCAACAACAGGTGGTGGAAGTGCTTCTAATGTAAAGTTTAAACTGGCACTTTCATAAGCGCCCAATCGTAAGCTAAATGCACCACCTTTTGGATTGTGACACACACAAGGGTCATAAGCCATTTGAAAATCAGCATAAAACCATTGGGGTACTTGATTTACAGCACTATTGGCATAAGAATACATTTCATCTAAATCAGGCATTTCATTCAAAGCCTTCAAAGGAGAAGAGTTATGGGTAAGTACATTGAATTTACTCAAATCTTTATCTAAACTTATATTAATGAAAGCAGGTTTATTTGTGCCATCAGCTCTTTTAAAACCACCATAAAGCTGAGTAACCAACCAAAATATTCTAAGTTTTGCTGTATATCTATTGTAAAATATAATGATTGGACATTCATCTAAATTGGAAAGGTTTTTTAATCCTTTTCCATAATTTATTAACTCCCAACCATCTTCTTGTAAATAATCTCTAAAGCCCAACGGATTATGAATAGCAAGATGTTTTACATTCAAATTATTTCTATTATAAAAAGGAGATGCAGGTTCTATCTGTATGTTTTGATATATTGAATTTCTAATAAAAACATTCCAAGAAGGTGACTCATCTCTATTTTTATACCAATCCCATCTCAATTTAGTATTTATTTCTCTTGGTCCATCTACACAAAGCAACGAAGTTTGAGCAAAACATTTTACTACAAACAGCAGTATTAAAATTTGTTTTTTCATATTTTTTTACCTTTAAAAACTCTGTTATAGTAACCGTTATTATTAAATGTAGAAATAATTTTCAAACTGTCATTATTAAGTTTAATAAACAAAAATTCAAAGTTGTCAATATTTGAACCAACATTACAAGGTGAAGTACAAGAAGAAAATCTAGGTCCTTTTCTAAAAAAAATTGTATCACTTATATAATCAAAAATGAATGATACATTTGTACAATATGAAATCATTCCTTTGTTTACATAAAGCGATGGCTTTGATTTATCTCCCCAACAACCATTCTTAAAAGTCATTATTACTGGCACATTCAAACTATCCAAAAAAGCACCTGCAAAGCTAAGATTAAGTAAATTTTTGCCTTTGGTAACAGGAAAAGTTTTAGCAAAATCAATTGGATCTTTTTTATAAGGCCAGCATTTTAAGTTTTGAGTGTAACCAAACAATTGAATATTATAACCAGTTTTAATATCGCTTTCAGAAACCCAAAATTCGCCACTTGATTGCTTTGTGTCAAAATCTTTTCTTATTTCAGAACTATCTCTTGACCAACCATAAAATGTTGCATTGGGTTCATTGGCTACTGCTTCATACAAGCAATTGATTTTTAATTCATTCACTTCTTTTCGCTCGTTTACATACACTGGGTTGCTCCAATCTGTAGTTTTGAGTGGGTCTATATATTTTATTATTTGATATACTTTAAATCCACTAATTGGTAATTTATAAGAAGGGTCTTTGCAAGGTTCTTCTGGCTTTGGGCAATTCCAAAAAAGGAGGGCAATAAATGTTAAAATAATGCAAATGAATGGTTTCATGGTGTTATTCATTGTTTAGATTTATAAAAAAAATTAAGCAAATAATAGCACCTATTACAACAAGTGGCACAATTGCAGCAAATTGAGAATTAATTCTGTTTTGATATCTTTTTTTTAATGTAGCTATATCAGCTTTTACTATATTTCTAAAATTGGTATCAATGACAGATTTACTTTTTATTGATACACTATTTATTGTATCTTTTTTAACAACCAAGCCTTTAATTTTAGATCTTGAGTTATAATAATAATCTCTTTTTCTATTTCTTTTATTATTTACGGTTTTCTGTTGTTTCTTTATTTTTTCAAGTTCAAGTTCAGAAAAAATTACTGCATTGCCACCTTGTTGCCAAGCTAAGTCTTGCAAAAAACTTATGGCATGGTCTTTTGGCAAATCTTTTAAATTAATTTCTGCTAACCCTATTTTCTTATATTCAAAATCTAATTTTTCGTTTATAAAATATACATCTACATTGTTTGACTTTACAATTTCACTTTTTCTGATTTCATTGATTGGTGTAAATTGATGCCTGTAAGTGAGAGTTTTTGATACTTCACAACAACATAATAAAAATACAACTAAAAAGTATGTTAAAATTTTAATTTTCATTATTGAAATTTTAGTTTTAGTGTTTTTTGACGGAATTACTTATTTTTTCTCCATCAATTTCATTCTTTTTTCTAAATCTATGATATAAAGTGTTAGCTCTTCTATTTTTAGCATTTGTAATCTAAACATTTCGCTGGTGTTTACGCCATTTTGTATCATTTCTTTTTCAGTTGGTATTTGTGGCAAATGTTTGTTTTGTTTAATAAATTGGTCTACTTGTTCTAAAGTTGGCAATGGGTATGTACTACTAAAAACCTCGTCAGCCCAGTTTATTACGCTATTGATAGATTGTTTGCTTCGAATAGTACCATCCACACTCAATTTATAATCATTGGTGGTAGGTTTTTGAGAGCCAATTTGCACACGCCCATCATTCATGATTTTTAGTCGTTCTGTAAAATTTGTTTTTAGTGAAATGTCAGCATTATTTACTCGCTCTATGCTTTCGCCAGAGCCAGTGCCACCAAAGACTATGGTATTTCTATCTTTTATAGCATTGAGGTCGGCCATGGTAACATCGCTTGTGGGCAGTGGCTGGCTGCTAACCACGCCAATTTCGTTTGTTACCAACATACGTGTACCTGTGCCTGCAAGATTGCTAAGTGTTATACTTGGTCCAAAGATTGGTTTTGTTCCAGATGTGATAGCATTATTTGTAGTATTTTGCCAAAAAGAGCCAATTCTATTACTCAAATCTGCTATTTGCGTTTGCACTCCTTGCACATAGCCTGAGCCAATTTCTGAATTATCTTTAAATTTGATACTGCCTTCTGGGGTTATGAGCACTGGGTTGGCATCTGTGTATGATAATTTGAGACCATTATTAAAATCGTTTTCAATTTTACCCATAGTACTGATGGTTACTGGTGGTAGTGCAGCACTTGATACTGATGTTC
>JAAFIH010000012.1 GCA_013297755.1 Cytophagales bacterium
ATAATCAGGTACTTACAAATTATTGGTATCGAAAATAAATTAAAAATACTCTAAAATAGATGAAAAAACTAAAAAATTAGGTCAGAATTTCAGGTTTTTGGGTAGGGTAAATACAAGTTGGGTTAAGAATCTTTTTTAAAAAAAATACTTGTTTTTTAAATAACCCTCTCCCTAAATCTATTTTCTGTTCTATGCAAAGATTCCAAAGGGATGGATTTTAGATTTTAATATATAAAAATCTCATATTTTAGTAATATATTTTTTTGTATTATGTTTTCCATTGAGATTGACCTGTATTATATGTTCGATGAATAAGTTTCAAAGCCAAGATTAAATATATTTCGAAATATTTTTCGAGATTATTAAACTGATTTGTACTTCAATGTGCTTTTCTGTTACATTATATTATTATTATCTTTTTTAATATTTATTTTTTAATTCTTCAATAACTATATATTTGTAGAGTAAAACTTAATTTTTGTGTTTTATTATTTTAAAATGTGGCTAAGGATTAGATTTATTTTAGTTGTTTTTTTGGGCTTCAACTACAGTATTTTTGGTTGGGGGTTTTTTGCTCACAAGCGAATTAATCGTTTGGCTGTATTTACTTTACCTGCCGAAATGCTCCCATTTTATAAAAAGAATATTATTTTTATAACCGAAAATGCCATAAATCCCGATCAAAGACGCTATGCCGTGGATGGAGAAGCTCCCAGACACTACATTGATATTGATAATTATGGCGATAGTGCTTTGTATAAAGTGCCCAGATACTGGAAAGATGCAGTTTCAAAATATACCGAAGATTCGTTGATGAAGCATGGAATCAATCCCTGGTTTATTAATAAAATGAAGTACCAGCTGACAGAGGCCTTTAAGCAAATGGATGCAGGCCGAATTCTTAGACTTTCGGCCGATTTGGGCCATTATATAGCCGATGGCAATGTGCCGCTACATACTACCAAAAACTATAATGGGCAACTTACTGGCCAACTCGGTATACATGGATTTTGGGAATCTAGGCTGCCAGAGCTATATTCTGAAGAGTATGATTATTTTGTAGGCCATGCCACTTATGTCAAAAATACACAACTTAGAGCTTGGCAAGCTACCAAAGAGGCTCATTTGGCCTTAGATTCTGTGTTTGGTTTTGAGAAAATTCTTACTCAAAAATTTAGTATCGACAAAAAATATACTTTTGATGAGCGTTCGGGCATGACTATTAAAACATACTCAAGGCCATTTTCAAAAGCCTATCACGATATGCTTGCAGGACAAGTCGAACGCAGAATGATTGCATCTATCAAAATGATTGGCGATTATTGGTTTACGGCTTGGGTTGATGCTGGACAGCCTGATTTGGTTTATATTTTAGACTTTGATTTTTCTGCAGAAGACAAAGAAAAAATGTATAGAGAAACTGAAGGTTGGAAACAAAAATTGATTGAAGCGCGCCCAGAAAGTTTTTTAAAAGACCCCGACCAAGATGGTCATAGAGGACATATAGCTTGCTGTTCTCACCCTGACGATTATAAATATGTAAGTAAATCTAAAATTTTAAAGCAAAAAAATCCAAAATTGTTGGTTTATAAACCTTCTAAGTCTTTTAAGCCCTCCAAAAAGTAGATTACAATTCATTTAATTTTAATTTTTTAATTCTAGATTTGATAGCTCCTTGAGTTCTACCAAAGTGTTGGGCTAATGTTTTGGAATTGATGCCATCGTAATATTTTGTGGTTAGCTCTTGGTCCATTGCTTCTGTCCAGGCGTTATAGGCCTCTTTGAAATCTTTTTTTATTCGTTCTTTTACCTCTTCTCCAGTTTCTTTAGTTTCTTTGATAATATCAGTTTGTGAAGAATAATTTTCATAAGTTTCATTATTTTCTTCTTGTTTTTTTACTTTCAAAATATGAATATTTGAAGTTTCTTTAAAATCAAAGTGAAGTAATGTTTCTGGGATATAGATTTTATTTTTGGCTCTTGTTATGGCAACATAGAGTAAATTAATTTCTTCATTTATCTTACTTATTTGTATATCATCCAAATCTCTTAACATACCAAATTTGTCTAATTTCTCTTTGGTAATAAAATCCTCCACAATATGAATAGCATCATATTCCATGCCTTTGCAACGATGAACAGTAGAAAAAATCATTTCAGCTTTGTGCTTATCATCATCTGAAACGTGTTTTTCTTTTATTTCTTTTATAATTTCAGGTATTTCCTCTCCATATTCTTCTACAATATCTATCATCATGCTTAGTTGTGCATCTTCAGTTTTTTTTACATATTCTTTCAATTCGTTCATATCGGCCATTATTTTAATAAGAGGGTCCCGTATTAAATGTTTTTTTGATAGATATAAATTCAAAATATCATATAAAGATGCCCCTTCATCTGCGTAGGTGTACGAATGTATGTTGCCTTCAAAGTAAATGTGTTTTACTTTTTTCTTTTCGGTAATGTAAGCAATAGCTTTCAACAAAAGTCCAAGGTTTGTGCGTCCAATGACAGCTTTCGTAACCATTTCATTGCTTTTTCCCTCACCTTTAATTAAAACTGGATTTTCAAAATCATCTTCAAAGTCTTTTAATTGAAGGGTTTGCATAGCAAGTGAAGCAATGTCAGGTCCAAATCTAAAACTTGATGTAAGATTAAAGTTTTTGAAATTTACTTTTTCTAGAGAGTTCACTGCAAATCGCCATCCATAAATTTGTTGATGAGTATCGCCCACAATTACTTTTATGGCTGGTTGTTTCAAAAAAATATCCAACATGGCTGGCGATGCATCTTGTCCTTCGTCAAATAAAATATAATCAAAGGGTAGGGTAGGGTTAGATAATTGGAATTTTTTGAGGTAGAAATCGTGTGTTATTTCAATTTCGGCTTTATCCATTTTGCTTAAAAAAAGCCTCGTTTGGCTTTCTATATAGGGATAAAATGTTTTTACAAAGATTTTGGCTTTTAGATCAAAAACTACATCTAAGTAATTGAGGTCTTGAACTTTTGATTTGTCGCTATTACAAAAATAAGTGGCAAATTTATTTACATGGTTTGCAATGACATATTCAGTGTGTTTCTCTTCATTGCCTTTCAAAAGTAATAATTGAGCTAATTCATTCGTTTTATATCCATTTGCTTTTACACTGTATTTATTTGAAAAAACTATATATTTATAAGCTAAAGCATGGGCAGTTTCTACTTTTACATTATTTAGGCCAATTTTTTGAAATTTTATGGCAGACTCTAATTTAACGGATTTATTAAAAACGATATAAAGAATCTTACTATTTTTGGGTCTTGTTTTGGCATATTCTATGACTGTGGTTGTTTTGCCAGATCCTGCAACTGCATTTATTTTTATGTTTTCGTTAGACGAAATTATTGCAATTTGTTCACTGGTAAGTTTCATTTGTTTTATAGTCAATATCTGTTACTTATGAAACATTAATCATCATATTTTGGCTGTCTAATACTAAAAATCTATATGTTTTGAAAAATATTATTTTAGATTTTTGATATATAAATTACCTGCAATAGATTCTATGATTGATTTTGGCAAAAAATAAGTTGCCCAAACCCCAATTTTATTCGTAAGGCCAGGTACGACTTCTGCTTTTTTGCTGAACATACTATCGATTCCAAATTTTGCTACCACGTCAGATGGCATACTAAATTTATCGGCTACTGCTTGCATGGCATCTGATGATTTCATACCTGATCGATTTGTGAAATTTGTAGTAGTTGCTCCTGGGCTGAGGCAAGTTACAGATACATTGGTATTTTTTAGTTCAAATCTCAAAGATCTTGTAAAAGACAATACAAAGGCTTTGGTGGCTGCATAAACCCCAAGTGCTGGTACAGCTTGATAGGCTGCAGTGCTAGCTACATTGAGAATGTAGGTATTTGGTTGATTTTTGAGCATTGGCAAAAACAAATATGTAAGTGTTACTAGGGAGTTCATATTAAGTAACATCATGTTTTGTTGGCTTTCAAAAGTAAGATTTTCAAATTTTCCCCACAATCCATATCCTGCGTTATTTATCAATATAGAGATACTATAATCGTTTTTAGAAACCCACTCATAAATAGCTTTGGGGGCATCAGAAGTTGATAAATCTATGGCCAAAAAATGTACTTTAATTTTATATTTTGATACAATTTCGGCTTGAGTAGACTTTAGTTCTTCTTCATTTCTAGCTATCAATAATATATCGTATCCATTTTTGGCCAATTCAAGTGCCATATCTTTGCCAATGCCTTTGCTAGAACCAGTAATTAGTGCGTACATATTTAAAAATTAGGGTAAGGTTTTGAAATAAAAAAAGTTGCAATTCAGTCTTGTATTGCAACTTTAGGAAAATATTTTTTATTTTAACAAATACATAAATCGTTGATACAATCTTGGTTTGCTGTTTTCGTTGCGTGGCTTAAATTTGCCAGTAATAAATGGCACATACATCACACGTCTACGGCTGATTTCGCCTACAAGTGGCGATAAAGCCACTCTGTGCCATAAGCGACCATCGTGTACGGTAAGATCGCCTTTTTCTACATTTAATCCAATTTCTTCGGCATCTGGTTCGTAGTCCAAAAAGTATTTTTTGCGAAACAATAATTGCCTTAACGATTGCTTATGTGTACCAGGAATCAATCTAAGACCGCCATTATCGGTCGAAGAGTTATCTAAATGTATGCCTACATTGAGCATTGGCATAATTTTTTTTCCATAAAATACATCTCTTAACGAATCTGTATGCCAACCCATTTGCGAAAACTTACTGTTTTCGGTATTGATATAATGATTGATTACAAGGCCATCTTTTTCGTATTCGCCAACTCGTGGGCTGATTACTTTTTTTCCCAAAAGTGGAAATAAGGCTTTGAATCGCTCGTCTTTCAGTAAATTGTGCAAAACAGGACTGAAAAGTGATGAAAATGCAAATCTTTGAACTATTTTGCTTCCATCAATATCAAAACCCCATTTTATAGGTACGCCATTTACTTTCTCTCGATTTTCGCTAATCCATTGTTTTTGAACATCATGTGTGCCTGAAATGATTTCTGCTACATGTTCTTTGGTAATAAATGACTTGAAATGTATAAAACCATGTTCTTCAAAAAATGCAATTTGTTCTTGTGTTAGTTTATCGCCTAAAGTAAATTTTGGATAATTAAAATCTCTCATTCTATAAGTTTCTTTCTAAAGTTTTGCAAATTAAGTATTTTATTAAATATTTTAACATAAATAATAAAAAAAAGTTTCATATTTTAATCTGGCAATGAAATTGGTGAATTTTAATTGAATATTTTTGAATTAAATGATATTGTTTAATATTATTACTAATATTGTTATCTTAATACTTCAATCCACCCTTTAAATTCAGAGGTAGATTTTTTTGGATAATATTTGTAGTAATACATTCCATCGGGTAAACCATTGGCTTGCCAATCATTTTTATAATTATTGGAGTGATAAACTTCCATACCCCACCTATTCGTAATTTCTAAAGTTGAATTTTCGTCTATTCCTTGGATAACAAAACTGTCGTTAAATCCATCGTTGTTGGGGGTAATTATGTTTGAAATAATGTAAATACCATCGCAATTTCTTTTTATTTCTATCAAATCTTTATTTTGGCATCCATTAAAATCAGTTACTGTAAGGCTGTAAATCCCCTCTTTTTTTATGACAATATTTTTATTGGTATCTAATGTATTCCAGAGATATTTTTTGAAATTAGCAGCGTTTATTGTCGTATAATTTTGAGAGATGTCGCAAATAAAATCTTGAGCTGTATTTATCAATGGTAATTTTGGAAGTTCCCAAACCACCACCGACAAGCTATCTTTTGCTCTACAACCCCAAGTATTGAATGTATGAGCAAAATATTTTTTGGTTGATGTAGGCCAAACCACAGGAGATAGGGTATTGATGTTTTCTATATCTGTATCAGGTTTCCAAGTCAAAATTCCATTGAAAGTTAGTGTTTTAAGCTGGTAGTTAGCGCCCAAACATATACTTGTATCGTTGTTTAATTTAATTATTGGTATTGGATTTGCTGTAATTCTAATAGAATCGTTGATGCTACAGTTGCTATTTGTTATTACTTTGAAGTAATAATTTGTTTTTTTTCTAATAATTCTATCAAAATTATTAGTAAGATAAGTAGAATCCTTCCATTGAATGGTATTATTTAAAGATTCTACTTTAATGTTTATTTTTTCTTTCACACATACACTTGTATCACTTGTCTTTTGATACTTTGGCAAAGGATTTACTTTGATAGTAATACTATCGGTACCAGTGCAACCACTAGGGAGGGCATAAATTACATTTATTTTGTAGGTGGTAGTAGTTGTAGGAGCTATTACAGGCGATGTAGTAGATGTGTTTTCAAAACTAGAATGATACTGCCATTGATACGTGTTTACTCCAGCAAAAGAAGCAAATATTTGTGATTTCTGACCTATACAAATACTATCATTTTTTAATTTTAACTGCAAGATTTTATTTATAACCTCAAAAGTAGTTTTATCCTCGAATCTGCAACCTTCTGGACTAACAATTTGACTAACAATGGTGTTTATACCAATAAAAGTGGGTTTAATTACTAGATTTGTTTCTCCAAGTTCTCTAGTGTTGTTATTTATTTTCCAATAATATACTACTCCGCTAGGTATAGAAATGACGCTATTAAGAACATCAGTTGCACTGAAATTTGATTGAATTGATATTTTATTTTTCTTACAAATTACATTCTGAGAATTTGTAATATTTTGAGTATAAAATACAGGATTTACGCTTATTGTAACTTGTGAATGTACTGTACATCCACCAAGATTAGTGGCCGATACTGTATATGTATTTGTTTGTAGTGGTTGGATGGTTAAGTAATTATTTGTAGAAGTGTAGTTACTCCATTTATAGGAATAAGTATCAATTATATTAACTTTTGATGCTATTGTTATAACATTAAAATTACATATTAAAGTATCTTTACAATTTGTGTTTAATACAAATGGATTTCCAATTTTTAGATATACAGAATCAGAAAAAGTACAATTCCCAGATGTAGTAACATTTAATTGATAAAATCCTGCTGATGTAGTTGTGATAATATGGGTTGTATTTCCTGTAAATGTCTGATTATGAAACCATTGGTAAGCTGCAAAGATAGGTTTAGAGGTTAAAACAGGTCTAATTTCATTTTCACAAATTTTGATTGTGTCTTTATTTTTTTGAAAACTAGATTCCAAAAAATTACTACTTATACCACCTTTTTCGATCATTATTCCAGAATCTTTTACATTATCTAAAGCATCAGCAATGGCAATTTTTAAATGATAGGTCTGGCAGGGAATTAGCTTAGCCTTAGCTTTTAGGGGTATAGTATAGCCATCATACTGCATGGTGTTTGAGTAAGCAGGATTAAATATAAAATATTGACAATTATTACATAAATCTGTTTTAGGATTTTCCCAGTAAAAATCAAATAAACTTACTGGATTTGCTTTGCCTGCGTGTATATTATTTACTGCTATGATATTATTATCTGGTAAGATAGCTATATTTTTTGTGCCAACTATACCAGGCCCTGACAAGAATATACCCATTCCATCGTTTCTGTATCCAATAAATTCATTGTACTCTTCAGACCCAAATACATAATTTATATGTAGAGAATCTGAAGCTGCTACAAAATCAAATTCTAACACAAATTGGTCATAAATATGTTCTGAAAGTGAAGAGAAATTAAAAATAGACCTTAAATCAGCATCTTCTATGGAGTAATTGAGATTGGCATCGGCCCCACGACTATCGTTAGGGGCATTGGCTATGGATGCTCGGCCGTTGGTAAAAATACTTCCACTTTTGTATCCACTTTCTTGTTTGACATCAAAAAATACACCTGCTTGGTTTAGATTTGCTCCATTATAAGTAATATTTGATATTTTTATGCCCTTTCCTATGATATTGTTTGCAATTTGTAGTATTGTATTGGTACTCATATTACCATCTGTAACTACGATTTGCGAAAAAATTGAACTTTGAAAAAATATAAGTAATATTATTAATATTATTTTTTTCATATTTTATGGTATATGTAGGGTTCGGTTGGTGCTTTCTTGTAGAGAAATAAAAGTTTCTGTACGTTCTATTCCACTTATTTTTTGAATTTTATCATGTAGCAATTCCATCAAATGTTTGGTATCTTTACAGATTAATTTTGCAAAAATACTATAATTACCTGTGGTATAATTGATGCTTAAAATTTGTGGAATAGTTAATAAATCTTTTACAACTGTATCGTATAGCGAACTTTCTTTAAGATATATACCCAAAAATGCAGTAATGTCATAACCAATTTTTGTATAATCTATGATTAATTGCGAACCAATGATAACCCCTAATTGTTCCATTTTTTTCATACGAACATGGACTGTACCAGCCGAAACACACACCATTTTGCCAATTTCAGTATACGGTATTTGAGCATTTTGTGTTAAAATAGACAATATTTTTAAATCTATTTTATCAATTTCATAATTATCTGTCATTTTTTGAAGTGTAATTATCAATTATTTATCAAAAATACTATTTTATTATTAATAATGTATTTTTTTAAATATTTTATTGAATAATTTGTAAAATATTAATCATCCAATTACTTTTGCATTATCAAATACATAGTATTTGAAACACCTTGTAGAGTGTTGAAATTGGCAGACATACCCTCCTATCCCGAGGGTGGGGAACAAAGGATAAACCCGCAAGGGCTAACTTCTCCGTGGGTTGGTTCGAATCCCCCCTCTACAGCTTTTATTAAGCCAAAAATCGTAAATATATTACTTTTTTTGGCTTTTTTTTATTTATTTTTTAATTATTGTAACTACACTAATACACTATTTTTTTCTTTAGATTTTCCCAAATAAGGATACCATTGAGGATCTACATTGCCTGAGAAATTTCTCAAAAATAATAAAAATGAAGGTTTAAAAGGCTTTTGTGATAAAGGCATATTAGCTTCTTGTGGAGTAAAGTCGCCTTTTTTGGAGTTGCACGAACGACAGGCAGTAGTAAGATTATCCCAACTTGATGAACCACCTCTCGAGCTTGGTAATACATGGTCGATGGTTAAATCTGAAGTTGAGCCACAATATTGACATTTATTACTATCTCTCTTAAAAATATTTTGTTTATTGAGTAGCACACCCTTGAAAGGAATTTTGGCATAAGAGTGTAGTTTGATAATAGAGGGCATGGGATAGGCTTTTGAAACTGTATGCAAAAATTTGTCTTTTACATCGGCAATCATTTCGGCTTTTTGCATAAAAACTAATAAAAAAGCACGCTCAACGCTGCAAATGGATAAGGCAGTGTAATCCTGATTTAATATTAGTACTCTATTGGTTAATGTACTCATTTGTAAGGATACGTATTTGAAAGTTTTTTTATATTTTTTTGAAAATCTATACAATATAAATTATATTTCAAAAAAAATAATATTATTTAGTAACATTTAAGCATTTTTTAAATCATTTTGTTTGTCTTTTTTTTAATTATATTATCTTGTTAGTAATAATTTTTTAATTAATACTAAAATTAAAATTATCAATATTTTGACTCAAACTACCGAAAATTTAAGATTACAAGCGGCCGAGGATGGCACTCATTGGAAAAAATTTGGTCCCTACTTATCAGAACGCCAATGGGGGACAGTGCGAGAGGATTACAGTGCTTATGGTGCCGCTTGGGAGGCTTTTACACATGACGAAGCTAGATCGAGAGTATATAGGTGGGGAGAAGATGGGTTGATGGGTTTTTCTGACGAAAATCAACTTATTTGTTTTGCTTTAGCTTTTTGGAATGGCAAAGATTCCATCCTAAAAGAACGTCTTTTTGGGCTAACTGGCACTCAGGGCAACCATAGCGAGGATGTCAAAGAATATTACTATTATTTGGCTTCCACTCCTACACATTCTTACATGAAAATGAGGTATAAATATCCTCAGAGTGCTTTTCCGTATAGTTTATTAGTATCAGAAAATGAACTAAGAAATAAATCAACGCCAGAGTTTGAGCTGTGCGATACAGCCATTTTTGAAAATAATAAATATTTTAATATTGATGTAGAATATGCCAAAAATAATCCAAATGATATTTTAATAAAAATTACTATTGAAAATAAATCTTCTGAAGCTACAAATATTACTATTTTGCCAACATTATGGTTTAGAAATACTTGGAATTGGGGCTACGATGACTATAAACCTCATCTTGATTTATCTGAAAATACTTTAGTAGCTACTCATCAAGAATTAGGAAATTATTACTTATATTCCGAAAATCAGTATCCATTTTTGTTTACCGAAAACGAAACTAATGCTACTCGACTGTATGGACTTGCCAGCAAAACACCTTTTGTAAAAGATGCCTTTCATGAATATATCATCAATGGAAGAAAAGAGGCAGTTAATGAATCAAAAAAAGGCACTAAAGCTGCACTACATATTCATTTAGAATTTGAAAAACTTGATGTTAAAGTAATAAATCTTAGATTTACGAATGATAAAAATTTGTATGATGAACGACAAAACTTACATCCTTTTACAGATTTTGATTCCATTTTTTTTCAAAGAAAATCAGAATTTGATGATTTTTATCAATCCACTTTTCAAAGTACCAATCTTGAACTTGGAAAACAGCTTATGGCTGGTATGTTTTGGAGCAAACAGTATTATGAATACAATGTAAAAAAATGGTTATTTGGCGATCCCAATCAATTTCCACCCCCAAAAGAACGCCAAAAAGGCCGAAATTCAACTTGGCAACATATCCACAACAAAGATATTATTTCTATGCCCGACAAATGGGAATATCCCTGGTTTGCAGCCTGGGATAGTGCTTTTCATTGCATAGCTATTGCAAAGTCTGATTGTTTTTTTGCAAAAAATCAACTTTTGATGTTTCTTTCAGATAGATATATCAACGAATATGGCCAGATTCCTGCGTATGAATGGGCTTTTGGCGATGTCAATCCCCCTGTTTTGGCAATGGCTATTTGGGAAGTTTATTTAATTGATTCATCAAAAAATATTACTAAAGATATTTCTTTTTTAATAAAAGCATTTGATAAATTGCAACTCAATTTTAATTGGTGGCTCAATACTCAAACCAAAAACAATAGAATGATTTTTGGTGGTGGTTTTTTGGGGTTAGATAACGTAGCTGTTGTAGATAGAGGTAAGCCTTTGCCTTTTGGCCACTGGCTCGAACAGGCCGATGGCACTGCTTGGATGGCTCGATTTGCTTTAGATTTAGTAAAAATTGCTCTCGAAATTGATAAATACAATCAAATATATACAGACAGAGCTTTGTTTTATACGAAGATATTTTTTAAAATATCTTATGAATTAAATCATTCGGAAAGTGGGCTATGGAGTAATAAAACCGAGTTTTATCATGATAAAATTACAAATTTTTCAAATGAAAATATTTTTTTAGACCATAAAAATATTGTTGGATTATTACCTTTGATAGCTTCTGATGTGATACTAAATGATGATTTGATTACGAGAAATTATTTTGAGGATGTATCCTTTTTTTTAAATGAAAACGACCAGTATAATCCTTATTTCAAGGATATTGGCAGTAATAAATTTTACTTTTCATGTGTACCCGAAGAGCGATTTTTTAAACTAAAATCAAGTTTATTTTCTACAAATGAATTTAATGGAAAATTTGGAATAAGGTCTTTATCCTACCAATATAAAGAAAATCCTTATAAAATTAATTTGTTTTCTGAAAATTTTACAATGGCATACACACCAAGAGAAAGTACAACAACTAATTTTGGCGAAAATTCTAATTGGAGAGGTCCAGTATGGTTGCCTGTAAACTATGTTTTATTGCAAAGTATGTTGGTTCATGCTCAATTTTATGGAAATGATTTATTAGATAAGAGAAAGGACATTATTACTAATTTAACACATATATTTGTTGAAAATAGTCAGGGTTTTTTGCCCATTTATACAGATACATTATTGTCAAAAATGGATGATTTCAATAAAATGCCGCTTTTTTATGAGTTTTTTGACCCAGAAACTGGCAAAGGTGTAGGAGCCGCACATCAAACAGGTTGGACTGCCTTGTTGGCAGTGTTGATAGATTGATTTGAATATTAAAAATGTTTTATTTTAAAATTTCAATTATTTTTTCGCCAATTCGTTTCGACCAAAGACCATATTGAAATCCTGAAGGGTGCAAATTATCTGAAGCCACCAAGTTGGGCAAATTACTTCTCGAAATATCTGTTATATATACGTAATTAACTTCATTTTTTACACTTATTTCAGCATTTACATCGTTATATTGATTTATTTCAGAAGATATTTTATTGCGGTTGCTAGTGCCATAAGGACTAAAACCATAATCTGGAATGGAAATGACGATTACATTTTTGCTTTTATTTTTTGTAAAAACCAGCGAAGTATTGATTAACTGTTGAAATTCTACCTTATATGTTTCTATATTTCTTGATTGATATTGATTATTGACACCTATTAATAATGTAACAATATCATAAAAAGTTGTGTCAGCGGCCAAACGAATGGCATCTATTAAATTGTCGGTCCGCCAACCCGTTTGGGCAATTATTTTGGTTTTTTCTATGCTATAATTGCTATCTATAAGCATTTGAGCAACTTGGTTTGGAAATCGTAATGAATCGACCACTCCCTGACCTATGGTATAAGAATCTCCCAAAGCAAGTATTTTAATTTTTTTTTTTGTCATATTTTCGCCAGAAATAGTTTCGTTTTTAATTTTAATGTCCTCTATATCATACATTGGTTTTTTGCAACTTAATGTCAGAGAACATAACAAAAATACGTAATTATTGAAAATTGATTTCATAATTTTTTTAGAAATATTATTATAAAGAAGTATTCAACTACTTTTGTTGTGATTTTTAACAAAATTTTTACTATTATTTGTCTATTTTTTGATAGATTTTTGATAGTTTTAAAGGATTTTAACATTTAGAAAAAAATATTATTATATTTTTCGCATTTTTATTTGTACTTTACAAATAATGTTTCTATTTTTGTAAATGTTAATTTGAATTTTAATTTATATTTCAATGTTTTGTAAGATGAAAAAGATAATTCTACCCATACTATTCGCCACTGTGATTTCTTATGGTCAGCAATTGCCTCAGTATACGCAGTATATGCTTAATCCCTATTTGATAAATCCAGCTGTAGCGGGTACAACAGATCATTTTGACATAAAGTTGGGGTATCGTAATCAGTGGATGGGTTTTAATTCAAATGTAGATGCAGGTGTTGGGGACTATCAAGTAGCACCAATAACATATTATGCTACCGCTCATGGTCACATAGGCAAAGACCATCAAAGATTGCGTGGTCGTCACAAAAATCAAAATTCTTGGCATCATGGTGTAGGTGTTCAAGTAATTAGAGATCGTACAGGTCCTACAAGTCATACTACTTTTCAGGGTTCTTATTCTTATGACATGAGTCTTAAAAAGAATCTTCGTTTATCTTTTGGAGCTTTTTTAGGTGTAAGACAATGGTCTATTGATGGAAACAGAATTAGATTATCTGATGGCTCTACTGGTCAAAGTACAGTTAATTCTGTTGTAGATTTGAGTACACTTTTACCTACTGTAAGTTTTGGCTTGTGGATGTATCACAAATATTGGTATGCTGGACTTTCATTATTGGATGCAATACCTTTCAAAACATCTCAATCTGCATATATTAATTCTTTAAATACTAATTCGAGCGTTTCCAATAAGTTATCACAACACTTTTTTCTTACATTTGGTGCCATGTTTCATCCAAATAAAGAAATTGCTATTATACCATCTATCCTTATTCGTCCAACACTTGGTGTAAACTTTGGAGCAACTTCTATTGACTTAAATACAAAAGTAAGATACAAAAATATGCTTTGGGGTGGGTTATCAGTTCGTTCTTCAGATGCTTTTGCAGTTTTGTTTGGCATTCTTATAGACAAAAAATTTGAAATAGGATTATCTTACGATTATACACTCAACGGCAGCCTGAAAGCAAGAAGTGCTGGATCGTTTGAATTATTGTTAGGTTATCGTATAGATCCAAGAGCTCACGTAATTTCTCCATCTGACTTTTGGTAAAATACATTTTAAATTAGCTTAATATTTTATTATAAATTTCAGTTAAAATACCAAACAAAAAGGGTTGATTTATGATTAAATCAACCCTTTTTGTTTGGTATTATCAATGTTGTTTAATTTAGCATTTTTTATTGCCATTATCTTAGTCTTTCTCCAAAGTAGATTGAGACTATCTGATTCTTAGGTAAACAACATTGTATTATTATTTGTAAATTATTTTTATTCTTTATTGACTATTTTTTTTCTACATAGAATTTACCCTTAAAAACCATTTGAGCTGGGCCAATTAAATAAATATTTTCAAAAGAATTATCTTTTTTAGTAAAGCTTACTTTTAATTTTCCGCCTAAAACTTTTATATCTATGGGGCTTTGCATACCTAGGTTAGAAGCTACAAGAGCTGCTGCTGTTACACCAGTACCACAAGAAAGGGTTTCGTCTTCTACACCACGTTCGTACGTACGTACATATAATTCGTTTTCAGAGATTTGTTCTACAAAATTTACATTTGTGCCAGCAGGAGCATAATTTTCGCTATATCTCACGGCTCGTCCTTCGCCAAAAACATCATATTTTTGGACCTCTTTTACATATTTTATATGATGGGGCGAACCAGTATTTAAGAAAAATCCATCTTCGTTTGTTTCAATATTTGACACATCGTTCATTTTTAAATGCACAATTTCATCTATGATATGGGCATGATGAATTCCGTCTATCGCTTTGAAAGCACATTGGTCTCCAATGATTCCTAAAAACTGAGCAAACATTACTATACATCTACCTCCGTTGCCACACATCGAACTCTCTTTGCCATCGCTATTAAAATAAATCATTTTAAAATCATGTTTTTTGTGATTTTGGAGTAAAATAAGACCATCAGCACCTATACCAAATTTGCGATCACAGATTTTTTTTATGAGAGCTGTATTTTCTATTTCAAAATGCTCATCTCTATCGTCAATCATTACAAAGTCATTTCCAGTACCTTGATATTTGCAAAATTTAATTTTCATATTTTTAAGTTTTATTCATCTAATCTGTAAATTAAAATAAGTTTACTTTTTGTTCAATAATATTTTTACAAATTATGTTAATTTCTGTTATTTAGCAAAATTTATTTCTAAGTCAGTCGCCAATATACACTGATATTTTAAATGTAGTTTTAAATATTTGGTTTTGTGATTAAAATAAAGTAATTATGTATTGAAATTCAAAAAAACAAGATGAGATTTTTTTTATATTTTTTATTTTCATTTACTTTACTTTTAGGTCAAAACAAAACACCAAACCTCTCCAAAGAAGTTGCTACCATAGATTCTTTATTTGATACTGGTCTGTATGATATGGCTGAAGCTGAGATTAAAAATAATATTGAAAAAAAAGGCATTTCAGATCCAAACTATTATAATTTTTTGCAAAAGCAAGCTGAATGTTTGTCTCGCTTAGGAAAAATAGAAGAAGCACAAGAGGTTTTAGATAAATGTGATTTTCATAAAATGTCTCCTAGCACTAAAATTGAAGCCTTAAATTGCAAAGGATTTATTTTACTCAAAAAAGGGAATATTGATAAAGCTATTGAAATTTTTAATACTGCTAGTGAAAGTTGCATTTTATCTCAAAAATCTGTTTTAGGTTTATGCTTAAATAATCTAGGACTAGCAAATTGGACTAACGGAAACAACGAACTGGCTTCTGAACTTATGTTGCAAGCCTTGCATAATTATATCGATTATTATGGTTCGAGCCATGCTAAAGTAGCCTCAGTTTATAACAATTTAGGACTCATCAATAGTTCAACTCGCCCAGATATAGCTTTAGAAAATTATCAAAAATCACTCAAATTAAATGTACAGCTTTTTAAAGCAAATCATCCTAGTATTGCCATTGCATACACAAATATTGGTATTTTGTACAAAAATAAGAATGAGTTTACATTAGCACTTGATAATTTTGAGAAAGCAATACAAATTTATACATCTATTTATCAAGATAATCACCCATCTTTAGCTTTTGTTAATTCAAATATTGCACAAGTTTTTATGTCTAAAAACAGCAACGAAAAAGCAAAAGAATTTTTGATACAAGCAAAAAATATATATGAAAAATCTTACGGAAAAAAGCATCCTGAATTAGCACGTATTCATATATTATTAGGAAATATAAATCTAAAAGAGGGGAAAATTAAACAAGCACTCATCGATTATCAACTAGCTTTAGTTGCTAATTCAATTCTCTTTGATGACTTAAATATTAACTTAAATCCATCTACCAATGATTGCTACAATAAATTGCTTCTAATTAATATTTTAACTCAAAAAGCAAAAGCTATAGAAAGTCATTATTATACAAAATCTTTAAAGAAAACCGAATTATTGCAGGCCGCTAAAATTTATCAAATCTGTGATACAGCAATAGTAGCACTAAGGCAAAATTTAGTAAATAAATCAGATAAAATTCAATTAGGAGCCTATGCTAATGATGTTTATGAGTTTGCAATCGAAACAAATTTGCAATTAGCTGAAGTAAGTTTATTTAAGAATAAATACCTAGAATGGGCTTTTTATTATAACGAAAAAAGTAAGGCCTCTGTGTTGATCGAATCTATTGCTGATGCCAATGCCAAACAATTTGCAGGTATTCCTGATAGTTTATTAGCAAAAGAGAAAAGTTTGCAGCTTGAGATAAGCTATGTATTGCAACAAATAGCTCAAAAACAAAATTTTGTGCCTGAAAAAGAATTACTTAATAAGTTATTTGTTCTAAAAAATCAATTTAGTCAATTTACCGAAAGACTTAAAATAGATTATCCCGATTATTTTAATCTAAAGTTTGCATTTACTTTAGCAAATTCAAAAGAAATTTCTAAACTATTGCCTAAAAACACAGTTCTTTGTAGCTTTTTTGTTGCAGAAAACAGCAATAAAGTCTTTAATTTTATTGTAAAATCAAATGCTCTTAAAGTTTATACTACTTCATTAGATCTAGCTATCGACAAACAAGTTACAGTTTTTAGAAATGCTATCAAATATAATTTACCAAGTAACTTTAATGAAATTTCCTTTAAATTATATAAGATTCTTTTCCCATTTAAAATAACTTCAAATATCAAAAATTTGGTAATAGTACCAGATGGAAAATTAGGAACTATACCTTATGAAGCACTTTTAACAAAAAAATACGATTCTGATAATTACGAAAAGGCCCCTTTTTTAGTTCATAATTCAAGTTTTTCTTACGCATACTCTTCTACACTTTATAGAGATGCTCAAATAAAAGTTCAACCTTATACTCAAAATACAGCCTTAATTTGTGCTCCAGTTACATTTAATAAAAATGCACAAAAAAACGCTTTAATATCTTTGCCAGCTTCAGAATTGGAGTGTTCTGATATAAGAAAGTTGCTAAAATCAAATAAATATGAAACAAAATCTTATTTGAATGAGCAAGCCAATGAATCAATATTGAAAAATATAAATGTATCTAATTTCAAGTACATTCATTTGGCCACGCATGGTATTGTCAATGAGTTACACCCAGAGCTTTCTCAGATTTATTTGAATAGTGATTCTCAAAATGACGGTAATTTATACTCTTGGGAAATATATGGACTAAAATTAAATGCAAATTTAGTTTCTTTATCAGCCTGCCAAACTGGACTTGGCAAAGTGAGTAAAGGAGAAGGTATCATTGGTTTATCAAGGGCTTTATTGTATGCTGGCGCTCAGAATGTAATGGTTTCTTTATGGACAGTTTCTGATGCTTCGACTTCTACTTTGATGGTTGATTTTTACGATAAACTTACTACTGATAATTTTTCATTATCTCAATCATTACAAAAAGCTAAGTTAAATATGCTAAATAATAAAGTTTTTTCAAATCCATATTATTGGGCACCATTTATACTTATAGGTAAATAGTTTTTTAAATATAAGTCTTCCATTGTATCCATAAAAAATCCTACAAGTAAGAATTTGTAGGATTTTTTCGCAATAAAACAAAATTTATATAATTTTTAAATATGCAACGCACGATTTTCGGTAGCTGCCAAACAGGCTTCTTTTACAGCTTCCATATAGGTAGGATGTGCGTGGCTCATGCGACTTACATCCTCTGCCGATGCCCTATATTCCATGGCGGTTACGGCAGCAGCTATCATATCGGCAGCCCTAGCACCTATGATGTGTACTCCTAAAATTTCGTCAGTAGTTTTATCTGCCAAAACTTTCACAAATCCGTCTGTATCCATACTTGCTCGAGCTCTGCCAAGGGCTTTGAATGGGAAACTGCCAGCTTTATAGGCTTTTCCTGCGGCTTTTAGTTGTTCTTCGGTTTGTCCTACTCCTGCTACCTCTGGCCAAGTATAGACTACTCCTGGAATTAGATTATAATTAATATGTGGTTTTTGTCCAGCCAATGTTTCGGCTACCATCACACCCTCTTCTTCGGCTTTGTGAGCCAACATGGCACCAGCCACTACATCGCCAATGGCATAAATATTTGGGGTGGCAGTCTGTAAATGAGCATTTACAGGTATTTTTCCACGATCATCGGCTTTTAAACCAGCGGCCTCAAGTGCCAATCCATCAGTGTAGGCTTTGCGGCCTACAGCTACTAAACAATAATCGCCTTTAAAATCGACTTTCTTACCATCCATTGTTTCGGCACTTACAGTAACTTCGCTACCTTTGACACTAGCACCAGTAACTTTATGAGAAAAATGAAATTCAAATCCAATTTTTGATAACGATTTTTGCAATTCCTTACCCAGAGCTTTGTCCATAGTAGGAATGATACCATCCATATATTCGATGACAGTAACTTTGGACCCCAATCGAGCATACACAGAGCCCAACTCTAAGCCTATAACCCCACCACCAATCAAAATAAGATTTTTGGGTATTTCTTTCATTTTGAGAGCTTCGGTAGAAGTAATAATTCTTTCTTTGTCAATTTTTATAAAAGGTAATTCAGTAGGTTTTGATCCAGTGGCAATAATGATATTTTTTGAAGTTATATCTTCAGCAGATCCATCAGATTTAGTAATTTTAATCGTGTTTTTATCCTTAAAAGAGCCTACACCTTTGTAGGTCGAAATTTTATTTTTTTTCATTAAATATACAATACCTTCGGTAGTTTGCTTTACTACTTCGTCTTTGCGAGCAATCATTTGAGGTAAATTTACATTTACAGCCCCTTTTATGTCGATGCCGTGGGTTGTAAAAGTGTGGGTAGCATTGTGATAATGCTCTGAAGAGTCTAAAAGAGCTTTTGATGGTATACAACCTACGTTGAGGCATGTACCGCCAAAAGTGTCATATTTTTCTACTAGAGCAGTTTTCATACCCAATTGGGCACAGCGAATGGCTGCTACATATCCACCTGGACCCGAACCAATAACTACTACATCAAATTGCATAATATATAAGTGATAATGTTTAAAATTCTTTTTTATGCGAATGTAAATGGTTTATATCAAAACAAAAAAAATATTCTATTTTTTGTAGTAAACTTTTAAAAATATTTTTTTTTTGATTGAATTATAATCAATTTACAGACCAGATTTTTAAAATTCTATCATTTATGCACATAGGTTTGCTTTTTGGATCATTTAATCCCATCCACATTGGACATTTAATAATTGCAAATTCTATGCTCGATTTTGCTAAACTAGATGAGGTTTGGCTTGTAATAACTCCACAAAATCCTCATAAAATCAATTCCTTATTAGTAGATAAATTTTTGAGACTTCAAATGGTAGAATTGGCCATTGATGATAATCCAAAATTAAAAGCATCTACCATAGAATTTGATATGCCTCAGCCCAATTATACCATCAATACATTGAATAAATTAGTCGAAAATTACCCCAATTTTAAGTTTTCACTTTTGATAGGGGAGGATAATCTGACGAGTTTTGATACTTGGAAAGACGCAAAATCTATAAAAGAAAATTTTAAAATATG
This sequence comes from Cytophagales bacterium, assembly GCA_013297755.1. Taxonomy (GTDB): domain Bacteria; phylum Bacteroidota; class Bacteroidia; order Cytophagales; family UBA9547; genus REAG01. The sequence continues at coordinate 20,153 of JAAFIH010000012.1, forward strand.
GGTATATCCACGTCTGAATCAATCTAACTTAACTTCCCAACCTCATCCAAACATTTCAGTTTTTCCATGCCCAAAAATAGAAATATCTTCTACTTATATTCGTAATAATATCAAAAATAATTGCTCTATAAAATATCTTGTTACAAAAGATGTAGAACAGTTTATTATTATGAATCATCTTTATGGTAAATAATATTTTTTTATACCCAAAATTTCAATTATAATTTTAATTATCATATATTTTTACGACTTTTGCACCCTCAAAAAATTGCGTACTATACCTTATGAGCAAAATTAAAATATCGCATCCTACCAAGAAAGTAAAACAAACCATACATTTGGCTTCGTCCAAAAGCGAAAGCAATAGGGCCTTGATTATCAATGCTTTGTGCGATTTTCAATGTGATATTCAAAATATTTCTTCTGCCAGAGATAGCGTAACTATGCAACGATTATTAAATAGTACTGAAACCACTCTTGATGTAATAGATGCTGGTACAACTATGAGATTTCTTACTTCTTATTTAAGTTTGAAAGGACACGATAAAATACTTACTGGCACTGCTAGGATGTGCGAAAGGCCAATAGCATTGCTTGTAGACGCTTTACGAAATTTAGGAGCCGAAATAGACTATTTAAAAGAAGAGGGTTTTCCACCCATTAAAATTAAAGGATTAAAAAAACAGATTAGTAATAAAATAACCATTCGTGGAGATGTAAGTAGTCAATATATTTCTAGTTTATTGATGATAGCACCACTTTTGCCCGATGGATTAATATTAGAATTGACAGGCGAAATTGGCTCAAAACCTTACATTTCTATGACCCTGCAAATGATGGCTGATTTTGGTATAAAATATAGTTTTGTGGGTAACATTATTACTGTTCAAAACCAAAAATATATTCCTACAAAATTCTATGTAGAATCAGATTGGTCGGGTGCAAGTTATTGGTACATAGTGGCTGCATTGGCCCAAGAAGCTGAAATTGAGCTGGTTGGTCTCAAAAAAAATTCGCTTCAAGGAGATGCAGAAATTGCCAAAATCATGGAAAAACTAGGTGTAAAAACCCAATTCAATAACAATTCTATTACAATTACTAAAAATGTAGCTATTGCAAAAAAAATTGATATTGATTTTACTGATTGCCCAGATATTGCTCAAACTTTGGCTGTAATTTGTGGTGGTATTGATACAATTCTTACTATGACTGGTGTCGAAAGTTTGAAAATCAAAGAAACTGATAGACTTTTTGCTCTAAAAACAGAATTAGCTAAAATTGGGGTGGCGGTTGCCGAAAAAACTACAAATCATGCTTATACAGTATCTAATAAAGTAAATTTTAGTACTTTGCCCACATTTGCTACCTACAAAGATCATCGCATGGCTATGGCTTTTGCACCACTGGCATTGTTGCATGATGTCGTGATAGAAAATCCAGATGTAGTTGTCAAATCTTACCCAAGTTTCTGGGATGATTTGAAATTAGCGGGTTTTGTAATTGAAGAATTAGTGTAATTATTTATTGAATTTTAATTATATTTTCTGATAACAACTTATATAAATTAGTCATTGTTGGGTGTTGCTTCAACAATTCTAAATGATTTTGGATTGTACTAAAATCTTTGCGATTGGCGGGCCCAGTTTGGGCTATTTTAGGATGCGATACGCTCAAGGCTTTTTGAGTTGTAGCCTCTATTAGTGGTTTTAAGAGTTCAAATGACAAACCGTTTTGTTCTAATAAATCGTAAGAAATTGCATATAAATGATTTGTGAAATTGCAAGCAAATACAGCAGCTAAGTGTAATATTTTCCTGTCGTTAGAGTCGTAAAAGGCCACATTTTCGCAAATACTAAAGGCAATTTTTTCTAATAATTTTTCGGTATTTTCATCAGATGCCTCTATACAAATAGGTGTTTTTTTTATATCTAAAGTAGCAAATTTTGAAAAAGTTTGCAATGGATAGAATACACCATAATGACTAAAACTTTTGTTCTCAAAAATATCCATTGCTACAGTCCCAGAAGTATGCATAATAGTAATATTTTCTGGAAAAGTAATACTATTTAAAATTACTTGCAGTACATCGTCTGGCAAAGAAATAAAAAATATATCTGCTGTAGAATGTCTAAAATCAAGTTGATTGGTGGGTTTGGCATCGTACAATTTTTGACTCAAGGCTTTGGCATGGGTTATATTTCTGCTGTAAACATCTGTAATTTGATGGCCATTTTTATCCAAAGCCTGTGCTAAATGGTAGGCCACATTACCAGCACCAACAAATGCTATTTTCATTCTATTTTTTTTATAAATATACTATATTTGTAAAAAAATGAAATAATTTTTTTTAGAAGTTGCCTTTTTCTTTGATAGATTTTTAAAACAAGTAAATTATTTTTATATAAAATGCCAGAAACTTACTACACTTCAAATGTTTTTTATGTTATAGGATTGATGTCAGGCACATCATTGGATGGCTTAGACATAGCCTATTGTAAATTTGAAATTTCAAATAATGAAAATCCTAAATATGAGATAATTTTTGCAGAAACAATCAAATATAGTAATGAAATAAAACAAATTTTTTTAGATTCTGAACATGTTTCTGGTTTAGTTTTTGCTTTAAATGATCGAAAAATAGGAGATTTTTTTGGAACAGAAGTCAAAAAATTTATTTTAAAATATTCAATTTCAAGAGTTGATTTTGTGGCATCTCACGGGCATACAATTTTTCATCAGATTGACAAAAAACTTACTGTTCAGTTGGGGCATGGTGCCAATTTGGCTGCTGCTTGTGGTTTGCCTGTGGTTTGTGATTTTCGTACTTTGGATGTAGCTTTGGGCGGGCAGGGGGCTCCATTAGTGCCTATTGGCGACCAATTATTATTTTCTGACTATTTTTATTGTTTAAATCTAGGTGGAATCGCCAACATTTCGTTTCAAAATCAACAAAACCAAAGAATAGCTTATGATATTTGTCCTTGCAATTTGCCATTAAATTATTTAACAAAATTATTACTAAAAGAGTATGATGATAAAGGTAGCTTAGCTGCCAATGGAACAATTAAAGATGAGATGCTCACAAAGTTAAATTTATTGCCTTTTTATACCCAAAATGAACCAAAATCGCTTGGTAAAGAATGGTTTTTGCACTATTTTTTACCCATTTTAGAAATAGATTTACATTCCATTCAAGATATATTGGCCACAGTATGCGAACATATAGCAATACAAATTGGTAAACAAATAAAAGAACACTCAAAAAATCTTTTTATTACTGGCGGTGGAGCTTTCAATGATTTTTTGGTGCAACGAATCAAATATTATTGTCCTTGCAAAGTGATAATTCCTGATGAAAAAGTGATAAATTTTAAAGAAGCCATTATATTTGCATGGCTTGGTGTGTTGAGGTGGCAAAATATGACCAATACATTGCAATCTGTAACTGGTGCTTCTGCCGATTCTGTGGGTGGTTGTGTATATTTAAGATAAAAATAGGTGAATAAACTAATTCAATTTCTTTTTCAAAGAGTCAATTTTATACTTTTTATTTTACTTGAAATTATAGCCTTGGTTCTTTATTTTTCTAATAATGCTTACCAAGGTGCAGCGTTTTTTAATTCCTCAAATGCCATATCTGGCACTATTTTGGATTTTTCTAGTTCTACCAGAGATTATATATATCTACAAGACATCAACAACACACTGGCTGCCGAAAATTCTTACCTTAGAAAACAACTCAATTCCAACAAAATTAATAAAGAAATGTATGCAAGTCTTGCTAAAGACACCACAAGAGCCCAAAAATATGATTTTACTCCAGCAAAAGTTATCAATAATTCTACTGATAAATTGTATAATTTTATTACTATCAACAAGGGTGCAAACGACAGTATTTTTCCTGGAATGGGCGTAGTATGTGCCTTTGGTGTGGTAGGCAAAGTAAAATCAAGTTCTAAAAATTATGCCACTATTACATCTTTGTTGCACAAAGATATGCTTATATCATCAAAATTGAAAAGAAATGGAGCTATAGGCTCACTCAGATGGGATGGAAACAACCCAAGTATGGCCAAATTGCAGTTTATTCCCAGACACTTGGAAGTAAAAAAAGGCGATACCATTGTGTCTTCAGAATATAATTCTATTTTCCCAGAAGGCGAAATGATAGGTAAAGTTACATCCATTTTGATAAAAGGAGATGAAAATTTTTACACATTAAATGTAAGATTATCAACAGATTTTTCAAAACTTTCTTATGTGTATGTTATCAAAAATAGATTTAAAGCCGAGCAAGATAGCCTCGAATTATTAAATTCGGCCATTAAAATAGAAACTAAAAATACCAAAACTAAAAAATGAAACAAAACGAACTCATCAAAATAGCCATTTCGTTTATTGTTTTTGTGCTTTTACATACCCTTTTGTTCAAACATTTCGTGTTTTTGGATGTGGCATTATGTTTTTTGTATATTGGGTTTATTCTTACTTTACCTATCTCTATTCCAATGCCAATTTTGTTGTTTGTTGGGTTTTTTACAGGATTTTTTGTAGATTTATTTTATGATACCATTGGCATACACATTGCTGCTACACTTATTATTGTTTACATAAAACCAAGATTTGTTGCCTTACTTACTCCTTTGGGTGGTTATGATGAAATCAATGATATTTCTATCGAATCTATGGGAATGAGGCGTTTTATTACGTATTGTTTTATCATCATTTTTATACATTCTTTTGTTGTTTTTTTTATGGAATCGGCAGGATTTAGTTTTTTTTACATGACAATCTTAAAAACATTTTTTACTTCAATTCTTACTTGCTTATTTGTTGTTTTGATACAATATATTATTTTTACTCCAAAGAATTAAACAAGTTTTGGTATCCATTTACGTTATGTGGATATGTTGATGTAAAATATTTGCAAATTTGAATCGTTCAAATATAATGCTGAAGAAAATATTTTTTTTATTATGTATTTATTTTTTTAATTGCACGGCTCAATTAAATTTATTTCAATCAGAAAATGAAGATAAATTGTTTAATGAAGCTAAGGAATATCTTTTTTTGGGCAAATTTTCGGCCGCTTATGAATCTTTTCAGTCTTTTAGTGCCAAATATCCAAATCAAATAAAGTCAGTAGATGCTCAATATTATATCGCAAATTGTGCCTTGGAGTTGAATCATAGCAATGCTGTGGCCTTGATGAAGATTTTCTTAGAAAATTATCCAAACCATAATAAATCTGTATTTGCAAATTTTGATATTGGAAATTATTATTTTAAACAAAAAAATTACTCCAAAACAGTAGAATACCTTTCGCAAGTAGACAATACAGTGTTGGATAGTGAAAACAAAATAGAGTCAAATTTTAAACTTGCCTATTCTTACTTGAATCTTAAAAATTATGACAAAGCTGCTACTGTTTTTCAAAGATTGAAAATAGAAAAAAATAAATATCAATTTGCAGCAAATTATTATCTGGGCTTTATTTTTTACAAAAAAGACCAATTTGATTATGCTGAAACACATCTTGTAAAAGCGGCCGAAAATCAATCTTATGCTCGTATAGTTCCAGTTTTGCTTGCCAACTGTTATCTCAAACAGTTAAAATACGATACTTTAATTAAATATTGTGAAACACAATTAGAATTAAATGATAACAAAAAGGGACTTGAAGATTTATATTTATTACTTGCTGAAGGGTATTTTCATAAACAACAATGGGACAAAGCCATAAAAAATTTCGATTCTTATTTTTCTTCTACAAATCTTACCAATGATTTAGCACAGTTTAGGTATGGTATTTGTGCATACAAGACCGAAGACTACAACAAAGCCATACAGTTTTTGAAAAAAACTGCCGAAAAAAACGACACTATTGGTCATAATTCTGCCTATTACTTAGGTCTGACTTGGTTGCAATTAGGCAATAAAACTTTTGCTTTTAATGCTTTTAATCAAGCTAGAAAAATGACATTTAATAAAAAAGTGGCACAACAAGCCAGTCTCGAATATGTAAAAGTAGGCATGGAATTAGAAAAATTTCAAGATGTAATTGCTGGTTGTAAAGAATATTTATATAATAATCAAAATGGAAGTTTTGTACACAACGAAATCAACGATGTGCTTGGCGAGGCTTACCTGCACACCAACGACTATGCCACTGCCATCAAACATATAGAAGGCATGAAATTCAAATCTGGGAATGTTAATAAAACTTACCAATTAGTAACTCATTATTATGCTATACAACTCTACAACAATGATAAATACAACGAAGCTATTGAATCTTTTGAAAAATCCTTGGCCAATGATTTTAATAGAGAAACCTCCCTTATCAATCATTATTATTTGGCAGAATCTTACATTCAAACAAAACAAGAAGAGAAAGCCATAGAAAATTTTGATAAAATAATAAAACATACCGCCAAAATAAGTCCAGAGTTGTTTGCTCGTAGTTTTTATGGACTTGGATATATATATTTCAATAAATCAGATTATTCTAAAGCACAAATTTATTTTAAAGATTACCTAGATGAGCAAAAAAATGAAACTAATAAAAACATGCTCAACGATGGATTTATTAGATATGCAGATTGTTTGTATGCTGCCAAAAAAATGGTAGATGCACTTAAATATTACGACAAACCCATAGAAAATCAAGCTCCCAATGATTTAGATTATTGCTATTTACAAAAAGGAATAATTTTGGCAGCCATCAATAAAAATGAAGAGGCAAAAAGTAAGTTAAATATCATTATTCAAAATTATCCTACTTCAAATTATTACGATGATGCACTTTTTAATTTTGGTCTTATTGATTTTGAATCTACCAACTACCCATCGGCCGTAACTGCCTTTACAGATATAATCAATGCCAATAAATCTGATATATATGTGCCACTTGCCCTCCAAAAACGAGCTATTGCCATGTATAATCTCAAAAATTATGATTTATCGGCACAAGATTATCAAACTATTTTAAATAAATATCCATCTCATAAAGTTGCCTCTAGTGCAGTGCTTGGCTTGCAAGAAGCCTTGAACCAGCTTGGCAAAGCCGACCAAATGGATACGCTTCTAGCCACTTACAAATCTTTGAATCCCAACGATGTAAGCATCGAAAAAGTAGAATTTGAAAATTGTAAAACACTATATTTTGAACAAAAATATGCTGATGTTATTTCTAAATCTAATAAATTTATAAACCAACATCCAAACAGTGTTTATATGGGTGATGTGAAATATTTTTTGGCAGATGCTTATTCTAAATCAGAAAATAAACCAATGGCCAAAACTTACTTTGAAGAGGTATATAGTTCTGGTAAAAGCACTTTTTTCAATAAAACACTGCAACGTCTAGCAGAAATAAATTTTGAAAATAAAGATCACAAAACATCTTTGCTTTATTATAGAAAATTAAATCAGCTGGCGGCTAATAAAAAAGAACTTTCGCAAAGTTGGAGTGGACTAATGCAAAATTATTACGAATTAGCTATGTATGATAGTTCTAGGTTTTTTGCTTCTGAAAACCTCAAAAACACTTCTTCATCTATTGTTATCAATAATAAATCTTTGCTTTTTTTAGCAAAAAATTCATTGGCTCAATCCAATCCTGTGGCACAAGACGAGTTGCTTCAATGTTTAAATACCGCCACAGATATACATGGAGCAGAAGCTGCATATTTACTTGCCAAAAATTTGCATGAATCCAAAAAATTTAAAAGTTCTTTAGAAATATTATTTCATCTCAATAAAAAATATATTTCTTACTATAAATGGATAGATAAATCATATATGCTTATTGCAGATAATTATATTGAAATGCAAGAATTGTATCAAGCCAAAGCCACCCTTATATCTATCATTGAAAAAGCCAAAGACCCAGAAATTTCTAATCAAGCAAAACTAAAACTCGAAAAAATAGATATTCAGTGAAAAAAAATATATTACTTATATGCTTATTTTTTTTAATTTCCATTTGTTTTGCACAAGACAAACCAGAACCAACAAATCAGTTAGAGAATACTGAAATTGTTGTTGAAAAATCTAAAAAGATTACTTTTCCAGTATTAAACAAAGTTACCGAAAAAGCCAACAGCAGCAAGAATCAAATCAATACACTAGACCCAGTAAAATATAATTTTGTAGAACATCCCCTATTGGTGCCCAATGTAGAAACCAAAATCAAAGTACCTGCCATCAAAGATGCTGCTCAAATTAAACAATATCCACATTTTGTGAGGCTAGGAATGGGCAATTATCTTACTACTTATGCAGAAGGGTATATGACATCAAATGCCACCAAACCTTTACAAGCAAGCATACATGGCAAACATTTTGCTTCTGCCTTTGGTCCAGTGGCATTTGCTGGAAATAGTCAGAATAACATCAAAGGAGAAGTAAGATATGCCATGAAAAAAAACTTGTTGTCTTTTAAAACTTCTTACGCACGTACTGGATTTAGGTACTATGGATATAGCACTAGGCCAACTGATAATTTTAAAGACACTATATTTCAAGCCTATAATAATTTGCAAAATTCAATTTCATTGACCAAAATTGACACTAATTCAACTTGGTTTTATGATTTTAATTGTAGTTTTAACTACACCAACTCTAAGAAATTTCTAATTTCTGAAAAAGATATTTTATTGAAATCTACCATAAATTATGCTTTAGATGAGTTTAAAAAAATTAAAATAGATTTTGGAGCAAACTTACTTCTGTTATCTAATTTAAAATCCTACAATCGGTCTATTTATTACGTTCAGCCTTTGTTTGAATACAAAGTAAATGATAAATTAACTATTGATGCAGGTTTTAGATTGTTTTATAACCAAGATACATCCAAAAATATTAGAAATTTGAGGCTCTATCCGCATTTGGACATTTCTTATTTGATTTCAGAAAAGATGAAACTATATACAGTATTTTCTGGGGGTACTTTAAAAAATACTTACAATAGTTTTACAAATGAAAATCCTTTTTTGAGCAATCAATTAACAATATCTCATACCAATCAAAAAATTAATGCAACTCTTGGTATCAAAGGTACACCGTTTAGATATTTTTATTTTAACACTTATTTTGGCTATCAAAACGTAAGAAATTTAGGTTTATATTCTCCGAATAGGACTGATTCGGCTAGGTTTGATGTATCCTATGCAAATGGATCTATCTATACGGCCAGTGGAGAAATTTCTTTTCAAAAATCAGAAAAATTTACTTTAGGTTTATTGGCCAAATACAATGGTTTTTCGCTAGACAATAATCAAAAAGCATGGCTGCGACCTCAAGCTGAAATTACTTTTTTGGCCAACTATCAACTGTCAAGAAAACTTTCGTTTTATGCCGAAACTTACGTTTTGGCTGGGTTGTATAGTCTTAATTTTGTGTCAAAAAATGAAAGAGAACTAAATGCAATTTTTGATATAAACTTAAAAACCAACTATAAAATCAACGATAGAGTAGCCATTTATTTGAACTTTTATAATATTTTAGGCTCTAAATACCAACGATTTGTAAATTATCCCGTAAAAAGTATAAATTTTTTAGGTGGTTTCACAATTAGTTTTTAAATTGCTTTCCAGTTGATAGAAAATTATTTAAAAGAATTACTTTTTTCAAACGACATAGTAGCGTTGCCTGGTCTTGGTTGCTTTCTTACCGAACGCAAACCAGCTCAAATTTCTATTGCAAATAATAAAATATTACCACCATCAAAAACCATTACATTTAATGAAAAATTACATGTTGGCGATGGCCATAATTTTATTAAAACAATATCTGAAGCAGAAAATATTACGGAAACTGAAGCTCAAAATCGATTATTTAGCTATGCAGGTCAAGTAAAATATATACTTAATACCGAAAAACAATATATTATTGAAGAAGTAGGACGGCTTTATACCAATAAAGATGGTTCGCTTGCCTTCGAGCAATTCCATAAATTTAATTATTTGGAAGACAGCTATGGCTTGCCAGATATTTATTTACAATCAATCGTAAGAAATGAACAAATTAAAGTAGATGTTTTAACCTCAAATGTTGAAATTATGTCAGAAGTTATCGATCAAAATTCAGAAGAGGATGAATTAGAATTTGAAGACTCAAATCAGCCCAAAAAGAGTTCTGGCTTAGGCTTGTATTATTTTGCTAGTGCGTTTGCATTGGTATTTGTACTTTGTACTACGTACTATTTGAATATGGACAAAAACACTTATGCCATTGGCAGTTTTGATCCTATTTCTTTTTTGAAAGGTGGAAATAGTGAAGCTTTTTCAGACCAAAATGCAGATATATCTGAAAATAAACTTTTGCCCGACAACTCTGATAATGAATTTGTAGACAATCAACCCGTTTCAAACGATTCTGAAACTCAAGTTTCTAGCGAAGCTTCAGTTGCAGTAGAAACAAAAAATGCAGAACCTGCTGCACAACCAATGACTGTAACAGAAAGTATTGATTTATCCCAAGCTGTAACATCAAAAATGGGTAAGTTTTATATTGTTGTTGGTAGCTTTAAAAAATCATCTAAAGCTCAAGCATTTATTACTGATTTGCAAACCAAAGGGCTTGATGCAAAAATGATTGCACAAGATGGAAATACCGACATGTTGAGAGTAAGTGCTGCCGATTTTGATGATTACAATCAAGCAAATACCAAAAAAAGCGAGTTACAATCACAATTTGGATTGGATTCGTGGATATTGAATTATTAATTTTAAAATCATAAAATGCTGATTACTAAGTTTTTACAAATAACAACTCCATTGGTAACTCAAGAAGCTGCCAGTGAAAGTAGCATTACCCTCATAGATTTGATTCAGAAAGGTGGTTTCATTATGGTACCTATTTTTTTACTTTCTGCCATTACAGTGTATATTTTTGCTGAAAGATTTCTGACCATTAAAAGTGCTACCAAAAATTCTGATAACTTACTTGTATCTATCAAAAATGCCATTAAAAATGGAGATCTGGCTGGAGCAAAAAATGCTGCACTATCTAGCAAATCAGCTATTGGTAATGTGTTGCTCAAAGGCATAGCCAAGATAGGGCAACCTATCAAAACTATAGAGGCATCTATGGAGGCCACTGGCAAGTTAGAAGTGATGAAATTAGAAAAAAATTTAGGCATATTAGGTATTATTGCAGCCATAGCTCCCATGCTTGGTTTTGTGGGTACTATTTCGGGTGTTATCAAAATTTTCTATAACATTTCGTTAGCCGACAATATAAGTATTGGATTGATTGCAGGTGGATTGTACGAAAAAATGGTAACAAGTGCTGCTGGTTTGATAGTGGGTATGTTGGCACATATTGCCTATCATTTTTTACATATTTTATTGGACAATGTCATTCATACTATGGAAAGTGCTTCGCTAGAATTGGTAGAAACCGTAAGTGAATAATATATGAATGTTACCCAAAACTATAATCTTACAATATTGAAACACATATATATATATATACAATTATTTTTTTTTGTTTTCTTTTTTAGTTGTAAAAAAGAAAATGAAAGTACAGATTCTAAATCGTATTCTATAACACTACATAGTGAGTTTGAAATTTCTGATACCATTGTTTTACAAAAATTTGTAGGTAGCAATGTTATTTCTATCGATTCTCAAATTGTTGTCAATAAAAAAGATATTTTTTTTGAAGGTGTATTCAAAGAACAGGCTTTTCATAGATTGATTTTTAAACGAAATAAACTCGAAAAAGTAATAGCGTTGGATAATCAACCTATTGAGTTATCACTCAAAGGCAATATTGCACTTCCTGTTTTTAGCACCACAAAGGGGCAGTTGAATCAAGATTTTGACTTACTCAATCAAGCCAACACCCAATATCAAAACTTTGCAGACTCACTAAATCAACAGTATATTTTATATTCAAACACAAATCCAAGTAAATTAGAAGATATAAAAGTTGAGTTTCAAAAAGCCGAAAAACAATTTATTGATGATATAAAAACAAAAATAAAAAATCAAAAATTATCTATTGTTTCTGTACTTGCACTTACCCAACTCAAAGTAGATACAGATTTTGAGTTTATAGATTCTACTGCCACAAAATTAGAAGATTTGAAAGGAACTTCAACCTATATAGATGCCTTTTTAACTGATTTTGCTAATCTAAAATCTACATCAGTGGGGCAGCCAGCACCTGATTTTCAGGCTAATACACCAGATGGAAAAATTATTAAACTATCTGATTATAAAGGAAAATACATTTTACTAGATTTTTGGGCATCGTGGTGTGGTCCATGCAGAAGAGAAAATCCAGTTGTGGTTCAGGCCTATAAAACATTTAAAAATAAAAATTTTGAGATTTTAAGTGTTTCTTTGGACGAAGATAATGAAAAATGGAAACAAGCCATCAAAGACGATAATCTTACTTGGAATCATGTGTCAGATTTGAAAGGTTGGGACAGCGACCTAGCCAAATTATATGGGGTTGAATCTATACCTCAATCTTATTTGCTAGATTCAAAGGGAAAAATTATTGCTAAAAACTTACGAGGACAAGAATTGATTGACAAATTAAAAGAGGTTTTATAAAAAAGTATTTACACAAAACAAAAGATATAATTAATTTAAAAAATGGATAAATTTTCATTCATCGCCAATGCAGATACTACTGCCATAGATAGTATGTACGAAGCCTATAAGTCTAATCCTGCTCAAATAGATGCTTCTTGGGCTACTTTTTTTGAAGGTTTTGATTTTTCTCTAGCCAAATATGGTGAAAATAATGGAGTTTCTAAAACTTCAAACACAGCTTCAAATGTTGGCAGTATCAACGAAAAAGAAGTAAATGTCTACAGACTTATTCGTGGGTATCGTTCAAGAGGACACCTAAAAGCCAAAACCAATCCTATCCGTGAACGCAAAGATAGAGATGCCTTGATTTCTATCAAAGATTATGGTCTATCTGAAGCAGATTTGGATACTAGATTTAAAACTGGGATAGAAATAGGCATGGAAAATGCTACTTTACGAGAAATTATTAAAACTTTAGAAGCTACATACGAGGGCTCGTTTGGGTTTGAATATTATTATATTCGCCAACCTGAAATTCTAAAATGGCTAACCATAGAATTTGAAAAAGCAGCCAAAGCTTATAATCCACCCAAAGAAATAAAAACTCGTATTCTCTCTAAATTAAACGAGGCCACTGTTTTTGAGAATTTTTTGGCCACCAAATATGTAGGTCAGAAAAGATTTGGCCTTGAAGGGGGCGAAAATGCCATTGTTGCTATTGACACAATCATTAATGTAGGCTCGCTTTTTGGGGCCGAAGAGGTGGTTATTGGTATGGCACATCGTGGACGATTGAATGTGCTTTGTAATATCATGGGCAAAACTTATGAGCAAATTTTTAATGAATTTGAAGGAAATATAGACATAAACAGCATTGAAGGGGCAGGAGATGTGAAATACCACATGGGTTACTCAAGCGAAATAAAAACTATTTATGACAAAAAAATGCACCTCAAGTTGATGCCCAATCCATCGCATCTCGAGGCTGTGGATCCACTTGTTTTGGGATATGCTCGGGCCCAAGTGGATGACGAATACAAAGGCGATTATAAAAAATGTGTCCCAATTTTGATTCATGGAGATGCAGCAGTGGCCGGACAAGGAATAGTTTATGAAACACTGCAAATGCAAAGTTTACCTGGATACACTACAGGTGGTACCATACATTTTGTAATCAATAATCAAGTTGGGTTTACAACCGATTTTGATGATGCTCGTTCGTCTATTTACTGCACAGATATTGCCAAATTAGTAGATGCCCCAGTTATTCATGTGAATGGAGACGATGCTGAAGCTGTGGCTTTTGCAGCAAAAACAGCCATTGATTATCGTCAATTATTTGGCCGTGATATATTTATAGACATGGTTTGTTATCGCAAAAATGGACATAACGAGAGCGATGAACCACGTTTTACACAACCAAAATTATATAGTTTAATTGCCAAACATGCTTCGCCAAGAGAAATTTATAAACAAGATTTAATAAAAAGAGGCGAAATAAACGAAGCACAAGCCGAAGAGATGGATGCTCAGTTTAAGGCACTGTTGCAAGCCAAACAAAATATGGTCAAAGAAAAACCATTGCCCTACATACCCTCTAAATTGGAACAAGAGTGGCAAGGTATGAAAAAAGCAACACCAGAGGATTTTGAAAAATCGCCCAATACTGCCATTTCTGCTGATTATTTATCTAAAATAGGCAAAGCCCTGACCACTATTCCTGCTGATTTTAAACCCTTGAAACAAATTGACAATTTGATAAAGGAGCGTGAAAAAATGATTAATGAAACCAAAACTATCAACTGGGCTACGGCCGAATTGATGGCTTATGGTTCGCTTTTGATGGATAATAAAATAGTAAGAATTTCTGGACAGGATGTAAAAAGAGGTACATTTTCGCATCGTCATGCCTACTTTATGGATGTAGAAAAAAACGAACCATACTGCCAAATAGACCATATAGATAGCAAACAAAATAAATTAAAAATATTCAATTCCTTACTCTCAGAATATGGTGTTTTGGGTTTTGAGTATGGCTATGCTATGGCTACACCACATGCTTTGGTCGTATGGGAGGCTCAATTTGGTGATTTTTCTAATGGTGCTCAAACGATGATAGATCAGTTTATATCAAGTGCCGAAACCAAATGGGGTCGTCAGAATGGATTGGTTATGTTATTGCCACATGGCATGGAGGGGCAAGGCCCAGAGCACTCTAGTGCAAGACCAGAGAGATTTTTGCAATTAGCAGCCGAAAAAAATATGGTGGTTGCCAACCTTACTACTCCAGCCAATATTTTTCATATCTTACGAAGACAACTGGCGTGGAATTTTAGAAAACCTTGTGTGATAATGTCGCCAAAATCGCTTTTGCGTCATCCCTTGGTGGTTTCGCCAATCGAAGAAATTACCAAAGGCACATTCCAAGAAACTTACGATGATACTTTTGTAAAAGCTGCTGACGTCAAAAAAGTACTTTTATGTACTGGAAAAGTTTATTTTGATTTATTAAATGAACAACAAACAAACAATAGGGGAGATGTAGCTATAGTAAGAATTGAGCAATTATATCCATTCCCTGAAAAACAAATTATAGCTATTTTGAGTAAATATAGCTCTGCAAAAGTAGTTTGGGTGCAAGAAGAAAATAAAAATATGGGCTATTGGGACTTTATACAAAGATTGATGCCCGAAAATATAAAAATCACTGTCAATGCTCGAAAATCAAGCTCTTCGCCTGCCACTGGATACAACAAAGTGCATGTAAAAGAGCAAGCTGAGTTGGTAAAAAATGCTTTTAGCGTATAAGAATTTTTGACTTATGTATAGGATTTAATAAAAAACCTTTCTAACGAGAAAGGTTTTTTATTATTGATTTTAAATTATATTTTGGATCAACTTGTATTAAATTTTACATAAAGCCTTGATAATCAGTTGATTCCGATGGCATAATTTTTTATTGGGGTAACACAAACTTTTTATCTTGTGAAATATTATTATCTTTTTCAAACAAGTTCTTTCATTCTCTAAGTAAGAAATCCTTTATCTTGTTTTATAACAAACAGAACACAGAACACTATTCAGAACCTATCAGAAAAATAAGTTATTAAGCCAAAATCATTGATTCTATTTTGATAAAAACTAGCTGACGACCACTGATACATTTTTGGAATTTCTGCGAAATTTCATCTTTCATTCTATAGATTATTATAAATATAGTCTAGCTTATGTATCAATTTCAATTTAGTATTCTTCAAATCTGATACTAACCTCGACAGGTATTCGCTAAAAAGACCTGTACTTTTACATGATTTTGTTTGTTCTTTCTTTTACTATTTGTTTTTTTTACTTTTCGCATAGTAACGCTATTTATATTTTTAGAGATTTTTTTACCAAATGATTTATACAATTTTTTGATTAATAGCTTGCAACCTATTATACTCGAAAAATGAAAAGATGTGTTATCATATTTGTCTATTTTTTGCTAGTGCCAACCCTATTTTTTAGAGTACATGCCAAATCTATACCACAAGACAATAGTTCGCTTTTGCGTAGAATCTTTGGACATTGTTTGCCTATCTCAGTTACATTTTTGATAGGGTTAATAGGGTTTATATTTTGGGATAGACGTACGGTTGTACGTGTTGTAGAAGACGATATAAAATCA
This sequence comes from Cytophagales bacterium, assembly GCA_013297755.1. GTDB lineage: Bacteria > Bacteroidota > Bacteroidia > Cytophagales > UBA9547 > REAG01. The sequence continues at coordinate 36,374 of JAAFIH010000012.1, forward strand.
ATTGAGCAAGAATTGAAAGCTGAGCGTCTCAAAATCGCCACTATGCAAGTTGATTTAAAATCCTTACAAATTTTTCAAAAACTTTTTCACGATATAGCTTATGGCAAGCCTGTAACAAACGAGCTTTTAAAACAATATGGTGTTTAAACTATTATTGTTTATTACATTATTTTTTTGAAAATTTAAACAAAAAACATCTTTAAATTGTAATATATATTATTAAAATAACTATAAAATGATTTATAAAGTATTAATGTTTATCTCTTCTTTTTGTTCAACAAAAAGTAGTGTTGTAATTCCAAAAAACGAGTTAATAGTGGCCAAAAAATCTATATATGATTTTAAACTCAAGACTATTGATGGCAAAGAAGTAAGTCTTGCTATGTATAAAGGGAAAAAATTACTAATAGTAAATACAGCTTCTGAGTGTGGCTATACGCCTCAGTATGCAGATTTGCAAAAACTGCATGACAAATTTGGTAAAAAAGTAGTTATTCTTGGTTTTCCTGCAAATAATTTTGGTGGACAAGAACCAGGCAGTAGCAAAGATATAGCCACTTTTTGTCAAAAAAATTATGGTGTTACGTTTCAGATGTTTGAAAAAATATCTGTTTCTGGAAGCGATATGCACCCACTTTATAAGTTTTTGTCTACTAAAACCGAAAACGGCAACATCAATCAAGCTCCTTCTTGGAATTTTTGCAAATATTTGGTTAATGAAGATGGCTTAGTCGTAGGTTTTTTTAAATCCAACATTAGTCCTATGAGTTTAGATATTATTAGTCAGTTGGATTAAGATAATTCAGCACAGATATTTCAATGTCGTTTACTTAAACATTTTTTAATGTCTCTATATTAGGCTTTCTCCAAGGGAAAAAGTTAATTGAGTTCTTAAGTAAACGATATTAACTAATATTTTTTTAGTAATATATTACTTTTGGTTATGTTTTAGAATTGCTTTTATCCAAAGTTGTTTTTTGAAAAATACTTTAAATTCAATAATCAAAAAATATAAATCAGCTTTTTACTGTGCTATTAAATATTTACATATTTATTTTTAAAAAATACCCCTTTTTGATTTCGATAAATGGAAATTATAAATTAGGTATACGAATTTATAATTTTTTCAATTTAATAGCAGTTTTTCTATCCCCATCCCAATTTTAAATTAGCACATTCTTGCTCAAAACTTTCGTTTTGCCAACAAGCACAGAATCCAAAATGGATTGGACTTTAGTTTCAACTACACAAAATACTTTCTATTTTAGTAATATTTCAATTTCTTATTATTAGATATTTTTAAATTCTTTTGCCCTGACAAATGTTGGCTTTAAAAGACTATTCTATTTTTTTATTATACAATCAAAATGATTTTATTTTTTTTCAAAAGGACATACCAAAAAGAACACGCCAAAAGGCGTGTTCCTAAAATACAAAAAAGAACACGCCAAAAGGCGTGTTCCTACAATTTAAAAAAACATCAAAAAAAAGGTTTGTGGGCTTTTAGTCAACTACCAATTTTTTGCTCCTATTCCCTACTTTTACCAAATAAATGCCTTTAGCTAAATCAGCTTTTATTTGTGTATTTTCTGAATCTATTTTTTGTGTATAAACAATCGAACCCAGCGCATTGAAAATAGTTAATAGTTCTGTGTTGGTTGTTGGTTGTTGGATGTTTACACTAAATTCGCCATTGGAAGGGTTGGGATAGATGCTAAAACTGGTAGATTGGTAGGTTGGTAGATTGGTAGAAGTCATTGTTGCATCTGTTGGAGTAATCAAAACACTTGCAGTTGGCACTTGGTTTGGGTTGCTTACTTGCACATTAACAGCTCCAGTATTAGTGATAACTCCAACTGGTAAGTTTATAATCAATGTATTGTTTCCTATGCTTGCTACAACAGGTACTGCTACTCCATTGATTGTAATATTGGCTCTTGAACTAAATCCTAATCCATTTACTGTAATCAATGTTGGGCCTGTTATTGTGGTTATGTTTCCAATGGTTACTATGCCAGTAACTGTTGCCACAGGTACAGAAGTATTTGGTGGACTTACGATATTTAAAGTTGGGACTCCTACTTGCCCTGGATTTTGTACTGCTACATTTACAGAAGAAGAGTTAAACCCACTTGGCAAGGTAGCCACTATGGTATTTCCATTTACTACTATAATGTTTGAAAGAACCACGCCATTCACAGTTACCGTTGCTCCATTTGCAAAACCTGTACCAGAAATAGTCATGCTATTGGCAGGATTGCCCGAAAGCACAACGCCTGTGGTACTTGCTACTGGCACAGATGTATTGATTGGGTTTACAACAGTTGTGGGTGTACTAGCTACTTGGTTTGGATTTTGCACTGCTACATTTACAGAATTAGAATTAAACCCACTTGGCAAAGTTGCCACTATGGTATTTCCATTTACTAGTATAATGTTTGTAAGAACCACACCATTCACAGTTACAGTTGCTCCATTGACAAAACCTGTACCCGAAATGGTGATGCTATTGGCTGGATTGCCCGAAAGCACAACACCTGTGGTACTTGCGACTGGCACAGATGTATTGATTGGGTTTACAACAGTTGTTGGTGTACCTGCTACTTGGTTTGGATTTTGCACTGCTACATTTACAGAATTAGAATTAAACCCACTTGGCAAAGTTGCCACTATGGTATTGCCATTTACTACTGTAATGTTTGTAAGAACCACACCATTCACAGTTACAGTTGCTCCATTGACAAAACCTGTACCCGAAATAGTCATGCTATTGGCTGGATTGCCCGAAAGCACAACGCCTGTGGTACTTGCCACTGGCACAGATGTATTGATTGGGTTTACAACAGTTGTTGGTGTACTAGCTACTTGGTTTGGATTTTGCACTGCTACATTTACAGAAGAAGAGTTAAACCCACTTGGCAAAGTTGCCACTATGGTATTGCCATTTACTACTATAATGTTTGTAAGAACCACACCATTTACTGTTACGGTTGCACCATTGACAAAACCTGTACCAGAAATAGTGATGCTATTGGCTGGATTGCCCGAAAGGGTTACACCATTAATAGTTGCTGAAGAAGGCAAAACTGTTGGAATTGTAACATCGATAGCTGTTATGGTAACTGTTGGCGATGGATAATCCTCATCGTTGTAAGCATACATCTCTGTACCAAGAATAGATGACAATACAATTGTTTCTATATTACTACTTTTTGGAGCTATACCCACCAAACTCACTACTACAAAAGTACTACCTGAATTTAATTTCAGTCCAGCCCATAAATTATTGATTATGATTACTACACCATCTTCGTCATTGGTACTAAAAATAAAACCTAAACCTGTAACCGTAGCAACAGTTGCCGTTGCAGGATTGCCAGTAGTAAATATGCCAGTAATGGTTGGAATAGGTATTTCTCTAACTCTAGCACTATAAACTTCTGGTGTACACACATTTGGACCCGAGATAGTTACAAAATATGTACCTGCACCTTTGCCAGAAATAGTTGTGCCTGTTTCGCCACTACTCCAATTGTAGGTAAGGTTTGTACCCGCAGAAGATACCGTAATCGTAGCTGTTTGCCCTGTAAAAATATCTACATTCCTAGGACGAGTCACCAATACTGGAATCTCTTTGCGTACATAATTTGCAATAGTAGTTTGAGGCATACCACAATCGCCTTGCACCGTTACAGAAATGCTTGTGGTGGTAGATACAGTGTTATTATTTGAATTATTGCCAGGGGTATTTGACCAAACATATTGCAGATTAGCACCTGTAGCCGATATTTCTATAACTGTATTATCTACACAAATATCTTGATTTATTAATGGTGATACAATAGTAGTTAATGGAATAGTAGCAAAATTTGTACCATCTATCGTTTGCACAGCTGTGGTAAGGCTTGATGGAAAAATTGTTGGCGTACCCGGACACATTTGCGTTGGATTCATAACGCATGGAATTGGGGCTCCAGGCATACTTCTACACGTATTTACTATGGCATAATATCCACCAAAAGTAACATTGGCTTCGGTCAAAGAAATAGACTTTTGTCCATCAAATGCGGTTAATGCTATGTCATCACTTGTAGTTGATGTGTTATTATCAAAAAACCAACGGTATCTAGGGGTAGCTACTGCACACGATGGCGAATCAAACGATCCAGAAACAGTCAGATTAAAGGTACGACTAGTTGCTTGGCATAATCCCAAAACCGCTCCATCAAGATTTAAAGTTCCTACATTGTTGCTTACTGTTGCCGTTGGCAAAGTTCTGCTTGGGTTCAATACTTCTACATATACATTATCAGAAGTTATATTGTTGCATTTGCCCATTACATTTACTGAATAAAAACCAGTAGTAGTAGGGCTTATGCTAGGTGTATTTTCGCCAGTACTCCACATATAACTCAAATTTGTACCAACTGCAGATACCGAAATAGTGCCAGTGGCTAGACCAGGTATAACAATAGATTTGGGTTGCTTAACGATAGCTGTAAGCGGACTTACATTATCAATAGTCAATTCGATGTTTTCAATTAATGGAGCTCCGCAAAAACCACTAGAGGTAACCATATACACGCCAGCCGTAGATACATTGATGCCAGCAGTGGTAGCACCAGTGTTCCATAAAATAGTCACCCCACTTCCAATTGGATGCACGGTAAGTGCAGTCAACTTTTCTCCACAAATGGTTTGCGATGTGCTTGGCCCAGTCATATATTGTAAGTTAAAATAGTTTGATAGCACCACATTATTTGAAACCACTGGCAAACCACAAGATCCACTTACAGTTACGTTGTAGTTTGTATTTGCCACATTGGTACTCATGGTATTAGTATTACTCAAGCCATTGCTCCAAGCATACATTAAATTTGTACCTGTTGCCGAAACTGCAAACAATACATTACTACCTGCACACGTGCTTTGCGAAACTGGTTGGCTGACTATACTTGTATTTGCCAAGCTAGTTAAAGTTGCTGTTTGCGATACTTGTGTATTACACAATCCATTGACAGTAACTGTATATGTACCAGCTCCAGCACTGATACCAGGTGTGGTTACTCCATTGCTCCAAATGTATGTTGGCAAAGTGCCTACTACACTCACAACCAAGCCTGTTGTAGAACCTACACAAACACTATTGTTTAAAGGTTGTGATGTAATGCTTGCGTTTGGTAAAAAATTATATATACCTGATATGCTTGTAACATTCTCTGATGTAACAAAAGGCATACAACCCATTGGACCAGGCGTACACGTAGATCTTGTTTTGCAGGTACCAATCTTTACATAATATCCTCCAACTGACAAATTGGCTGCTGAAAGAGAAATGGAAGTTACTGTTGAGTTTAAAGCACCAATCAATATATCATCACCTGTAAAAGTAGTATTGTTATTGTAATACCAACTGTATGTATTTGAAACATTAGGACACATCATAGAGCCTCTAATTAAAAAACTACCACTTACACTGGCTGTAAATGTACGAAATGCAACATTACAAGCATCACTTACAGAGCCATTTAAAATTATATCTCCATCGGGTATATTTATAATAGATGGAGGTAATTGAAGTGCTGGTGTGTTTTCTGTAACAATAGTAAATGGCATAGAGCCATAAAATGTTGCAGAATTATTATTAATATTTAAAAAACCAGTGGTTGTACCTGTAAAAGTGTTATTAGTTAGGTTTATTGTATAACCAATAATAGAAGTAGTTTGAGAACCAGCAGCGGTACCAATATGTTGATATTGACTAATATTCAAAGCCAATGGAGAAATCGTATTGTTTGAATAGTTAATATTTAAATTTTCTAATGAAACACTACCACTCCATTGATTCATTTGTGAAGTTATCGTAAAAGTACCTGTAGTAACAGAACCATTGGTAGCTTTTACAAATAAAGTACTTGGATTCCAAGTTGTATTGAGATTAACTCCGCCAGCAAAAGCGGCAAATTGTGTAGCCAAGGCCACAATAAAACTAAGTTTTGTAATTGTTTTGAACATAATTGTTAATTATTAATTGTTAATGGTTAATTGTTAATTGTTAATGGTTTTAAATTGATTGCAAAAGTATAATAAAATTTTTTAATATAAAGAAACTATTTTTGGGCAAATCAGCCCGAAATCGTAAAAATTCTAATTTTAATGCTATTTGAAATTAAAATAATACAATAGATTGATTAGAATGTGAATTTTATGTAATTATTACATAATTAACTCTACAAAGATATAATCAAAAAATATATTTTTTAAAGTTATTTTCATTCAAAATATCCCAATAAGACATTTTTGTAAAAATTGTTATGTTTTATATAGAAATAATTATATAAATTAGAAAAAAATATTCAAAAAAAGTAAGGTATTTTTCAAATTAAATTTTTTTTTTTTTAAGAATTAGAAGTTCCACTTTTTTAAAAAATGGAACTTCTGGAGTTTATAATGATACCATCTCGCTCAAAGCGATGGTATCTTTTGTTTAGTTTGACTGTGAGGTGTTATCACCTCACACGAATAGTTTGACTGTAAGGTGATAACACCTCACAGGACAGAATAGTCTAAAGACCTATAAGGTTTTTAAAAAACCTTATAGGTCTGATTTTAAATTTAATTAGTACAAGTTTTGCCGTGTGAGGTGTTATCACCTCACACGAATAGTTTGACTGTAAGGTGATAACACCTCATAGGACAGAATAGTCTAAAGACCTATAAGGTTTTAAAAACCTTATAGGTCTGATTTTAAATTTTTTTGCCGTGTGAGGTGTTATCACCTTACACGAATAGTTTGACTGTGAGGTGATAACACCTCACAGGGCAGAAAAAGTGGAACTTCTGGAGTTGAAAAAGATACCATCGCTCAAAGCGATAGTATCTTTTGTTTAGTTTGACTTTGAGGTGATAACACCTCATAGGACAGAATAGTCTAAAGACCTATAAGGTTTTTAAAAAACCTTATAGGTCTGATTTTAAATTTTTTTGCCGTGTGAGGTGTTATCACCTTACACGAATAGTTTGACTGTGAGGTGATAACACCTCACAGGGCAGAAAAAAATTTTTTTGCCGTGTGAGGTGTTTTGCCGTGTGAGGTGTTATCACCTAACACGAATAGTTTGACTGTAATGTGATAACACCTCATAGGACAGAATAGTCTAAAGACCTATAAGGTTTTAAAAACCTTATAGGTCTGTTTTTAAATTTAATTAGTACAAGTTCCACTTTATTAAAAAAGTGGTACTTCTGGGATTGAAAAAGATACTATTGCTTTGAGCGATGGTATCTTTATTAAATAAAAGAACACGCCAAAAGGCGTGTTCTTACAAACCCCCAAGGTGGATTTTATTAACCATCCAAAAAACAAAATTTAAAGTTTAAATTATAAAATATTTTCATAAAAATTTTATTTTAAAACATTTTGTATAAATTGCAATTTATACAAACAATTCTAAAAAAATACACACCCATTTTATAGTTTTATGAAAGACGAAGGATTACAACTTATCGAAACAGAATTTGCCATACTTACTTATGCACTTTATGCTTTTTTTATTTTTATAGTTATAGTGGCTATTAAAGACATATTTTTCAATAAAAAGCATACAATAAAACATAATTTTCCTGTAGTAGGACATTTGAGATATTTATTAGAAAAAATTGGTCCCGAATTGCGTCAGTATATAGTAGCCAGTAATAGAGAGGAATTGCCTTTCAACCGTAGCCAACGCTCGTGGATTTATGCTTCTGCAAAAAAAGAAAATAATTACTCTGGTTTTGGCACCGATCAAGATATTTATGCACCAGGTCATATTTTTATAAAGCCAGCAGTTTTTCCGTTTCATGTCAAAAAAGACCACATCAATTTTGGCGACCCAGCTTTTTTGCCATGTGCAAAAGTAATAGGAGCGGCATCACAGCGACAAAAGCCTTTTAGACCATATTCTGTGGTCAATATTTCGGCCATGAGCTATGGTTCGCTATCGGCAGCTGCCGTAGAAAGCATGAACAAAGGTGCACTCAAAGCTGGATGCTACCACAACACTGGCGAAGGTGGATTATCGCCTCATCATAGTCATGGAGCAGACGTTATTTTTCATTTTGGCACTGGTTATTTTGGGGTTAGGGACGATGAAGGCAGATTTTCAATGCCCAAAATAAAGCAATTAGTCATAGACAAACCATTTGTAAAAGCCATAGAAATAAAACTTTCGCAAGGTGCCAAACCAGGAAAAGGTGGAGTTTTGCCAGGTGCTAAGGTTACCAAAGAGATTTCAGAAATCAGGCATATTCCTGTGGGCAAAGATGTACTTTCACCTGTCAATCATTCGGCCTTTGGCAATATACAAGAACTGGTCGATTTTGTAGAATCAATAGCAGAAAATACAGGTCTGCCAGTGGGAATAAAATCAGCAGTAGGCAAAATGGAACAGTGGGAAGAGTTGGCCGTGATTATGAAAAAAACAGGCCGTGGACCAGATTTTATAACCATTGATGGGGGCGAGGGTGGTACAGGTGCAGCACCACCTGCCTTTGCAGATAGTGTTTCGCTACCTTTGGTACACGCCTTTTCAAACGTATATAAAGTATTTGCAAAACATGGTCTTACAGATAGAATCGTATTTATTGCCTCTGGTAAACTTGGCTTTCCTGCCAATGCTTTGATGGCGTTTGCTATGGGTGCCGACCTGATAAATGTAGCTAGAGAAGCCATGATTTCTATTGGTTGTATTCAAGCCCAAGTATGCCATACCAATCGTTGTCCCGCTGGGGTGGCTACCAATAGCAAATGGTTGCAAGCAGGTATAGACCCTACTTTAAAATCTGAAAGATTTTATAACTATGTAAAAAACTTACGAAAAGAAATTCTCGAAATTACTCATGCTTGTGGCTACGAACATCCTTGTCAGATGAAAATGGATGATGTAGAACTAAGTGCAGGTGGCCATGAACTTACTAAAACGCTAAAAGAAAACTATGGCTACGAAAAAGCCGAAGTGCCTTTTACCACTTTGGTTAGTTTACAAGATAGCTTTTTGGGTGGTCAGAACAAAACATTGTTAGAGGTAACAAAATAAAATATTAAAAATTTGTAATATTGTTGATAAATATTTTTTTATTATAAACTTACAATTTGATATTCTATATTTCTTTTCAACAAAAATTAATAGTATATTTTAATACTTTCTTTAAAAACAAACTAAAATTGAGTTTTAGCTTGAATATACAATAACTGGAGAAACCTTAAAAATGACAGAATCTATCATATCATTATTATCATTAATAGCTTTAGAAGTAATTTTAGGCATAGACAATATCATATTTATTTCGATTTTAGCAGATAAATTACCCGAAAATCAGCGTAGCAAACTTAGATTTTGGGGCATAGGCTTGGCTATGTTGATGAGATTGTGCCTTTTAGCATTTATTTCTTGGATTTTAAAATTAGATTCTACATTATTTACAATTTTTGACATAGATTTCTCTGGCAAAGGGCTTATTTTAATCATTGGTGGATTGTTTTTGATATATAAAAGCACAAAAGAAATTTATCACAAAACTGAAGCTACCCAAGAAAGTCATAATCAAAACACTCCAGTAGTAAGTTTTAAAAGATTACTTTCTGAAGTTATTATACTTGATTTGGTTTTTTCAATAGACTCGATTATAACAGCAGTAGGCATGGTACAACAACTTTGGGTTATGTATGCAGCAGTTGTAATTACAGTTGTGATCATGCTTCTAGCTTCAAAACCAATAAGCGAATTTATCCGAAATCATCCATCATTTAAAATACTTGCCCTTTGTTTTTTGATGATGATTGGTGTATCGCTTATAGCCGAGGGATTTCATTTTGAGATTCCAAAAGGATACATTTATTTTTCTATGCTTTTTGCTTTCTTGGTAGATATCATACAGATGAAGACTGCAAAAGGGCAAAAGTAGTATTTCAGTAGTAGTTGTAAGATTTATTTTTTTTTTTTAAAATCAAATACTGATTTCGTTCTATAATTTTATGTTTTTAGATACCAATGAATTAATAGTTTTATTAGTAATAATTTTTGTAAATTATAAAATAAAAATATAGTGTTTTTCTGAAAAATATAATCAAAATTTAATTTCCCCAATTTTTACATAATTCTATCAAAGAACATAATTATGGTATTTTTAAGCGACATTTTTAAAGGAAGCCTTTGTTTATATGTTTAATTTAATGGTTTGATTATTTTTGTGTCTATAAATTCATAATTTTTATTAAAAAAATCTGTTTCTAATTTTATGGCTTTAAATTTAACATTGTATTTATCCAAAAAAACATATTCATAACAATCTATTTTTTTTGATGAATTTTCCTGTTCACAAAATTTTCCATTTAGAATCCACCACTTTCCATATTCAGTTGCTTCAAATGGTTCTCCATCAACAAACATTTTAAAAATAGTTTTAGATTTTCCATTTTTATATCTTATTTGAATCCAATGTTTGGCTAGACTATCGAATTGAATTCCATATTCAGTACCACTCCATTCTCCAACCAAATTATCATCAATATTTAACCTTTGTGAAAATAATAAAGTTGATAAAAAAAAATGTAAATAAACCCATATAATTGTAGACTTATTCATCCTACACTCCCACCATTTCTCTATATACAGCTCCTTTTTTGGCAGCCTCAGTTGGGTGGTTGATGTGCCATTCAAATTCATGCCTAAAATGGCGGATATGACTAGCCACAGGCCACGCTGCGGCATCGCCAAGTGGGCAAATCGTGTTTCCTTCTATTTTTTTAGCAATATCTACAAGCAAATCAATGTCATGCATGTGTCCATGTCCATGTTCAATTCTGTGCAATACTTTTTCCATCCAGCCAGTACCTTCTCTGCATGGAGAACACTGTCCACACGATTCATGATGATAAAAACGAGAAAAATTCCAAAGATTATTTACCATACACGATTCTTCATCGTAGGCAATAAATCCACCAGAACCCAACATAGAGCCAGAAGCAAAGCCACCATCAGAAAGCGATTCGTAAGACATTAATCTAGTGTCGCCATTTAAGGTTTTGAAAAGTAAATGTGCAGGCAAAACTGGCACCGAACTTCCCCCTGGTACACAGGCTTTTAGTTTACGGTTTTTCCAAATGCCACCACAATATTCGTCAGACATGGTAAATTCCTCTACTGAAATGCCTAATTCGATTTCGTAAACGCCAGGTTTATTTAAACTACCACCTGCAGAAATCAATTTTGTGCCAGTAGATTTACCTATTCCAATTTTGGCATACGCATCTCCACCATTGTTTACAATCCACGAAGTGGCAGATATAGTTTCTACATTATTTACCACTGTTGGGCAACCCCACAAGCCTTTTACAGCAGGGAATGGGGGTTTCATACGTGGATTTCCACGTTTTCCTTCCAAAGATTCTAAAAGTGCTGTTTCTTCTCCACAAATATAAGCACCTGCTCCACAATGCACATATAAATCTAAATTATAACCTGTTCCTAGTATATTCTTACCTAAAAATCCTTTGGCATAGGCTTCATTAATGGCTTTTTCGATGATTCTTACAACATACATTAACTCGCCTCGCACATATATATAGGCAGCGTTTGCGCCCAATGCAAAACTAGAAACTATCATTCCTTCGATTAATCCATGAGGATTTTTTTGCATATAGTAGCGATCTTTGAAAGTGCCAGGTTCGCTCTCATCGGCATTGCAAACCAAATATCTTGGCACACCTTCAGGCTTAGCAATAAAGCTCCATTTCATACCTGTTGGGAAGCCTGCACCACCTCTACCTCTCAAACCTGATTTTTTTACCTCCTCTACTACTGCATCTGGGGTCATCGTTTTCAAGGCTTTTTCTACGGCCGTGTAGCCACCTTTTGAGCGGTAAACATCAAACGTATCTATATTAGGAACATGAATATTCTCGGTAAGGATTTTGATTGGCATGGCTTATTTTGGTAATTATTTTTTATAAAACTAATAGAAATATCGAATTGTTTGTTTTCTTAAATGATAAATAAAAACAAATATAATATTGTATTAACAATTAAATAATAAAGTAAAAGAAAAAAAATAAAAATTTTGCGAATAAAGATACTATTAGTAATATTACTAAAAAAAAATAAAAGCCCAAATATAGATTTATGGGCTTTTAAAATCAAAAAAATGCTTACTTAGCTGCATATTTACAAGCACCCGAAGAGTTGCCTGTAAGCACTTTTGAATCGCATTTGGCTTTTACTTCGTCTTCAGTTAATTGCAATAATGTATGGGCTTGATTGGCAGAACCTAGTGATGATGATACATTGCAAGTGCAATTCCAGTCTTTTTTACTAGAACAAGAACCAAAGGCAATCAATATGCCTGAAACAATAACAAATGATAGTTTTTTCATAATTATATTGATTTTTAAATTTTTCAAGTTAATACGATTTACAAGGATTTTTGTGTTGAAAAATAAGACCAGTGATATGATATTTTCGACTAAAATTGAATTTATAACGATTGATTAAAAAATATCATTTTAACAAAAGTGAAATTAACAAAAATATCCTTACAAATTTTAATTGCTATTTGTTAAATATAAGTATATAATGTTTATTTAAAAAGGAGTGAATTAATACTTAAAATCAAAAAATTTTTATTCACTAAATTTAAGAAAAAATATTTTTGAGTGCATTTTTTAAAAAAACTCAAAATTCAGGGCAAACGCATTTAAAAAGATAGTTGTTATTTTACAATACTATTTGCTTAAAATTACAAAATGACAAAGCCCTTTCCTCTTTGGGGAAAGGGTTGGGAAAGGGGTTTTTGAGCGAAATTTTTTAAATGCGTTTGCCCTTCTCAAAATTAAAATTTCTTTTGAACATAATATGATTAGTAAAATACATATTTATATAGGATATTATTGCGTATTAAACTTTATTTTATGTTTTTTTGATTTATTTAAAATTAATTTTTTGAAATTTTTAAAAAAAATATGTAATAATTTATAATCTGATGACAAAAAATGTAGCTTTGCAATACCAATATACTTGATATATATGTCTGAAAAAATTATTATAGACACTAGCTATAAAAAAAAAATAGCTGACACTTTTACACCAGTTTCGGTTTACTTATCGTTACGACAAAAATTTCCCAACGCAGTATTGCTTGAAAGTTCTGACTATCATGGCAATGAAAATAGTTTTTCATTTATTTGTTGCAATCCTACTGTTGGTTTTTGGGTACAAAACGGTATTGCTCATTTTAGATACCCAAACGAGCCAACACGAGATGTAACCATAGAAAATACACACACACTACCAAATGCAATACAAGACTATTGCAAAAAATTTGTGGTAGCCAACAATCCTTTTCCATTTATCAACAATGGGCTTTTTGGCTATACAAGCTACGATGCAGTACGCTATTTCGAGGATGTAGCCATTGATACAACTCGAAACGAGGTGTCTATTCCTGATATGCAATATTATGTGTATGAATTTGTGATTGCCATCAATCATTTCAATAACGAAATGTATATTTTCAAGCATGCAGTTCACAATTATCGGTATGCTGAAAATATAAGTATAGACGATATTGAAAATTTGGTTTATAATCGTAATTCTCCACATTTTCCGTTTAATAAAATAGGAGAAGAACATTCAAATTATACAGACGAACAATTTTTAGAGATATTAAAAAAAGGCAAAGACCATTGTTTTAGAGGCGATGTGTTTCAAATTGTGCTCTCACGTAGGTTTACTCAACAGTTTGAAGGTGATGATTTTACGCTATATCGTGCATTACGCTCGGTCAATCCATCGCCTTACTTGTTTTATTTTGATTATGGCACTTTCAAAATTTTTGGGTCTTCGCCTGAAGCACAATTAGTAATAAACGGAAATAAATCTACTATTTATCCAATAGCTGGAACATTCAAACGCAGTGGCAACGATGAAGAAGATGCAAAAATAGCAGCCAATTTGCGAAACGACCCCAAAGAAACTTCCGAACACGTGATGTTGGTAGATTTGGCACGAAACGACCTCAGCCGAAACGGTAGCAATGTGTATGTAGAAACTTACATGGAAACACAGTTTTATTCCCATGTTATTCATTTGGTTTCAAAAGTTGTGGGCGAAATTGCTTCAAATACAAATAAATTTAAGATTGTAGCTGATACTTTCCCAGCAGGCACACTTTCGGGTGCTCCCAAGCACAATGCCATGACTTTGATTGAAAAATACGAAAATATAAATCGTTCGTTTTATGCAGGTTGTATTGGTTTTATGGATTTTGATGGCAATTTCAATCAAGCCATCATGATTCGTACATTTTTGAGCCAAAACAATACGTTGTATTTTCAGGCTGGTGCTGGTGTGGTAGCCGACTCTAAAGTCGAAAGCGAATTACAAGAAGTGCATAATAAGTTAGCAGCCCTCAAAAAAGCCATGACAATGGCAGAGGAGATTTATATCAAACCGAAAAATTAAAATTACATTCCTATAATTTTTCTCCCACTTGGGGAGAAATTAAAAGAGGGGTTTAAAATAAAATTGTAATTTTTGTTTTTCGGTTCAATTTAACTTTATAAATATTTGATAAAAAATGATAATTTTTTAGGACAACTGATAAAGACTACTCTTGATAAGATTCCTTCAATTTTATTGCAAAACTAAAGTTTTATATAGGTTTAGTGTTGTGTGGAGTGGCAATTTTTTCTTTGTTCCTAAAAGTATTTTTAAAATTTATATTATTTTACTATATTTTTATTAAAAATTACTAAAGTTGGCTTTTTAATTTTAACAAAAGATAATTATTATTAGAATTTTTATTTATTTTTTTAAAATAAATAAATGATATTTTAAAAATCAAATAGAATAAATATTTTACATAATCATACTTAAATTTATTTTTTATTTTAATTTTACCTCAGTATTATAACCCAAAGTATGTCTACTTCTAAAATTATAAGTCAATTTAAAACTATTGCACAGCGTACTGATAAATGGCTGACCAAAGCTAATGCTTACATGTATAATTTTAAAGATGGGCATTTTCAGTTTCCTTATGCTCCAAGCGACCCAGAATTGATGATTGAAAGCCTCAAAAAAACGCCTTTTGTTACTTTTGATAAAGAATATCAATGCTTAGAAACAAATTCGCCTTTTATGAAAGTAAAACAAAACTTTGCAAAAGTAGAACAAGGATTTTGGATTATCGTATCGCAAGTACTATGGAAAGTCAAAGTAAAAGTAGTAGCATTGGTTGATGACGAACCCAGTGATTATTACTTTTTGTCTTACTCACGTACCACAGATTCGATAAAAGTATTTGTAGACAAAGGAAACATAGAATATGAAAGCTACAATCAAACATGGAACCTATATAAATCAAATACTGCCATGAACGCTTATTTTCAAAGTAATAGTAGAGTCAATAGTACATTTTTGGTTTTTACAAAAAAATGGATTTTAGATAAAACAAAAAATATCACTACATTAGATTTAGAAATCATTGAAAAATTACTCAATTCTGGTAGTTCGTTTAAAACATATTTGTACGATACCATAGAAATTAGCAATAGAAGTAATCAAATTCATCAATTATTAGACAATATTCGTATCCAAGATGTTGATTTTGAAGAACTTAAAAATTTATCAAGTCAGATGGTGATTTTATTTTTTGAAACAGCTGCCCAAAAAGTAAAATTAAATCAACTGCAGCCAAGCATCAAAAGTGAAGATAGTAATAAGGTTTTAAAAATCGAAAAATTACTATGCAAAACACTCACTTCTGGTTTTTTGGGTATCGACAAACTAGCTGAAGAATTTAAAATATCGCCAACAAAACTCAAAAATGATTTTAAATCAGTGTTTGGAATGGGTGTATTCCAATATTATCAAAAAAAACAAATGGAATTGGCTTTAGAAATGCTAAAACAAAAATTTTCGATACAAGAAATTGCTAAAACCTTGAATTACGAAAGCCAAAGTAAGTTTTCGTCTAAGTTTAGGGATATTTATGGCATGTTGCCTAGTAAGTATTTTTAATTTCAGCTCCCAAACATACCATGAATTTGTAGGAACACGCCTTTTGGCGTGTTCTTTTATTTTATAAAGATACCATCGCTTTGAGCGATGGTATCTTTATAAACACCAGATGTTCCAGTTTATTAAAAAGTGGAACTACTACTAATAAAATTTAAAATCAGACCTATAAGGTTTTTAAAACCTTATAGGTCTAAACAAAAGATACCATCGCTTTCTGCCCTATGAGGTGTTATCACCTTACAGTCAAACTATTCGTGTGAGGTGATAACACCTCACACGGCAAAACCCCAGAAGTTCCACTTTTTGAAAAAGTGGAACTTTTAATTCTTAAAAAAAGAAAATTTAATTTGAAAAATACCTTACTTTTTTTGAATATTTTTTTCTAATTTATATAATTATTTATATATAAAATATAATAATTCTTATAAAAATGTCTTATTGGGATATTTTGAACGAAAATAATTTTGAAAATTCTATTTTTTGATTTTACTTTTGTTGGGTTAATTATGTAATATCTACATAAAAAGTACACATTTATTTATCTATTTATTTAAGTTTTAACCCTTTTATCCATTTTAACCCCATTACTATTATGTTTAAAAAAATTCTCAAATCAGTTATCACCGCTCTTTTGCTATGTGCAGGAGCAAGTCAAGCTCAAATGAGCTTTTCAGGGCAGTCTTTTGCTAGGCAAGGTATTTACCCTGGCAGTGACAGAGGTAAAATAATATTGGCTGACATAAATGGTGATGGCAGAAAAGATATTATTTCTGCCAATACAGGTAATCCTTCTTTTTATGTAATTACTAGCTCTGGTATAGGAACTTTCACTTCTACTTTTAAAAGTTATTCTACTGGTGTAAACAACACATATTTACCAAGCAGTTTGGCAGTTGCTGATGTAAATAAAGATGGTGCTTTGGATATTATTACCACAAATAAAGCCAACAGAATTTTAAAAGTATTTTTAAATACACAAGGTGGAAGCAATTTTATCGACAATGGCTCCTTTGGTAATGGCGATAACGGAGCTTATGATGTAGCGGCTGGTGATATTAATAAAGACGGAAATCCAGATTTGGCTTATGTAACTCAAGTAAATGCTACTGTAGGTAATTTGGTTGTTCTCACTGGTACTGGTGATGGTTTTTTCAATTCTTTTAGAACTTATAGTGTTACCTCACAAGCTTTTTGTGTAGGTGTTGCTGACTTGAACAAAGATGGCTTCGATGATGTGGTAGTTACAGATAAAAATTTTAATTATCTTGTTTTTACAAGCACTGGAGCAAGTGGTATTTTGGGTAACTATAAATCTTATCCTGCCAATGGAGCTAGTAGTGTATTTAAAATGAAAGACATTAATGGTGATGGAAATCTAGATTTAATCAATGCTTATTTTAATGGTATTTCAGTAGCTACTGGCAATGGAGATGGTACATTTACAGATCGTGGTGGATATGGAGGAGTAGGAGTAAAAGAAGTTGATGCAGCAGACGTAGATATGGATGGCAAATTAGATTTAATAGCTAGATATGGAACTGGAATAGCTGTATATAAAGGCAACGGAGATGGAACATTTAATAATGTTAATATTTCAACTGATTTTTTTAGTGTTACTTTTGATGATGGTAATGGAGGTAATATTGATGTTTCAGACCTAGATTCAGATGGCAAAACTGATGTTGTTGTAACACATACATTAGCAGTAGCAAATTATATGACTGTTTGGAAAAATATTACAAAATCACCCCAAACCATCACTGGCTTTTCTATTCCATCAACTACTGTGTATGGTTCTACTATCACTGGGCTCAATGCAGTGGCTACTTCTGGGCTTGTGGTTACGTATAGTTCATCTAGCACAATTGCTGGTATAGTGGGCAATTCTATTTCAACTAGAGGTGCTGGAGTGGTTACCATTACAGCTTCGCAAATCGGCAATAGTTCTTTTGCTGCTGCCACTCCAGTAACGGCAGTGCTTACTATTACCAAAGCCAATCTTACCATTACATCTAATAATTTTAGTCAAACCTATGGCGACAGCCCTACATTTTCGGGTACGTTATTAGGGATTGTAAATAATGATGTTTTGACACAGGTTTTTAATAATTCTACTTCACTTTTTCCTGTTGATGTTTATACAAGTGGTATAACAACTAATGCAAATGGTACAAATATTGGCAATTATAATAAAATATTTAACCAAGGTACATTGACGGTAGTAGCAGCTAATCTTACTGTTACAGGAAGACCGCTTACCAAAACGTATGGTGCTGCCAATCCTGCATTTACCAGTACAAGTGTTGGATTTAAAAATTCGGATAATCTAAATGGTGGAGTTATTATTAGCTATGGCACTATCTCTGCCAATGCCGATGCCGGTGTGTATGAATATGCTGTGAGTTTATCAGGCAGCAAATTAAGTAATTATATCGTTACTACTGTGGCTGGCACGCTCACTATCAACAAAGCCAATTTATCGGTTATTGGTAATAATTTTACAAAAGTATATGGCACTAATAACCCAACATTTACCACCAACAATACAGGTATAACCAATGGAGATGTACTTTCGGTTAGGATAGCACCTTTGGCTTCAAATACTGGTGTGGGTATATACAATTTGCCTTTTGATGTAAGTGTGTCTGGTAGCGGATTGGTCAATTATAATCTTACTACTGTGGCAGGTGTACTTACGATAACCAAAGCCAACCTTACAGTAACGGCTCAAAGTTTTTCTCGCCTTATCAATCGTGCCAATCCTGTATTTACGACTAGCACTACTGGTCTTGTGGCAGGCGAGGTGTTAGATATAAGTGTACTCACTACCGTAACTATTAATTCACCACAAGGGGTGTACGCTTTGAGACCATCTGTTACTGGTACAACCTTGAGCAACTATAACCTTACTACTGTGGCAGGTACAATAACAGTACTTTGTACTGTGCCAAGTATCGTTGGGACTATCAACTCAGCAAATGATTGTGTAGGAAATTCTTATACATTTACTGCCAATGGCAGAGGCACAGATATAGCCTATACTTGGAAAAATAGCATGAACGAAGTTGTAAGTAGTGCAAATACGTTTACTACAACTGCGGCAGGCATATATACAGTATCTTTGGCTGGTGCTTGTGGTAGTTTTGTTTACAATAGCTCTGTTATAAAATTAGATACTATCCCAACGCCCAAATTCTTGGTTCAGCCAGTTTCTAAAAACTATTGCCCAAGTACCGCTGCAAATTTAGCAGTATCGGTAGCAGGCATATCTTATGGTCAGTTGCGTTGGTCGAATGGAGCAAATTCTACCAGTATTTCAGTATCTACTCCTGGGAACTATAATGTAACTTTTGTAGGACTTTGTGGCACAGTTATTTCTAATAATGCAACCGTAAATTCATTGCTTGGCACATCCATTGTAGCTACACCAGCCAATAAATCGGTTTGCGAAGGCAGTAGTGTGGGACTTGAAATAACAGCTTTGGGCGACAATTTGAGCTACAAATGGAGCGATGGCAGCACCAATCCAATGAATAATTCTACTGCTTCTGGCTTTTATATGGCAACAGTTACAGGTACTTGTGGTTCTAAAGTTTCAGAAGAGATTACTATATCTTTAATAAGGGCGTTGAGAATCAGCGGAATTTCCGAAAATGCAACCATTTGTGGCAATCAGTTGCCTCATAGAATATTTGTTGATGCTTTTGGCGATGCGTTATCTTATACATGGAATACTGGAGAAACTAATTTTCAAACCAACGCAACCACAAGTGGCGACTATTTTGTAACCGTAACGGGTACTTGTGGCACTTATATATCTTCTGCTATCGGTATAAATGTAGTAGATGTAACCAGAATTGTAACCCAACCAGTGTCAGTTACAGCTTGCGAAGGCTCTTTAGCTACATTTACGGTATCGGCAGTGGGTGGCAATTTAAGTTATTCCTGGAACAATCAAATGAATACAAACGCATCTAGCTATACTACAACCGTAGCTGGATTTACAAATCAAGTCTCAGTGATGGTAAGCGGAACATGTGGTGTTGAAAATTCTAGTTTAGCAAATTTAGTTTCCAAAGCTAAAACTGTCATCGAAGTTGCCCCAGAATCGCAAGTATTGAATTTTGAAAATGAACTGCGAGATTTAAGAGTCTTTGCTCGAGGAAGCGATCCTTTAACTTATGCTTGGAGCAGTGGCGAAACTACTTCTACGATTATGCAGAAAGGCGTAGGTACATATACAGTTACCGTAACTGGTGCTTGTGGCACAGATACTCGTACTATCATACTTAGTTTGCCAACATCACCAGCAGTTGTATCATTTGTTTATACTCCAACTTCTCTGACCAGTATTTTATCTAATATCATAGTTACAATTAATGGTAATAATTTTAGTAATGGAGCAACAGTTACTCTAGGTGGTGTAGCACTTACAAATATTGTGGTATCAAGTACCGTAATTACAGGTACTATACCAGCTGGTTCTACCATTATTAATCCAAACAACCCAAGTATTGTAGTTCAAAATTTTGGAGCACCAGTAGCTACCCCTAGTCAGCCACAAGTGATAGTATTTACTGACCCAAGCATACCAGTATCGGCTACTGTGTCGGGCATATCAGCATCAGCCAATTTGGATAATACTACAAATCCAATATCGGTATCTATTGTAGGTACAGGTTTCCAAAACGGAGCTACTATTACTGTTGGTGGCGTAGTTTTGACAAATGTTATCGTTGTGGGCAATGTGATTACGGGTACGATACCAGCAGGATCAACTATCATTAATCCAAGCAACCCAGCCATAATAGTGCAAAACGTAGGAGCAGCAGTAGCAGTACCAGTAGTGATACCAGTGGTTATTACAACTTCTACCAATCAACTAATCTACCAATCTACCAGTTTTAGCATTTATCCTAATCCAACGAATGGCGAATTTAGTGTATTAAGCCTACTACCAACTACCAACTCCGAACTATTAACTATATTCAATGCTCAAGGTATAGTAGTTTATTCGCAGAAAATAGTTTCAGAAATTACTCAAATTAATGCAAATCTAGCCAAAGGTATTTATTTGGTAAAAGTAGGAAATATGAGTAAAAAATTGGTTGTAGAGTAATTGTAGGAACACGCCTTTTGGCGTGTTCTTTTTTTTGTTTAAAGATACCATCGCTCAAAGCAATGGTATCTTTTCAATCCTATATTTGACTTTTTTTTGAATTGTAGGAACACGCCTTTTGGCGTGTTCATTTTTTTGACGTTTTTTTGAATTGTAGGAACACGCCTTTTGGCGTGTTCATTTTTTTTGACGTTTTTTTGAATTGAAGGAACACGCCTTTGGCGTGTTCTTTTTTTGTATTGTTTTCTCAAAAATACCCTCGCTCAAAGCGTTGTGATTTTTAAAAGCCTACAGGGTTATATACCCAATATATGATTTATATATAAGTTTTTTTTGAAATTATTACTTTATGTTTCCAAATATGTAAATCATTAACTTTTATTAAAACAATACAATAGCATACATTAGTGATTTTTACCATATTTTTAATGCTGATATGCACCAATATCAAATACTATTGGTCTCGATTTATTAGCAATATCAAACCTTATAAATGGAATATTTACACCTTTTTCGGTTGCAATAGATTCTTTTTTTATTTTTAAATCTACTGTATAAATGCCACTTTTTGAATCATAATTAAAAGCAGTAAACATAATGGCTTCTTTATCAGATGAAATAATATTTCCATTATTATTACTATAAATATTTTCGTCTGTTTTTATAACATTATTTTGCAAATTGGTTTGCCAATTATTGTTATCATATTTTTTTAATTCAAATTCTACTTTTTTATCACCCCAAATGATATTATTTTTTAGGTCAAGGTCTATTTTTTGATGATTTGTTGCATTTATACCATCACTTATGTATACGCAAGGTTTTGTAGAATTAAAAATAAGTTCACTACCAACCCAAGTATTGTTATAAAATTTATAAATTCCACCGTTTTCTATGGATATTAGTTGATTTACACAATTATAAGCTACATTATTCCAACCTTCAATAGCTGCATGCCAAGCAGAAATGGCACTATTTGTCATGTTTTTTATGACAGAATTGGTTATTTTTAAGTCAGGTAAATGCGTATTATTTTCTTTATTTCCTACCGAAATACCAGTTGTTCCATTTTTTATTTCAGCATTAGTTATAATATTATTTTGACTTTTTTCTCTTAGAATAATTCCACCCCATTGTCCTGATACATTACGCCATTTTTTTTCTAATCTTTCGCCCAAGAATTGTACTTTTTCGTTTTTTCCTGTATCACCAAGTATATGTAAAGAGCCTTCAATATCTAAAAAAGTGTTTTTATTCCCATATATTTTTGTGCCTTTTTGTATTGTAAGAGTAGCACCAGTGGCTACTTTTACTGTATTGAATAAAAAATGAACCCTAGTACTATCCCAAATAGTATTGCTAGTAATAATTGTATTTTTATGATATATTGCATCCAAACCCCAAGAAGTTAATTTTACATATTGCGTTATATTATTAGTCGAAAATTGTATGCTATCAACTACTAAAAAAGGCAAAGTAGCATTGCTAAGACTGGGGGTTACTTGTATCAAAACATATATGCTATCGTTGCCACGAATAAAAAAATCTTTCATTTGAGTAAATTTAACACCATTTACATATAATTGATAACTGCTATTTTGGGCATCCATCAAAGTAATATTTGTTTTAATAGCTTTGGTACTAGGATTAATTATTTTTAATCTTTTGCTAACACTAGGACGAATAAAAAGATCTTTTTTGCCAGCCAAAACTGTATCAAATATAATTTCTTTTGCTAATTTATTAGTATCGTTTTTGAAAATTAAATCAACACTGTCTGTAGTTAATATCTCTTCTTGAGGTTTACAATTAAAAAGTAATAAAATAATAGAAATTGAATATAAAAATAACTTTAACATATATTTAAAATATGTTCAAAATTAAACAATAATTACTATAAATCAACATTTGTCATTAGGAATAAACTATTTGAATTTATTTTTTAATCTTAATTCAATAAAATAACCAAAAAAAATATCTATTATTGCACGTTTAAATAAAATCAATACTAAAAAATGTCATATAATTTATTAAAAGGCAAACGTGGAATCATTTTTGGTGCATTAAATGAAAGTTCAATTGCTTGGAAAGTAGCCGAAATGGCCGCAGCCGAAGGTGCTACATTTACACTTACCAATGCTCCATTGGCCATGCGCATGGGCGAAATCAATAAATTGGCCGAATCTACTGGCTCTACTATCATTCCTGCCGATGCTACATCAGTAGAAGAGTTAGAAAATCTATTTTCAGAATCTGTTAAAGTTTTGGGTGGAAAAATTGATTTTGTATTACACTCCATTGGCATGAGTCCGAATATAAGAAAATCTAAAAATTATGGCGAATTGAATTATGATTTTTTTCTCAAAACATTAGATATTTCAGCCTTATCGTTTCATAAAGTGATGCACGTGGCCGAAAAACAAGACGCTATGGCCGAATATGGTTCTATTGTAGCACTTTCTTACATAGCAGCCCAACGAAATTATCCAGATTATACAGATATGTCGCAAGCAAAAGCAGCATTAGAATCTATTGCACGCAGTTATGGAGCTCGTTTTGCCAAACTAAAAAAAGTAAGGGTAAACACCATCTCTCAAAGTCCTACCAAAACCACTGCTGGTGCTGGTATTGCAGGTTTTGATGTATTTTATGAATTTGCCAATAAAATGTCGCCACTGGGAAACGCCACTGCAGAAGACTGTGCCAACTATTGCATAGCCATGTTTTCGGATTTTACTCGTATGGTTACAATGCAAAATCTAATGCACGATGGCGGTTTTTCTTCATCTGGTATCACCGAAGAGATTATTGAAAGTATGAAAAAATAAATTCATCAAACTTTATACCAAAAATTCCCTGGCAACTACTCCTGTTAGGGAATTTTTTATTTAGAATAAAATGGGAAAAAACAAATTGAAGAGATTTGCTATCAATGAGCAAAGCGAAAACGTAATTCAGGCAGGCAAACAAATATATACTACCATAAAAGGTAACTGGAATAAAGTACAATTCCCTCATAATCAACCAATAATACTTGAAATTGGTTGTGGCAATGGCGAATACACCATTGGTTTAGCTTCGCACCACCCAGAATTTAATTTTATTGGCACAGACATAAAAGGTGCCAGAATATTTAAAGGAAGTGTAGAAGCAAAAGAAAAGAAACTTACCAATGTGGCTTTTCTTAGATGTAGAATAGAATATATTTTGGAGTTTTTTGAACCCAACGAAGTAGACGAAATTTGGATTACCTTCCCTGATCCTCAATTAAAAGATAGCCGAGAAAAACAGCGTTTAACTCACACTCGATTTTTAGATTTGTATAAAAAATGCTTAAAACCTCAAGGATTTATTCATTTGAAAACCGACAGTCGAGAATTAACAGATTTTACTTTAGAAACGCTCAAAAATTATCCTCACAAAGATTTAGCATATACTTTTGATTTGTATAATTCTGATTTCTTACCCAATCATAAAGGAATACAAACCAAATATGAGCGAATGTTTTTGGCCAAAGGTAAATTGATAAATTATCTAAAATTTAGACTAGACTAGATGTTGCTACAAGATTAAGGTATCAATAGAGAACTATCGCCATAGCTCAAAAATTTAAAGTCATTTTCTAATGCAAAATGATAGATTTCTTTCCATTTGTTGCCTACAAATGCAGCCACTAACAAAATAAGTGTACTTTCTGGTTGGTGAAAATTAGTAATAAGTCCTTTACAGATTTTAAAATTGTAGCCAGGCATAATCAAAATAGACGTAGTTCCTATCAAAAAATCTTCATTTTTAGACTCTAAAAACCTTATAATTGTATGCAAAGATTCATCTAAACTCAAAAGTGGCAGTTCATTTTGGTAAGCCTCCCATTGATTTAAAGTAATATTTTTTAAATTAAAATCTATGGCAATTTTCAAACCAATCCAATACAAACTTTCAATCACTCTCATACTCGTAGTACCCACAACCACTACTTGAGGGTTGTTTTTTATTTGCAATATGATTTCTTTTGAAATAGAAAAATGCTCAGTGTGCATCAAATGTTGCGTAATAGTATCTGTTTTGATGGGCTTAAATGTGCCTGCACCTACATGGAGAGTAAGATAGTGGACAGAAATATTTTTTTCAGCTATCGACTTTAAAACAGAATTTGTAAAATGCAAACCAGCAGTAGGAGCGGCAACAGAGCCTTTATTTTGAGCATAAATAGTTTGGTATCTTACTTTATCTATGTCGTTTGCCTTTCTATTCATGTAAGGTGGCAGTGGTAGTTCGGCCACTTTTTCAAAAATCTCAAAAATATTTTCATCTCCTTTCCAAGAAAATTCTATGGTATGTTCTGATTCATTTTTTGAAATATATCTAGCACTTAAATATAAGCCATCAGTTTCTATTTCTAGTTTTTCGCCCTTCCATTTTTTTAGGTTACCTACCATACAAAGCCAAGTAGATTGGTAATATTCTGCATTTTTTGTAATTTCAGATTGGGATTCTAAACAAAATATTTCAATATATGAGCCAGTATTTTTCTTAAAAATCAATCGAGCTGGAAATACTTTTGAATTATTTAATATTAAATTAGTATTTGATGGCAATAAATTAGAAATATTACTAAAAATATATTTCTCAATCTTTTCATCTTTTTTATAATACAATAGATTGCTCTCATCTCTTTTGGCATTTGGATGTGAGGCAATTTTATTTTCTGGTAAATGATATAAAAAATCGGTTAAATTAATTTCTGGTATCAATGAGGTTTAGGGCGTATTGTTTATCAATATTTATCTGTTGTTGAAGGCTTTGAATGGAATCAAATTTTTGTTCGTTTCTTATTTTTTTAATCAAAAATAGCTCAATTTCTTGTCCATAAATATCAGTTTCAAAGTTTAGTATATGTACTTCTACACTTTTTTTTGTTCCATCAAAAGTTGGCCTTGTACCAATATTCAGTAAGCCATGATGGTATTGAAGTCCAATCAAAACTTGAACAAAAAAAACACCGTTTGGGAGTAATTTTTCTTTTTCAGAAATATCAATATTGGCAGTAGCAAAGTTTAGTGTTCTACCAATTTTGTGCCCTTCTACAACAATTCCTTTGATAGAGTACTGTCTTCCAAGTAATAAATTAGCATTTTCTATTTCGCCATCAATTATTTTACGTCTGATATTTGATGAGTTTATAGTAATATTATTGATATTTTGTTGTTCAATTTCAAATACATGAAACGGGAATATTTTGTGATCAAAAAAACGGATATTTCCTTCCCTATTTTTCCCAAAATGATGGTCATAACCCAATAAAAGAGCTTTAATATTTAGTTTTTCAATTAATATAAATGAAATAAAATCAGTGGCACTCATCTGAGAAAAAGAATCAGTAAATGGAATTTCAATAACAAAATCAACTAATCCAGTTTTTTTTAACTCTTCATATTTTTCAAGTTGTGTAGTCAGAAATAATATGTCTGCATTGGGCTGAAGTACAGTTCTGGGGTGTGGCCAAAAAGTAATCACAACAGCTGGTAATTTTTGCGAATGTGCAATTTTATGTAGTTTTTCTAATAAAAGTTTATGTGCCGAGTGCACTCCATCAAAAATACCAATTGTGGCCACACAACCTGCAAGTTTTTCAAAATCTACCAATTTGAATACTTTCATTGATGTTGAATTGATTTATTGTGTTTATATTTCAATGTCGCTTAGTTAATCGTTTTTATTGCTTCTAAGTTAGTCTTTCTACAGAGGAGAAATATAATCTTAATTTTAAGTAAACTACAATGTTTTTATGTATTGAAAATGATTTTTGTTTAATCAAAAAAAGGTCTAATCAATATTTGATTAGACCTTTTAAAAGTATTTTCAAAATATTAGATTGGTTTATTTCCTGTTACAGTCAATCCCATAGATCGAGCAGTACCAGCAACCATACTAATGGCCGATTCAATTTTGAAACAATTTAAGTCTGGCATTTTGGTTTCTGCGATTTTTTTTACATCATCCCAAGTTACACTACCAATTTTATTTCTATTAGGTTCGGCACTTCCTTTTTGTTTTTTAGAAGCATCCAACAACAAATTTGCTGCTGGTGGAGTTTTTACTACAAAGTCAAACGATTTGTCTGAAAATACAGTAATCAAAACTGGCAACACTTGACCAGGTTTGTCTTGAGTCATTGCATTGAATCTTTTGCAAAACTCCATGATATTCAAACCTTTCGATCCCAAAGCTGGACCAATAGGGGGAGATGGAGTAGCTGCACCACCTTTTACTTGTAATTTTACGTATCCTGTTATTTCTTTTGCCATTTTATTTTTTAATTTTTAAAACATTAATAAATATAAACTGAGGTGTCACCGATTGATTAGGAAGCTTTCTCAACCTCTATATAGCTCAATTCCATTGGTGTATTACGACCAAATATTTTTACAATTACTTTTACTTTTTTCTTGTCATCATAAACCTCTTCTATGGTACCAACAAAGCCAGTGAATGGTCCATTCATAACATTTACTGATTCGCCAACTAAATATTTGGTTTCCGATTTGAAACTTGCCAAATTTCCTTCTTCAATTTTTCCTAAAATCCTATTTATTTCAGATTGTTTGATAGGTTCTGGTTTTTTTAGGGCTTTTGTTTTGCCTTCTCCTAAAAAACCTAGCGAACTAGGTGCATTGTTTAATATAAAAAATGTTTCTCCGTTGGATAGGTTGGCACTAATATACATGTATCCTGGATAAGATATTTTTTCTCTAGTTACTTTTTTACCATTTCTTAATTCTACTATTTTTTCGGATGGAATTAAGATTTCTGGTACAAAAGCCGATAGATTTTGGCGTGCAAGTTCTGTTTCTAGGTAGGCTTTTACTTTTTTTTCTTGGCCAGAAACAGCTCTCAAAATGTACCAATTAAACTCATTTTCTATTATTTCGCTCATAATTATAGGTATTTAAAATGAACGGTAAAACCAAGTCATTCCGTTTTCAAAAACGAAATCAACTAAACCAATCATTATGGCAAACACCAAAGCCGAAACCAATACAAGAACAGTATTAGACTGCAATTCTTTGATGGTAGGCCATGTTACTTTGGTTGTTACCTCTTCTATTGATTCGTTTATAAACGATTTTACTTTTTCAAACATAAGTATTTAAAAATTTAATGCACGGGAGGTAGGCATCGAACCTACAACCTTCGGTTTTGGAGACCGCTACTCTACCAGTTGAGCTACTCCCGTAAATTCAAAAATAGTTGCCAGTGATAATTAATATCTAATTAACAGCCGACAACTATTTTATTATGAATTAATTGAACTAATTATTTTATAATTTCAGTTACCTGACCAGCACCTACTGTACGACCACCCTCACGGATAGCAAAACGTAAGCCTTTTTCCATAGCAACAGAAGCTATTAAATTAACTTTGATTGATACATTATCACCTGGCATAATCATTTCTACACCTGCTGGCAATTCTATCTCTCCTGTTACGTCAGTTGTACGGAAGTAGAATTGTGGACGATATTTGTTGAAAAATGGCGTATGACGACCACCTTCTTCTTTTGACAATACATAAACCTCTGCTTTAAATTCTGTATGTGGCATTACTGAGTTTGGTTTGCAAAGAACCATACCTCTACGGATTTGTTCTTTATCAACACCACGAAGTAAAACACCTACGTTATCACCAGCCTCGCCTCTGTCTAATAATTTACGGAACATTTCAACTCCAGTACATACAGATTTTAATCCTTCTGCACCCATACCGATAATATCCAATGCTTCACCTATGTTTACAACACCTCTTTCGATACGACCTGTGGCAACAGTACCACGACCTGTAATAGAGAATACGTCTTCTATTGGCATTAAGAATGGCAAATCAACCAATCTTTTTGGAATTGGGATATATCTATCCACTTCATCCATTAATTTTTCTATTGTAGCTACCCATTTTGCTTCTCCATTCAAACCACCCAAGGCAGAACCTTGAATAACTGGAATCTCATCGCCAGGATATTTGTAGAATGATAATAATTCTCTTATTTCCATTTCTACAAGTTCTAATAACTCTGGATCATCTACCATATCCACTTTGTTCATAAACACAACTAGGGCAGGTACACCAACTTGGCGAGCCAACAAAATGTGTTCACGTGTTTGTGGCATAGGACCATCAGTAGCAGCCACTACTATAATAGCACCATCCATTTGGGCAGCACCTGTAACCATGTTTTTAACATAATCAGCGTGGCCTGGGCAATCTACGTGAGCATAATGACGATTTGCAGTAGCATACTCTACGTGAGATGTATTGATGGTAATACCTCTTTCTTTTTCTTCAGGTGCGTTGTCGATAGAAGAGAAATCTCTTTTTTCAGCAAGACCTTTATTAGCCAACACCATAGTGATAGCTGCTGTCAATGTAGTCTTTCCGTGATCTACGTGACCGATAGTACCAATGTTTACGTGTGGTTTAGATCGGTCAAACTGTTCTTTAGCCATTTTTTATTAAAGTTTAATTCAGATTTAAGATATATATATAATGTAATTTTACGCTTTTTTTGGTATTTTTAACCTTTAGTAATATTCAACTTCTCTAAATAGAGCTGTTGAAGAGAATTGAACTCTCGACCTCTTCCTTACCAAGGAAGTGCTCTACCCCTGAGCTACAACAGCTTGCAAATAGTTCGGAGTTTAAAACCAATAATTTATAAAATTATGGATTTAAAATTCTTATTTTAACTTGAGCGGAAGACGAGGCTCGAACCCGCGACCTATAGCTTGGAAGGCTATCGCTCTACCAACTGAGCTACTTCCGCTTGTTTATTTTTTAAGGAATAATTTATAAAAAATTATTCCTTAAAAATAATTTTGTGGGGAGAGAAGGATTCGAACCTTCGAAGTCATTACAACAACAGAGTTACAGTCTGTCCCATTTGGCCACTCTGGTATCTCCCCATAATTACTGTCTTTTTAAGCAAATAAATAACAGCCCTCATCCAAAGGGAGTGCAAAATTAATTGGAATTTTCTATTGCACAAATCTAATTTGAAAAATATTTTAAAATATTAGTAAATTTTTCATTTTTCAATCATTTTTAAATTGCTATTTTGTATTAATTTTATAAAAAAATATGGCTGGATTATACATACACATTCCTTTTTGTGCCAAAGCATGCCATTATTGTGATTTTCATTTCTCAGTAAATTTTTCTAAAGTAAGTTCTTTTGTTGATGCTTTATTGAATGAAATTAAGCATAAAAGTTGTTATTTTTCTGATTTGGTGGTAGAAACTATTTACTTTGGTGGTGGTTCACCGTCTATTTTGAACGTATCTCAGCTTGATCAAATATTGTCTGTCATTTATGAAAATTATAAAATATCCGAAAAACCTGAAATTACTTTTGAAATAAATCCAGACGATGCTTGTTTGGATTATCTTTTATCATTGTTTAATCTGAAAATCAATCGTTTGAGTATTGGTATTCAAACTTTTAATCAGCATTTATTGCAACAAATAAATAGAAATCATACCTCTGAGCAATCTTTTTTGGCCATAGAAAATGCTTTTAAGGCTGGATTCAGCAACATTAGTTGTGATTTGATTTATGCTTATCCTTCTATAATCAATGATTGTTCTTACCAATCAAATGCTATTTTAGAAAATGACATAGCTGAATTATTAAAATTTGAAATTACGCACATTTCTGCCTATCAACTGACTTTAGAACCAAAAACTGTATTTGGAAAATGGTTTGAAAACGGCAAAATACAAGCTATCAAAGAGGAGAATGCACTTTTACAATTTGATTATTTGATTCAAACTTTACAAAAAAATGGCTTTGAGCAGTATGAAATTTCTAATTTTTCAAAAAAAGATTTTCATTCAAAACACAATTCTGCCTATTGGTTTGGCAAATCTTATCTTGGTTTTGGTCCATCGGCTCATTCTTTTTTGCAAAACGAACGCTGGGCTACGATTTCTGATAATAACAAGTATATTGATTTTTGGAAAAATCCTGACCTCAAAATGCTACAAAATATTCAAAATATAGAAATTTTATCGAAAAAAGATTTCATAAATGAACATATTTTAACAAGACTAAGAACAAAATGGGGGCTTGATATACATTATATATATAGTCTTTTGGATGAATCACAAAAATTGACTTTCGACAAAGAAGTGCAAAGTCAAATTGCGTTTAAAAATGTAACCATCAATAACGAAAGTTTAATTCTTACTTCAAGTGGCAAAAATATTGCAGATAATGTTGCTCTAAAATTGTTTATTACATAGTAAAAGACTTACAAATTCCAATTTTGATTTAGGAATTGCATTTCGCTGGTAGAAGTTAAATCAAACTTGCAAGGTACAATAGAAATGTAATTATTTTTGAGAGCAAACTCGTCTGTATCTTGGCCCCAATCGTTGTTTTGAAGCACTCCAGTGGTCCAATAATAGTCTTTTCCATTGGTATCTACACGTTTGTCGTAATCTTCGTCCCATTTGTCAATGGCTTGGCGGCATATTTTGATACCTTTGATTTGGCCAGAGTCTATGCTCGGGAAATTCACATTTAGGGCAGTATTTTTTGAAAATGGTTTTTCAAGTGCTTTTTCAATTATAATTTTTAAAAAACTTCTAATGTGCGAAAAGTCTGCTTCGTGTCCATAATCACACAATGAAAATCCAATGGATGGTATGCCTTCGATAGCACCCTCGATGGCTGCCGACATAGTGCCTGAATATATAACAGAAATAGAAGAGTTGCTTCCATGATTGATACCACTCAAAACTATATCAATTTTTCGGCCTTTGAGGGCTACTTTTTTGGCAATTTTGACACAATCTACTGGCGTACCCGAACATTCGTAGGCCTCTACACCTTCGAAAATATTTTTTTTATACAACCTTAATGGTTCAAAAATGGTGATGGCGTGGGATTTTCCTGATTGGTGGCTATCAGGAGCTACCACTACTACTTCGCCAATGGTTTTGGCTACATCAACCAATTCTTTTATGCCTTTAGCGTAAATACTATCGTCATTTGTAATTAAAATTAAAGGTCGAGTTGATGGATTTGACATGATAGATTTTTTTACAAAAAAGCTACATTATATTGTATTTTGCTAAAAAAATATTTTTTTTAATAAAAATTCAACTTTAGAGCAGGGCAAACGCATTTAAGATATTTTAAATAAAATTACCTATTAGTTTTAATAATTCCACCCTAACCCAATTTCTGTTACGATGCCACATAATCCAAAAGGGAGGGACTTTACATTCAACTATTTAAAAAACATTCTTTTTTAGTAATATTTTACTATTTCATCCTAAGATATTTTTAAATGCGTTTGCCCTGACTTTAGAGTTTATTAAACAGAAAGTTAAATTATTTTTTGTACATACTTTTAAAGCCATTCTTTATTTGATATTGCAAATTTTAATAAACTATTGCTTCCTTTGAGCTGCAATTTTTTTGAAATATTATTTCTATGGTTTTGAATAGTTTTGATACTTACCGAAAGCAAGTTTGCTATTTCATTACTTGTTTTGTTTTCAGCAATAAATATCAAAATCTTACATTCGGTTTTGGTAAGCGAAGCCAAAATTTCACTTTTTTCTTTTGTTTGGTTCAAAATTTGAGGATTAGAAATATAAATATTATCCATCAAAACATTTTTTATGGCTTTGCTTAATTCATTTACGGCATCGTCTTTAAACACAAAAGCGTCTAATCCTTTAGAAATAACAGACCTGATAATGTCTGGTTCTTTGTGCATAGTAAGCATAATTATTTTAATATTTGGGTCAATGTTTTTCAATTCTTTACTTAGCACAATACCATTCATTTTTGGCATATCCAAATCCAATACTGCCACATTGGGTTTAAGTTTTTCGGCTTTTTCTAAGGCTTCAAAAGGAAAATTGAAGCCATAAATGGATGCCTCTGTCAGCTCATCTTGTAATATTTCTATTAATCCTTTCAAAAAGATTGGATGGTCGTCTACGGCAAATATTACTAATTTATTTTTCATTTATAATAGGTATTTTTACGAAAATTTGAGTTCCTGGTGAGGCATTATTGAATAAAATAGTTCCTTTCAGTATATTTATCCTTTCTTTGATGCCAGAAAGTCCGTTTCCAAAACCGAAAGCAGAAGTGTTTTTAGAATCAAAGCCAATGCCATTATCGTTCATTTCTAAAATTAAATGGTTGTATTTTTTATAAATATAGACATTGGCTTCTGTGGCTTGTGAGTGTTTCAGTAAATTATTGAATAATTCTTGCAAAATTCTATAGAAATTTATGTCTAAAGTTGAATCCAATAAATTATCAATACTTTTAGGACAGGAATAATTTATTTTGATTGAAGTAGATTTTTTGATTTTATCTACCAAATGAAGCAAAGAAGCCGTTATTCCAATAGAGTTCAACATAGTTGGTCTCAAATCTTGAGCTATAGAACGCAATTCGTCTAAAGTTTCGGAGGTAATAAGGGCAAGTCCATCGAGTTTTTCAATTTGCTGGGGAGTAAGTTTATCTCTTTTCAACATCATTAATATTCTGTTTCTTATGACTAAAATATTTTGTCCTATGCCATCATGAAATTCTGAAGCCATGCGGCTTCTTTCATTTTCTAGGGTATGAATGAGCGATTGAGAATATCTTTCAGCAGTTTTAAGTAAATCTGCCTGTAAAGTTGATTTTTCTGCCAAAATCATGGCTAATCGTTTGTAAATGGCAAAAGTTTGAATAAAAATTTGAGGCAAAACCATCCAAAGGATTACATTTTTTGTAAACCATATTATTGGTAATATTCCAATGAAATATAATTGAGTTATTGTTCCAAATATAACTAAAAATAATACTGAAGCAAGTTGAATTAAATAATATTTTTTTTCTTTTTTTCTTACATATAATACACTCACAAAAAGTAGTAACGCTTCTAGTGATAAAATAATAAGATTTAAAACAATGTATATTTTAAATCCTAATGGATGCCAAAATGAAATTGCCAACAATAATATAAAAATGACAGTAGATATTTTAAATAATTTGTTTAATATAGTGGGGTAACTTCTTAAATTGATAAATTCAGGAATATAAAAATTGGTTATAATAAAACTACAACAAAGCGAAATAGCCACAAATTGATTGTTCCAATATAATGAATGGGGTATCAAGAATTGTTTTACAAAACCTTCAAAATAAACAAGCACAGCAACTGCACATATATTATATAAAAAAATGTATAGGTATAGTTTTTCAAAAGTACTAAAATATAAGGTTATATTTATGATTAAAATTAGTAATATAATACCATAAATAATTCCAGTAAATATAACATTATAGTTTATTTTGTTTTCGATTTTTATTACCGAAATTGGTAGAGCTATGGGTTGGCCGTTTCCGATTATTTTAAGATATAAATCTACATATTTTGATTGAGGTTTAAAATCATAATTTATAAATCTATCATTACTATCAAATCCTTCGCCAATAAACTGGGAAGTAATAATTTTGTTTTTAAACTCAAAAACTTCTATGCTATCAGGTGTAATAGTCTCTAATTTTAGTGTATATTTTTGAGTAGTATCTACATTATAAACCCTAATTTTGAGCCATCGATTGGTATAAATTATGCCAAAGTTGAGCAAATACTTGTTATTTACTTTTATGAATTGTTTGCTTTTTATGATATTATTTATAGGATATTCATGGCATTTATTTTGATAAAGATAAATATCAAAGTTTGGATTTTCGGATGAAAAAATTGTATGGAATTTTAAAAATAAAAGTATGATAAATATAATTTTCACGCATCAAAATTACTAAAAATCAGACCCATAGAAATAGGTATTGTTACTTAAATTTATATATTTTTGAGATAGAAATATATTTGATTTTATGATAAATATTTTTGCATAACCATAGCCCCACCCAGTGATGTACCTTGAGCAATATCATGTGCCAGAACTTGTATTAGAGGTAGTTTTTGTTTTAATAAAGCCATAAAAATGGGGTTTTTGCTAAATCCACCATCTACATACATTATTTTGATACCAGCCAAATTTTCGCTTGCTATCATGATAGCATCTATCTGATAGTCTACCATATCCAAGATTAATTTATGATAGGCTTGTTCGTAAGATTTGTAATTATCCAAATCTGTGGCATCAAAATATTCGTCTGGGTTAAACCTATCTTGCAACAACATAGGAAAATCGGTAACTTCGGCTACTATTTCTGGTTTGTATACTACTGATTTGTAAAAATCTTTTGCTTTAAAAAAATGACTGGAGAGCCGTTTGGTATAATTTTCATGAAAATTTCCTGAAAAAAGCCTAGATGCTTTTACTTGTTTGCCCTCAAAAGTCATATAATTAAGTGCATCGTTGATAAGCTCGCCCTGCGTAAAAGTTTGGGTTGCAAATGGATTGATGGTAATGCACCAAGTACCTGTTGAAAGTAAAATAAATTTTTCGGTATTGCTACTTAGATAGGGAATAAGTGCAGCAGAACTGTCGTGGAGGCCTGTACCTACGGGTATAGATTGGTTTCTAAACTGTGTGCTACCATTGATATGTTCGTGTTTTATGGGCGGTAGCAACTGGGCTATATTTTCGTGTATAATAAATGGATGGTAATCTTTCTTTTTCATATCCCACATGCCTGTATGGCAGCCTATACTCGTAAATTCTGTAGCTAAGTTTTTGGTAAAAAGATACGAACAAAACTGTGGAAAATGTAAAGAATATTTAATTTTTGAAAATAAAGTAGGGTGAGCATATTTGAGCCAATAAATTTGTAACCCAGAATTGAGCATACCCAAACTTGGAGAAGCCGTTTGGATGGCAAAATCCATTTTAGACCCATATTTATGATGAAATTTGTCTTCGATATCCTTTGGCATAGGTTTTAGATAATTATAGAGTGCACATACAGGAACCCCAAGTTCGTTGATATGCACAAAACTAGCCCCATAAGTTGTAAAATTGAGTGCTTTTACATCAAAATTGAGGTTTTTTTCTAATTTTGCCCAGGTTTCTAGCATCCATTGAGTAAGAGCGTGCAAGTCATCGCAAGGAAATCCCTCATCGTCTTTTATCTCTTCAAAGGTAGTTTGTTCTTCATATATGAGTTTCAAATCGTAATCAAAGAGTACTAATTTTTTGTTTGTTTTACCAATATCAAAAACTGCAATGCAAGGTGTCATTCAATAGAATTTTTATTATACCAAAATATCCAATTTATTATTAAAATAATATAATTTATTTTATAACTTTGCTACAATAATAAACAAATAATATAAATAAAAAATGAAAATTAATAACATTATTCTTGGTATAGGTTTTGCTTGTACTACAACTTTTGCCCAAATTGCTTTACCATCGTTGAGTCCAAGTGCAAAATTATCACAACAAATTGGAGTAGCTTATGCCAATATCGAATATAGCCGTCCATCGGTTCGTGGTCGAAAAATATTTGGAGAACTTGTAAAATACGGAGAAGCCTGGAGAACAGGAGCCAACGAATCTACAAAAATATCTTTTACAGATACTGTAATGATAGCTGGTACCAAAATTGCACCTGCCACTTATGCACTATATACTATACCTAAGGCAGATAGTTGGACAGTAGTTTTATCAAAAAACGCAACAGCTTACGCTTGGGACCAAAAAGAAGCTGACGATGCTGTACGAATCGTTGTAAAACCTGAGTTAGCCACTCCTATGATAGAAACATTATCATTATCTTTTGCTAATCTTACTAAAACATCTGCTGATTTGGTACTAGCTTGGGAAAATACATCTTTGAAATTTACAATTTCTACAGATGCTGATAAAAAAATCATGGCCGATATTGACAAAAAAATTAATAGTTTTGATAATTATTGGGCTGCTTCTAATTATTATTTTGACAATAATAAAGACATGAAAAAAGCCCTAGAATGGGCCAAAATGGCAAGTGCTATATATCCTCAATATTGGAATTTACAATTTTTGGCCAAAGTACAAAGCAAAATGGGCGATTGTGCAGGGGCAAATGAAACTGCCAAAAAAGCTATAGAAATGGCCACAATAGCAAAAAACGAAAATAGTGTAAAAGAAAATCAAAAAATAATAGCTGAGTGCCCAGTAGTAGCAGCTCCTTCTAAAAAGAAAAAGTAGTTTTTTAGAATTTTCTGTTTTTTATGGCTTATTGATGTTCCAATTTTAGTTGAAAATCAATAAGCCATTTTCAAAATCTTTAATTATATTTTTAGAAAATTATTGGTTCATTTATTTTTAAAACATGAACTTCTATTTTTTTTATTTTAAAAAATTAGAAAAAGATAATCTCGACTAAGTTCTGATTAGAATGAACCTCTTTTTTCTATTTACATTTAATGACAAATGTAGTTTTGAGTATTTTTTAATAGATGTTTATAAAATATTTTGCATTTTTTTTGGATTTATAGTTTAAAATTATAATAATTACTGAAAATATAACTAAATATATTTGAAACATAGTTTGAAACCCAACCTATGTAATAAAAGTATAAGTGAAAAAAAATATTTCAAAATTTCTTAGCGTATGTTGCAATCCCAAATCAATTCTAATAATCAAAATCTTTTTAATTCTTATGAAATGGGTTCTCATTTTTTGGATGAAGTTTTTGATGTTTCCAAAATACATAACCAAGAATACGAAAAAATTATAAAACATTTTAATGACTTATCTGTCGAAGATTTTAAGACCATCAATGAATTTACCAAAATGTCTTTTTTCGATCAAGGCATTACTTTTAATGTGTATACCGAAAAAGAAAAAGGGGTAGAACGGATTTTTCCTTTTGATCTATTTCCAAGAATTATCAAAAACGATGAATGGCAAATGCTAGAGCGTGGAGTAATTCAGCGAAATACTGCCATAAATATGTTTTTGTGGGATATTTATCATGATAAAAAAATATTGAAAGATAAGATTGTACCTGCCGAATTGATACAATCTTCGCCATATTATTACAAAGCCATGATGGGTGTAAACCCTGTTGGCAAAATTTATACCCATGTAGCAGGTACTGATTTGATTAAACATAAAGATGGCAAATATTATGTTTTGGAAGACAATGTGAGATGCCCCTCAGGCGTAAGCTATGTGTTGTCCAATAGAGATGCCCTCAAAAAATCTATTCCCAACTTACTAATCAATCATAATGTAGCCTCTGTTCAAGAATATCCTTTAGAATTGCTAGAAATTATGAAATCGTGTTCACCAGAATCAGTCGATAACCCAACTTGTGTGGTGCTTACACCTGGGGTCTACAATTCTGCCTATTTTGAACATTCTTTTTTGGCCTTAAATATGGGAATTGCTCTCGTAGAAGGGCGTGATTTGTATGTAGAAAACAATTTTGTATATATGAAAACTATTTTTGGACCTAAAAAAGTAGATGTCATTTATAGAAGAATAGATGATGATTTTATTGATCCTAAAGTGTTTAATCCAAAATCTATGCTAGGTGTGCCTGGTTTGATGAAAGCCTACACAGATGGAAATGTGGTATTGATGAATGCTCCAGGTACTGGGGCTGCAGATGACAAAGCAGTTTATACTTATGTACCAGATATGATAAAATATTACTTGGGTGAAGAGTCTATTTTACAAAATGTGCATACGTACAAATGCGAAAATGATTCTGATTATAAGTATGTTTTAGAAAATATGGAAAAATTAGTTATCAAACCCGTAGACGAATCTGGCGGATATGGTCTACTTGTAGGCAGCCACGCTAGCAAAGCCGAAATCGAAGATTTTAAAACAAAAATTACTGCTAATCGCAGAAAATATATTGCTCAACCTATCATGTCGCTCAGCGTACATGCTACTTATATAGAGCAAACCAGTAAATTTGAACAACGCCACATAGATTTGAGAACCTATTGCTTGATGGGCAAAAACAAAAATTATTTACTCAAAGGTGGCCTTACAAGAGTAGCACTCAAAAAAGGAAGTTTGGTAGTAAACTCCTCGCAAGGTGGCGGCAGCAAAGATACTTGGGTAATGATTAATTAGTAATTATTGATTATTAATTATTGATTATTAATTATTGATTATTGATTATTGATTATTGATTATTGATTATTGATTATTGATTATTGATTATTGATTATTGATTATTGATTATTGATTATTGATTATTGATTATTGATTATTGATTAAAATTCGTGCATTCGTGGCTAAATTATGCGTGAGCATTAAAAATTAAAAAAAATCCTAATTACCCCCTCTCTTTGGGATGAGGGGGCAGTGGGTGGGGCTTTTTGAGATTTGAGATTTGAGATTTGAGATTTGATTATTGATTATTTATTCAAGGTTATAAGTTATAACTTATAACTTATAACTTATAACTTATAACTTATAACTTATAACTTATAACTTATAACTTATAACTTATAATTTATAACTTATAACTTATAACTTATTGATTATTGATTAAAGGTTATTGATTATTGATTATTGATTAAAATTCGTGCATTCGTGGCTAAATTATGCGTGAGCATTAAAAATTAAAAAAAATCCTAATTACCCCCTCCCTTTGGGATGAGGGGGCAGGGGGTGGGGCTTTTTGATTATTGATTCAAGGTTATAACTTATAACTTATAACTTATAGATCATTGATTAAAATTCGTGCATTCGTGGCTTTATAAATGCGTTAGCTAAGCCCCCTTCGGGGGTTTGGGGGCTTTCAAAAAAAATCCTAATTACCCCCTCCCTATGGGATGAGGGGGCAGGGGGTGGGGCTTTTTGATTATTGATTCAAGGTTATAACTTATAACTTATAACTTATAACTTATTGATTATAGATTATTGATTATTGATTATTGATTAAAATGCGTGCATTCGTGGCTTTATAAATGCGTTAGCTAAGCCTCCTTCGGGGGTTTGGGGGCTTTCAAAAAAAATCCTAATTACCCCCTCTATTTTGGAGAGGGGTTAGGCTAAAAATATTATCAACGCCTCTTTAATTGGGTTGGGGACAGTTTTAAATTTAAAATTAGATTATTCAAAAGACTATGTTTAAGTAGTTTTTTTATAATAATAATAATAATAACTTATATGTCAATGTCGTTTACGTAAGATTCCTATTAACTTTCTCCTTTGGAGAAAGACTAATATTGAGGCAATATAAAATTCTTATGAAAACAACTTTGACTTAGAAATCTTAAATTTATTTATTAGGATAAATACAACGAATACTATATATAAACCATTAATTATAAAAAAAGTGTTATCAAGAATTGCAAATAGTTTGTTTTGGATGGGTCGTTACCTAGAACGTGGAGAGCATTTGGCAAGATATGCAAAAGTACACTATTTTTCGGCTTTAGATGCTCCACAAGCTCAAAACAAAGAAGAGTTACTGAGTTCAATCCTCAATAATGC
Source organism: Cytophagales bacterium (assembly GCA_013297755.1). Classification (GTDB taxonomy): domain Bacteria; phylum Bacteroidota; class Bacteroidia; order Cytophagales; family UBA9547; genus REAG01. The sequence continues at coordinate 76,990 of JAAFIH010000012.1, forward strand.
AGGTTTAGATCATTTATATTTTAAAGATTATGATAAAATATCTGAATTAAATGTATTGTTTTATGTGCTTTTGGATGTCAAAAACCCATATAGCATCATCAATACAATCAATTATGCACGTGAAAATGCTCGTGGAGCACGTGATTCTATTTCTACTGAACTATGGATGGCCATCAACCAGTATTATCATTTTGGTAAAGAAATTGCTTATAAACCATTTATATCAACCAATACATACGACTTTACCAATGAAGTCATGGAATATAGTGCCCAAATCAAAGGTCTAATTGACAATACCATGGTCCACAATCATGCTTGGAATTTGGTAAGTTTGGGTATTCATATCGAAAGAACTATACAAGTTTTGAGAATAATAAGCACAAAATTAGAAGATATAAACAACATAAAAACGAGCGATGTTTCCAAAGCGATAGAGAGTTATCAATGGCCAATTTTGCTAAAAAGTGCCGAATCTTTTGATATGTGCAATAGAATTTATAAATCTACACCAACTCAAAACAATACTTTAGAATTTTTGATTTTAAACCAAGAATTTCCTAAGTCAGTTATGTATAATGTAAGTAAATCTTACAAACATTTGTCTAAATTGATGACCGTAAAAAATAAATCAAAAAATCAAATACTATTTGATGTTGGAAAATTGATGTATGAATTAAAATATACAAAAATAGAAGATATTACTAAATCTAATGCCATAAATTTTGTAGATGATACCCTAAAAGTAGCCAATACAATCGTTATGGAATTTGAAAAAGAATATCTTAGTTACTAAAGAATTACTTTTTGGGACACTTTACGTATACATTATAAAATTACTACTATGGGACAGTTTATGGTAAATATCAACCTGCCTGAAGATATTGATGACAATTTTGAATCGCTCATACCTGATCATCGATTATTTATAGACCAATTGATGAATCAAGGTACTATCAGTACTTACAGTCTTTCGGCCGATCGCAGTAGATTGTGGATTAGTTTTAATTGTCGTAACGAAAGAGAAGTAGCCAAGCACATCAATAATTTTCCGATTATAGATTATATAACTTACGAAATTGCGCCATTACTTTTTCATAATACCTCTCAAATCTTATTTCCATCAATTTCATTAAATTGATTTTAAGCTGTTTTTTTATTTTTTTTTATATTGATGAGAAAAAATAATAATCTAAAATATGAAATTTAAAAAAAATAGTGTTAGTTTGATTTTCAGAAAGACAAAAAATCAAAATGAATAAAATATGTATAGGGGTTAGTTTTTTTTTATTTTTCAATACTGCATCAGCTCAAATAGTTGGCAAAGTTGATCATTGTAAGATTTTTGGAAAAATTTTTGTAGTTGATTTTGTACAACAAGCAGATTATAGGGTATTTGAAGAAGACACAGAGGCTTTTGCTAATGTTGTTATTTTTAAGCAAGAAAACAGATTTTATGCAGATAAAACTGGCCAATGGTTTTTTACAAAAAATAAAGCTGAGGCCGATTTTTGGATTTATTTTACTGAAACAAAAGGCCAATCTGATTTTACAATAGCATACACCCCAACCGAAAGTTTTGCTGGATGTAAATAATTTTTTATTTATCTTTTGATTACTTATTTATGATTTCTTACCTTCAAGTAGATGTTGATTGCGAACCTCATTGTGTTGAACTGCTCATTGCAGAAATGTCTAATCTTGGATATGATTCATTTTGGGAAAAAGAAAACAATGGTTTTGCAGCTTATATTGATTCAAATGAATTTAAGACTTCTATTTTGGATGATTTGATTGCAAGATATTTTGAAATAAATACCAAAAAAATAGCTTATCAGGTATCAAAGATGGAACAGAAAAATTGGAATCAAGAATGGGAACGAAATTTTGAGCCAATTATCATCGACAATCAATGTTTTGTGAGAGCTACTTTTCATGCACCTCATCCAAATATTCCTTTTGAAATTATTATAGATCCTAAAATGTCGTTTGGCACTGGCCACCACGCTACTACTAGCATGATGTTGAGGCATATTTTAAAAAATACTTTCATTGGTAAATCGGCAATGGATGTGGGTTGTGGCACAGGCATACTATCTATTGCAGCTAGCAAACTGGGCGCCAATCAGGTAATTGGTTTTGATATTGAAGACTGGACAGTCGAAAATGCTAAAGAAAATAAGTTACTGAATAATATAAAAAGTGATATTCAATTTTTTGAATGTACCATTCAATCTGTACCTATAAATACGCAAACATTTGATTATATTTTTGCTAATATAAATCGAAATGTGTTACTCGAGGAGCTAAAATGGTATGTCAATTACATGAATGAAAATTCAAAACTTATCATCAGCGGTTTTTATAATGAAGACCAAGAATTGATAGACGCTGAGGCCACTAAAATTGGTTTAGAAAAAACCGAAAAGCTAATAGATACAAACTGGTGTTCGATTGTGTATAAACAAAAAATGGCAAACTAAATATCGCACCGCTACAACCATCTACCCTTGCTTCGATCAAGACCTGGGGGATTTGACAGGAGCTGGTCGTACTAGCTTGCCGATGCAAAAGTACAATTAAATATCAAACTTCCAACATTTTAAAATTAAAAAATAAAAAAGGTTTTCAATTTTTGATTGAAAACCTTTTTTATAAAATTTAAAAACCTATTTACTTAGCTCTTTGGTTACTTGTTCTATAAAAATGATAGGGTAGAACAAATCATCAAAATATCCTTTAATTTTATCATAATTCATCATAGATTGAAAAAGAGTGGGTTCAAATAAATCTTCGTCATGGTATATAGCTATGTATAATCGATTGTCAGCAAAAGAAATCATAAAATCATTGTCTATGCGTTCGTGCAATTGAGTAATGTGGTTTTTGATTTCTGGGGTTAAAATCTTATCAATATTCTCAGGGTTTTTAGTAATTTTAGTTTTAAATAATTTATTAAAACTTGCATCAGTACCTATGGGTGCTGCGTTTGGAAGTGGTAGTGTAGATGTTTTTAATACAAATTCGCACACAAAATCTTTTTTGAATTCGCCCAACATAAACAGACCTCTAAATTGATATTTACTGGCAGCTTCTTTTTTGTCGGCCTCAGATTTATATTCTGCCAAAAGTTCCGAAAATTCAAGCCTTACTTCATTAAGAACACCAGAAACATGATCATCTCCATAAATTAATGTGTTTTCGTTGTCAAAAAACTTAGCATTATCGTATTCTACATCATCTACTTTTTGTAAATTATCGTAATCTAATGTGGGGTTGATATATTTTATTATTTTTCCAATAATCTTACGTTTAAAATTTTTATAAAATAGTGTATCTCCAAAAAGCCTATTGATATAAATAGGACACCCAAAAAGCAAAGCCATAGCTGGTATCAAAAACAATTCGTTGTAATATGTTCGCCAGATGTAAATGCAAATTGGTACTATGATTATGGGTAAAACGATACATAAAATTATTTTTGTAACTATACTTTTACGTTCTTTTTCGGTATAAGTCAGCGATTGTGTCAGATCTGATTTATAAAAATGCCTAAAATTTTGTTCTCTATTCATTGTAATTGAAATTTAGTTTATAAATAACTATGATGTAAGATATTAAACAAATATAAATCTATCTTTTGAGAAACAAAAAAAACTTGCAACTAATTTTACAAATAATATAAAACTAAGGTTAATTTTGTGATTATATGGCAAACAAGTTTGAAAATAGAAGAATTGTAGAAGATGTTGATAAGAAAAAAATTACAATTCAGAGGTTAAGTTCTACAAAAGTATTTTGGCGTTTTATAAAACCATACAAATTTTTGTTTGTATTTGGTCTTATTTTTTTGGTTTTATCGAGTTCTACCATGTTAGTTTTTCCATTTTTTATGGGCAAATTGGTAGATTCTGCGTTGTTAAAACCTCAATCTGATAGTTATTTTAGCATCAATACAATCACAATATTACTTTTTGTAGTTTTAGTATTTCAATCATTGTTTTCGTTTTTGAGGATTTATTTTTTTACTAAAATTAGCGAATCTGCGGTTGCTGATATAAGGCAGGCTTTGTTTGAAAGGCTTATTCGACTGCCTATGTATTTTTTTGAAAAAAATCGTGTAGGCGATATCAATAGTAGACTTTCGGCCGATGTTTCTCAAATAGCTGATGTGCTTTCTTTTGCACTTGCCGAGTTTTTTAGGGGCATTTCTGTACTGATTGTAGGCTCTATTATTTTGCTTTTTACTTCTACAAAACTTACTCTTTTTATGCTACTTACGTTTCCTTTGATAATTGTTTCTGCCATATTTTTTGGAAAATATATTCGTAAACAATCAAAATTTACGCAAGACCAGTTGGCCAGTTCTAGCATAATTGTAGAGGAATCGCTCCAAAATATAGCCACCATCAAAAGTTTTACCAACGAGGAATACGAAACCCAACGCTACCAATCTAGTTTGTCAAAAGTAGTAGAAAGTGCCCTCAAAACTGCTCGAAATAGAGGTTTATTTATATCTTTTGTCATTTTTACGGTCTTTGGCGGCATAGTTTTAGTGATGTGGTATGGTGCCAATTTAGTCAGTGCAGGCTTGATTTCTGTTGGAGATCTTACTTCTTTTATTCTTTATACTTCTTTTATTGGAGCTTCTGTTGCTGGTCTTGGTGATTTGTATGGACAGCTACAAAAAACCATTGGTGCATCAGAAAGGATTAGGGAATTGCTATATGAAAACACTGAAATGTTACCAAACCAACAAAATTTTAAAGAACCAATTTTTGGAAATATTGTAGCTAATAATCTTTGTTTTTCATATCCATCACGCAAAGATGTAAATGTAATAAAAAATATTAATTTTAATATTAAAGCTGGTCAAAAAGTAGCTTTTGTTGGCAAAAGTGGTGCTGGCAAATCTACTTTAGCTCAGTTATTGATGCGTTTTCATACAATAGATGCTGGTTTTATATCAATTGATAATCATCACATTGAAGAATATGATTTGTATTATCTAAGAGCAAATATTGGTGTAGTGCCACAAGAAATTTTACTTTTTGGTGGAACCATACGTGAAAACATAGCTTATGGCAATGTTTTGGCCTCAGAAAGTGAAATTACAGAAGCCGCTAATTTAGCTTACGCATCCGAATTTATTACTAAATTGCCTGAAGGGCTTGATACCATAGTAGGGGAGCGTGGCATAAAATTATCTGGCGGCCAACGCCAACGAATTGCTATTGCAAGAGCCATTCTCAAAAATCCACCTATTTTAATTTTAGACGAGGCCACAAGTGCATTAGATAGCAACTCCGAAACTATAGTACAAAGGGCATTACAAAACTTGATGAAAAACCGAACTACTATTATTATTGCTCATCGTTTATCAACAATACAAGATGCTGATTGTATTTATGTGTTAAAAGAAGGCCAAATAGTTGAATGTGGCTCACATGAAGAGCTTTTACAAAATCCCAATTCAGATTATTCATTATTATATATCAATCAAATGTCGTAAATATGAGTAATAAAATTTACTTATTATTTATAATTATTTATTGAATTATTATTTTATATTTGTTTTTTTATTACTAATATTCTATCAAATGTTACAAATTGAGATTCTTAAAAATGATTTATCTATGACAGATGTAGAAATTTGTGATTTTTTTGCACTGTTGAAAGTTACTTTTGCTGACAATATACATGAATTGACTGTCTCTATTAAAAATAATGACATGGAGAAAACAAAGCTACATGCTCATAAATTGATTGCTAGTTTAAATTGCATAAACGAGTTTGAACTGGCTCAAAAATTCAAAGAAATGGAAATTCTTACTTTGGACTTTAAAAATATTAAAAAAATAAAAATTTTATACAAACATTGTAATACTAAAATTAACCTTATCATTAAAGAAATTCTTGCATTTGAAAATTCAATTAAAACTTTTCATATTTAATATCAAACCTATTATTATTACTAAATTTTTATTTTTACTTTTTTATTTTTTTACATTGATTCTGTTTTTTTAGATTTTTTTGACTAATTTTGATTAAAATTGATACAGAAATGGAAAGCAAAAGACAGTTGCAATACGCAAAATTGATTCAAAAAGAGCTTAGCGATATTTTTCAAAGAGATAGTCGCCATTTGTTTGGCAATGCTTTTATTACAGTTATTCGTACAGAAATAAGCCCAGATTTGAGTGTGGCCAAAACTTTTTTGAGTTTTATGTTGGTCGATGATAAAGAGCAGATGTTGTTACTTATCAGAGAAAAAACCAAGGCCATTCGCCAAACTTTGGGATCTAAAATTAGAAACCAAGCAAGAATTGTACCAGAATTGTTATTTTTTTTAGATGATTCAGCCGAATATGCCCTAAAAATGGATGCCATCATAAGTAAACTAACAATCCCAAAAGTAGACTAGTTTTGTCGAAAATGATGATTTCTGTTCCTTTTTTCATAGCTAAACGCTATTTTTTTTCAAAAAAAAACACTGGATTCATACATATTATTTCATGGATGTCTTTTTTGGGAGTAGCTCTAGGCACTGCAGCTCTTGTGATAGCCCTCTCTGTGTTTAATGGTCTCGAGGATTTGATAAGAGATATTTACGGTTCTTTCAATCCTGATATAAAAATAGAATTGTTACAAGGAAAGTCTTTTGATAGTGATATATTCAAAAATCTAAAAATAGAAAATATATCTCCAAACGATAAGATTGTATATGTAATTGAAGACAATGCTTTGGTAAGATATTTAGATAAGCAAGTAATAGTTAAAATCAAGGGACTTAGTAATAATTATGATTTTTCTCTAGCTCCATTAATGAATATCCAACAAGGAGTTTCTACTTTGATGCAAGCCAAAAATGAATGTGCAGTGGTGGGGGTTGGTATTCAAAACAAGTTAGGATTTAACATTGATCATAATTATATCAATTTGCAATGTTGGTATCCAAAATTAGAAAAAAATGTTCATTCTAATCCAATGGAGGCCTTTCAGACCGAAAATATAGGTGTAGTGGGTTCGTTTGCTCTCGAAAAATTATTAGATGACACCTACATATTGGTACCCTTAGCTTTTGCGGCCAGATTGATGAATTATGGCAATAGCGTAAATGCAGTTGAAATATTTTTAAAAGACAAAAGTACATGTAAAAAAGTCCAAAATGAACTTATCCAAAAATTTGAAAAAAAATTTAGTATCAAAAATGCCGACCAGCAAAATCAAAGTATGTTGCGAGCCATAGAGATTGAAAAGTTATTTATTTATGTGGTTTTCTGTTTTATTTTGGCGGTATGTTCGCTTAATATTTTCTTTTCGCTGTCCATGTTGGCTATTGAAAAACGTAAAGATATTCGAACTTTGGTAGCTTTAGGTGCCGATGGTAAGTTTATTAAAAATATATTTTTGTTGAACGGGTATCTTATTGGTGTAGTTGGGGCTGTTTCTGGGCTTTTGCTGGGTTATTGTATTTGTTTTTTACAGCAAAATTTTGGGCTTATTTCTATGGGAACACAAACTGGGCTTGTCAATTATTATCCAATTTCTTTGCGACTGACAGATTTTATTTTTACAGGTGTAGCTATTTTAATTATTACAAGTGTGATTTGCTATTTTCCTGCACAAAAAGCCAAAGATTTTGTTGATAAAAATTACGGATAAATTACTTTTCTATTTTTTTAGTAATTGTATTATTTCTATAAAATTAGGTCTTTTTTCTACTTCAATAGAAAAACATTTTTTGATAATTTCTTTTGTCTTAAAATACTCTGTATCAGTTATTTCTTCGGTTGATTTCATACAATTTTGCAGTAAATCTTCGGCCAAGCAAGCCCAAGCTCTTACTTCTATTTTTTGCATTTTTTCAGTATTTTTATTTTCATACATACTTGCTGCTCCAAAATCTGTCAAATAGATTTGGTTATCTTTATTAACTAGAATATTGTGTGCATATACATCGCCATGAAGTATATTATTGGTATGTAAATGGTGGCATGTTTCTGTAATTTTGGTTATTATAAGTATGATTTCAGATAATTTATATTTTAATTTTTTATCAAAAACATCTCTTGTGCAGGTTTCAAAATTGGGTGGATTGCCTAAGTTATAAAAATCATTGGGCAGTATTTCCATTAAAATTCCTGTTTTATTATCTGGGTGGTTGCTTATTTTTCCAATGATTTTAATCAAATGAGGGCTATCTTTTACTATTAAACTTGCTTCAATTTCTGATTCTGGTAAACCATCGCTTGTCATATTTCCTTTAAAAATTTTCAAAGCCATTATTTTTTGGGTTTCTTTGACTTTAATCTTAAAAATATGTCCTGAGGCACCTTCTCCTATTTTTTCTAAAATTTCTATATCTTGATAGTCAATAGCATTCAAATCTTGGTTAATTGATTGAATTTTATGGCAAGGATTACCACTTTGAGCCAACCAAGCAAGTCTAGGCAATTGATACAACCAATCTGGAATTTTACTAAAATTATTTGCTGATATTCGTAATAATTCTATATTTCGGCAGTTATTCATATTTTCTGGCAAGCTATCCAATTGGTTTCCTGCAAGCATCACTTTTTGAAGAAAATTTGCATTTCCTATACTTTGGGGCAGTTTTTTTATTTTATTATCTGTAAGAATAAGCCATCTTAATTTATGAGGAAACGAGTTTTCTGCAATTTCTACAATTTTATTTGATTTTAATCCTATCATCTCCAAATTAGGACAAGTGGATAAAATACTTGGAAATTCAGTAAAATTATTAAATGATAGAAATAATATTTTTAATTTTTTTAATTCAACTATTCGGTCAGATATTTTACTTATATTATTACTATTTAAATCTAATAATTCTAGGTTATCTGCCAAATCATATACTTGTATGGGTATTTCATTTAGGTTTTCATTGTTCAGTCTAAGTTCCGCCACATTGGCTAGCTTACCTTGGATTAATTTTTCTAGTTCTGTTTCTATCATATTATAAATTTAATTAATTTTAACGATTATATTAATGTCTTTTTATTACTTTTTTGTATTTTTTTTGTTTTATTTTGTTTCATTTTTATATATTAAATAATTTTAAACTTAAATTTGTGCATAAATATAATAAATTATTATGAATATAGCCATAGCAGCCGATCATGCAGGTATTTCTTATAAAAAAGCCATAGTAGAATTTTTAGGACAACAAGGACATCAAGTAAAAGATTTTGGTACAAATTCTGAGGCTTCGTGTGATTATGCAGATTTTGCACACCCTTTGGCGGTGGGCATAGAAAGTGGTACTTTTGATTTTGGCATATTGATTTGTGGTACTGCCAACGGCATGTTGATGACCGCCAATAAACACAAAGGTGTACGTGCTGGGCTTGCATGGAACGAGGAGATTTCGGGTATCATCAGGGCCCATAATGATGCAAATATCTTGGGTATTCCTGCTCGATTTGTTGGCTTAGATTTGGCTTTGGCTATGGTTGTCAAATTTTTGAATACTGATTTTGAAGGTGGACGACATCTTACAAGAATCAATAAAATTCCTTGTTAATATTACTTTATTTTATATAATTATTGTGTATTTTTTTTAAATTACCTTTTATGACTTTCAAAGAAAGATTAGATTCCATTTTTGTATCAGAAAATGAAATTCCAACAGAATATAAATTTGATAATTTATTACATCAAACCAAATATCTGTCGAATGGCGAAATGCGTACATGGGCAGGTGCCATGCACACCGTTTTGTCGCCTGTATGTGTGCAATCTCCCGATGGGATAGTACCCAAAGTGATAGGTAGCTATCCATTATGCACTGAAAATGAGGCACTTGAGTCGCTCAATGCAGCTGTCAATGCTTATAATAATGGTCGTGGCGAATGGCCAACCATGTCTATTGCCAATAGAATATTGTGCATGGAGAAGTTTACTGGCAAAATGATTGAAAAAAAGAAGGAAATTGTAAGTCTTATTATGTGGGAAATTGGCAAATCGGTGGCCGATTCTACTAAGGAATTTGATAGAACTGTTGAATACATGAATGCTACATTAGACGCTCTCAAGGATTTGGACAGAGCATCTTCACGCTTTACGATAGAGCAAGGCATAATAGGGCAGGTTCGCAGAGCTCCTTTTGGTGTTGTGCTATGTATGGGGCCTTTTAATTATCCTTTGAATGAAACATTTACAACCTTAATACCAGCAGTTTTGATGGGTAATACCATACTTTTTAAGCCGCCAAAACATGGAACTTTATTGTTTGCACCTTTACTGGATGCCTTCAAAGATTGTTTTCCTAAGGGTGTTATCAATACTATTTATGGTCGTGGCAATACCATAATTCCATCGTTGATGAAATCTGGAAAAATAGATGTTCTTACACTTATAGGCTCGAGTAGGGTTGCAGATTCGCTCAAAAAAATGCACCCTAAATCCAATAGATTACGTGCAGTACTTGGATTAGATGCCAAAAATGCAGCTATTGTACTGGCAGATGCTGACATAGATTTATCAGTAAAAGAATGCGTACTTGGCTCACTTTCGTTTAATGGACAGCGTTGTACGGCACTCAAAATACTGTTTGTTCATAAAAGTATTGCAGATCAATTTATTAAGAAATTTAATGAAGAGGTCTCAAAATTGAAGTATGGTATGCCCTGGGAAAGTGGTGTAGCTTTAACCCCACTACCAGAGCCAAATAAACCAGAATACCTAAAAACTTGCATAGAAGATGCCCTTGTGAATGGAGCAAAAATTATGAATGAAAATGGCGGAACTGTGTCTCACTCGTTTGTGTATCCTGCAGTTTTGTACCCTGTAAATGAAAAAATGAAAGTTTATAGAGAAGAGCAGTTTGGGCCGATCGTACCCATTGTGCCGTTTGACGATGTCAATACTCCTATCAATTATTTAATTGATTCTGATCATGGACAACAGGTAAGTATATTTGGCAATGGCTCAAAAGAAATGGCAGATTTGATAGATCCACTTGTAAATCAGGTATGTAGGGTAAATGTAAATTGCCAGTGTCAGCGTGGTCCAGATACATTTCCGTTTACTGGTCGTAAGGATTCGGCCGAAGGCACACTTTCTGTTACGAGTGCTTTGAGAGCATTTTCTATTCGCACTATGGTAGCCACTAAAGTAACAGAAGCAAATAAAACTTTGGTTAATAAAATTGTAGAGGATAATCAATCTAAGTTTTTATCAACCAAATATATATTGTAATTTTTTTTATAAACACCTTATTTTGGAGAATAAGGTGTTTTGTTTATTTTTGCTTTCCCTAGAATTTTTAGTTTTTTTCAAGTAAATATGTTTGTAAGACACTTCATATTGTGGAGTCCATAAATTAGCAGTTTTATTTTATTGAATTTTTGCGGAGAAAATCAATGTTAAACTTCGCATGTTTTGCGGCAAATAAGCTATGATTTTAATTAGATAGTTTATTTTTGCGGAGAATATTTTTATTAATCTCCGCATGATTTGCGGCAAATAATCTATAGTTTTTATTAGATAGTTTATTTTGCGGTGAATATTTTTGTTAATCTCCGCATGTTTTGCGGTGATTAATCTATAGTTTTTATTATATGGTTTATTTTGCGGTGAATATTTTTGTTAATCTCCGCAAAATTTGCGGTGAATAAGCTATGGTTTTTATTAGATGTTTTATTTTGAGGTGAATATTTTTATTAATCACCGCAAAAAATGCGGTTTTTGCTCATCATAATCTTGTTTCTTGATTATTTTGCGGATAAAAAAAATATAATCACCGCAAAAAATGCGGATAAAGTTTTTTTTACCGAAAAAAAGAAATAACTTTGTGGGGAGAAATAAAAAAATGTACGTACACGAAAACAAATATTGGCCGCATTTTTCATATAGCCTTACCAATGTAGGCCACCAATTAGGGCAAGTAAGAAGCAAACAAGGGCAATTGTTGGGCTACATGTCATCGCTTGGGTTTGAAATGCGTGGAGAAGCCAGTTTTGATACAGTAACTTTGGATGTACTAAAAACATCAGAAATAGAAGGTGTATTTGTGCATCCAGAGCAAGTGAGGTCTTCGTTGGCTCGTAAACTTGGCGTACTATATACCAATCAATTACCAGCCGATAGAAATGTAGATGGAATAGTAGAAATGATGCTTGACGCTACTCAAAATTTTGATGTGCCACTCACAAAAGAAAGACTATTGAATTGGCATAGGTGGTTGTTTCCAGAGGCTACAAGTGGGGGTTTGGCCATAGAAGTAGGGCAGTGGCGTACAGATAGTACAGGGCCTATGCAGGTAGTTTCGGGGCCTATGGGCAAAGAAAAAGTCCATTTTCAGGCACCAGACGCTCACAGATTAGACTATGAAATGGATAATTTCTTGGCCTGGTTTAATGCAAAAGACACCCTAGACCAAGTATTAAAAGCAGCCATAGCACATTTTTGGTTTGTAACAATACACCCCTTTGACGATGGCAATGGACGCATAGCCAGGGCCATAGCAGATATGCAATTAGCAAAAGCTGATGGCATAAAACAAAGATTTTATAGTATGTCGGCACAAATAAGAATAGATAGAAAACGATATTACGACATACTTGAAAAATCGCAAAGGGGAAATTTGGATATAGACGAATGGCTAGAATGGTTTTTGGAGTGCCTAGATAGAGCAGTGGATGCCAGCAAAGTTTTATTAAAAAAAACAACTGACAAAGCCAAATTCTGGCAAAAACATCAACAAAAAACTATAAATGAAAGGCAAAGAACTATGCTAAATAAATTTATGGGTGATTTTGTGGGCGTGCTTAATACTTCAAAATATGCCAAAATGTGTAAATGCTCAGCTGATACTGCCTTGCGTGATTTGCAAGACTTGGTGCAAAAACAAATGCTTTTAAAAGATGAAGCTGGTGGACGAAGTACAAATTATGTTATGAATTATGAATTATGAGTTATAAGTTATAAGTTATAAGTTATAAAGTAAAAGGTATGAATAGAAATGTAAAAATTAAGATTCAATGAAGTTAATTTATTTGAAAATTTGTATATCTAATACAATCTCGTTTAATTATTAATCTGATTATCTTTTTCCTTTGGAGAAAGATAAAGGCACTAAAAAATGCTTAAGTAAACGACAATGATATAATAATCCACCAACTATTTTGGGTTGGTGTTTTTTTTGAATCCAATAGTTGTTTTTTTCTAAAGTTTAATCCTTAATAAGAAGGATGTTATAGATGAAGAGTATTGTAAAATACAAGTAATTTTTTGTAATTTTTTTAGTATTTTTTAGAAATTAATAAGTAAACATTAATTCAAAATATTTTGATTCTGATAGTTTAAAATTAAAAAAAAACTGTATTTTTGAAAATTGTAAATTTACATTTGTGCCAAAAAACGCATATATGTTTGATTTGAAATAATTTCAAAAAATTCTACTTTCAAATAAATGCTTGAATGAAAAATAAATATTTTCATATTAATTTAATTTTTATTTTATTTTTTTTAATAAATATTACTTCATTTTCTCAGAAAAATGTAGGAATAGGTACAGATAAACCCAATCCAAAGGCTGTATTAGAGTTAAGTGTTGAAAACCCGACTACAAGTCCTCAGGGTTTTTTGTTGCCACGTTTGACAACTACACAACGTATTGCTTTTGGAACTACGCTAGGCACTGTTGTGGGTATGGCTGTATATGATACAGATGACAAAACTTTTTATACCTGGGATGGCACTCAGTGGAAATCTACTGGCTCGATTGTGAGTAATATAATTGGCAAAGATGGAATAGTAGTAACGAATATAGGAGGGAATTTTACTATAAGTGGTGGGAATAGTCAATGGATTTCTAACGGAAATGATAAGATTTACACCATGAGTACAGTGGGCATAGGCATTGCAAACCCTCTAACTAAATTGCATATTGCAGATAATAATCAATTAGATTTGTTATTACAATCTACTAATCGTTCTGTGTTTAATGTACTCAAAACTCGGGGCACAATAATTTCTCCTACACAAGTTTTAGTTGGTGATGAGTTAGGTGCACTTATGTTTTCTGGTCAGGGTTCAACAACGCCACAAGCTGGTGCCGAAATTGTAGGTGTAGCACAAGAAACATTCACTGATGCCGCAGCTGGTACAAGTTTACAATTTCGTACATCAGATATAGGCACATCAAATATTACCACTAAGATGACCCTTTCGTCATCTGGCAATATTGGCATAGGCACAATTTCTCCAAATGAAAAGCTTACTGTAAATGGCAATAGTTCAGTTTCTGGTATTGGTTATTTTTCTAGCATTTCTGGTTTGGCACTCAATGGAGCAGTGGCAGGTAGTATAGTAACAGTAGATGGATTAGGAACATTAGGTTTTGGAACTATGCCCACTGGTACACCAAGCCAATGGACTACAAGTGGTTCAAATATTTATTACAGAGGAACTACCGCAAATAATGGATTTGTGGGGATTGGTACCAATGCCCCTGCTGATCCTTTAGATTTATTTTATACTCCAACTACAGGTAGTGCACTTGTTGGCTCGAGGTTTAATTACGATTATAGTTTTGGAATTACTGGAGCTCTAAGTAACTCTGGTATGCAAATAAATAATACGGTAAATCCTGGTGCAAACTCGACATTAAGTAAATCATTAGAAGTAATTAGTACTTTTAATAATGAAGTTTCCACTGCAAACCACTTTAGCGTTGGTGTTTTAACACAATTAAGTGGCACTGGTTCTGGAGTTGTAGCAGGAGTAAAAAGTGATATAACGGGCAATTTGCCAAACTCAATTAAAATTGGATATTATACAAGTGTTTTTGGGCAAGGAGCTAAAAATATAGGTATACAGGCCTATGCTGTTGGGGGTACACTAAACTATGCTGCTATTTTTGATAGAGGTTTAGTTGGAATAGGACTTCAAACTCCAACTGCACAACTTCATGTTCTTGGAAACATAAGATTTGAAAGTTATTCTGTTGCAGGATCAGTTTTAACTGTTGATGGTGCTGGTAATTTAGGAGTTGGCACACTTAATTTTTCTACCACTCAAACAACCCTTACGGGTGCAAATGGTATCTCAATTTCTGGTTCTGGGTTTTCTCAAACAATATCTGGGCCAAATATAGTTTCTAGTCAATGGATTTCGGCTTCTGCTAATCAAATTTATACCAATAGTTTTGTAGGTATTGGAACATCAACTCCCCTAAATTTATTGCATGTTGCATCCAGTGCCAACAATATTGCTGGTTTTATAACTTCTTCAAATGCTGATAATAGTAATTTTATAAATCTATATTCTGGTAGGGTAGGAGCCAATTTTGCATCCATTGGCTTCAGAAATACTGGGGATTTAGCCTTTGGTACTCTTGCTGCTCCCAACAACGAGGTTTCATATATTGAGAGAATGAGATTGACCAATAATGGTAATTTGGGCATTGGAACTACTGCACCGCCTACCGAACGATTGGTAGTAGTAGGAAATCAATCTGTTACAGGAATTTCTTACTTAAATACTATCATAGGTTTAAATTTATTTGGAGCACCAGGAAGTGTAGTTACCGTAGATGGAGCTGGTAAATTAGGATTAGGAGCTGCTCTCACAAGCTCTCAGTGGACAACTACCACCAATGGCATATTTTATCATAGTGCTGGCAATGTAGCCATTGGTACAGCCACAAATCTTACACTAGGCAAATTAGTTGTAGTAGAAGATGCCTCGAATAACCCAAGTATTTTTGCATCTGGTGGCGGACCAGGCAGAAGTGTAAGCATACAAATGGGTAGAAATTTGGCTGCAGATGGTGGCATTGGAATTGCTGGTGTAGCAGGTACATTTTCGGGGATTTCTAATTTGGGAGATATGGTCGTGAGAGCCGAAAATAATTTAATTCTATCAGCCAAAGGTGCTGGCAAGGATATTATGTTTTCGACTGGATTGGTAGAATCCGAAAAAATGAGAATCACAAATACAGGAAACTTAGGCATAGGCACTACAAATCCAAACGAAAAATTGACTGTGCAAGGCAATAGCTCAGTTTCAGGAATAGGATATTTTGGTACACTTATTGGCAATAATCTTTCTGGAGCACCAGGAAGTGTGATTACTGTCGATGGCATTGGACGACTAGGCTTTGGGTCTTTGCCATCTGCAATTCCTTCTTGGCAATTAGGTGGAAACTCGGTGGCTGGGCTGACCAATTTTGGAACTTTAACTAATTTTGATTTACCTTTTTTTACCAATGGTTCTGAAAAAATGAGAATTTCTACTGCTGGAAATCTAGGAATAGGTCTTACAACGCCTGCACCTTACAAATTAACGATTGTTCCCTCGTTTAACAACGATGGAATTTTAATTGACAACCAAAATACAGGCTTTGATGCAGTGATTAATTTGAAAACTGCAAGTGCTGTAGACAACGATGCTGCCTTGTTTTTGGACGATTCTGATGGACAAAAATTAAAAATTGCCTTGGGAAATACAAATACTGATGCCAATAGACTGGCTTCAACTCGTTTGGTCATTGATCAAAACGGAAATATAGGCATAGGCACTACAAATCCAAACGAAAAATTGACTGTGCAAGGCAATAGCTCAGTTTCAGGAATAGGATATTTTGGTACACTTATTGGCAATAATCTTTCTGGAGCACCAGGAAGTGTGATTACTGTCGATGGTACTGGACGACTAGGTATAGGTACTTTATTACAAGGAAATAACTACTGGCAACCCAATGGAGCTAATAAAATATATAGCACAAGTTTTGTGGGTATTGGTGAAACATTACCAACGGTGCCATTGAGCATCAAAAGTACAGACAACACTTTGCCAGCAGTATTAAAAATAGTTCGTGATGTAACTGGCGGAACTGATCCTCAAATTGGTATAGATGTAGCATTTTCAGGTTCTCAAACTTCAAATTCAAAAATTGGATATAATGTTCAGGTAAATAACCCAGGTTCAGAAAATGTAAGAGGCATGTCTTCGCAGATAACCCAAAACAATACAACTGCCACAGGTCAGCTTATAGCTACTTATTCTTATATTAATAATAATGGTCCTGCACAATCTTTTGCAGTAAATGCCATTAGTGATGGTACAGGCACAGGTACAAGATATGGTGTAGGAGTTACAGATTTATCTACTGGGGTAAGCGAAAGGTATGGAGTTGCTGCTATCATGTCTGGTGCTGGATCGGGTACAAACTATGCCATTTATGGCAAAGCAATTAACAGTTCAGCAAACAATTACTCAGGATATTTTGATGATGGAAAAGTATATATAAAAGATAATTTGGGTATTGGCACTTTAAATCCAACTGCAAAATTGGATATTATTGGTACGCTAAGATTTAGAAATTTACTAAATGGAATATTAACGGTGGATGGAACAGGAAATGTTGGCGTTGGTACTATGCCAAATGCAAGCCAATGGACAACCACTACTAATGGAATTTTTTATAACTCACCTGGGGTAGTTATAGGAAACAATCAACCTTCGGCTACTACTGGTCTCGAAATAGATATGAAAACCACCAACAATACTGCATTGCAATTAAGCTCAAGTGGTGCTGGTTGGGGTTCTGGTATAAGATTTGGCAATACTGGTGGAGTTGGCAAAACTTATGGTATATATTCCTCAAACGTTGGTCGTTTTCATTTTGCAGATGCTACCTTAGGCTTAGATAGATTGATAATTGATGGAAACGGAAACATAGGAATTGGAGCTTTACTAAGTCCTTTAGCCAAATTGGATGTGCAAGGCGATGTACGCATATCATCTACGCTTACGCTTTCGGGAATGGCAGGTGGCAATTTTTCACTTGGCGTAAATGCCAATGGACAGGTAATAACACTCACTTCGCCTTTAGCATCTTGGAAATCAACCACTGCTGGGGTTACGTTTACAGACGATAAAATTGCTATTGGCACCAACACAGTAGCAGGAGCTGCAAGGCTAAAAGTAGCTGGCGATGGTAGTATGGGTGGCATGGTAATTACATCTCAAAGTTTAGTAAACCCAATGAGTACATCAAACACAACATATACAACTTTAATTACTGTACCTGTTTATATTCCTCAAGGTACAAATACCATTGAATTTAATGTGATTGGATCATCGCAAGGGGGTGGAAATGTAAATTTTCAGTTAGACATTAATGCCAATACATCAGCAGATATTACTCTCAATAACCCTACACCTACCATAGGCACAACCCCACAGTCCTTAAATGTGGCGGCACTCAATGGTTGGCAAACCCTAAAAATCAATGTGGCCAATACTGCAGGCAATGCAAATGCAATTTTGCATGGATATACTGTGATAGTAAAAAATTAGAAGTTCCATTTTATGGATACTTGTTTTTTTTAATACAAAATTATATAGATTTGGTTTCTTTGAAACAACTTAAATGATTGATTCCAATCGTTTATAAATTTTATATGTTAATTATTATACACACATTAGTTAGTTTTAAAAAAATACTATACACTTTTTTTTAATATATTATTTTGAAGTTTCATATAATTATATCAAACCGAAAAATTAAGATTACATTCCTATAATTTTTCTCCCACTTGGGGAGAAATTAAAAGAGGGGTTTTAAATAAAATTGTAATATTAGTTTTTCGGTTCAATATAATTAAAACAAAACTTACTACTGAAGATTTTTTTTAAAAGTAATTTTAAATAAAATATTAGATTAATATTTAAAGTAAAAGTTTTGACTTTTATATAATGGTTTAAATATTTAAAAATTATTCTTTAATTTAGCTAAAAAATATTATAATAAATACAATATATTAAAAATTAAAGTACTTTAATTTTCTAATTTATATCTATTAAAATTGATTTATTACTAATATGATTATAAATTTTCAAAATAATTTTTATTTTTAATTCATTTTAATTTATTTTACAAATCGAAATTATTACCTAAAGACACAACCTTATGAAATGTTATATTGCACCAACAAAATTTGCATTTAGTTTATTTTTAGCTTTCATTTCTTTAACACTTTTTGCAGAAAACCTCAAAAAAGTTCCTCAATCTCCAAAGGCAGCTGTGGAGCAGTTATCAGAACAAACTTTATGGAATAAAGACGAGAGTTATCCCAAGTTTATATCTTTTAAGAAAAGTCAATCTATGTCAAAATCGAGCTTTGAAACTTGGTTTTTGACCCATTTCAACCCTCATCCTTCCTCAAGTTTTAAAATGGTATCTTCTGAAACTGATGAGTTGAATTTAAAACATGACAAATATCATTTTTTTATTAGAAATTATAAAGTAGAAGGTTTAGAGTTTAAAACGCATTATGATAGAGCTGCTATGATTAGTTCTTTTAGTGGAGAATTATACAAAATTAAAAATTTAAAAACTGAGATAAAAATAACAACAGAAGTGGCACACAAAAAAGCTATTTTGGAGGTATTAAAAAATGTAACAAAGCAAAATTTTAATGATATTATAAAAAATAGTAGCCCAATATTTGAGTTTGTAATCATTGCTAAAGACAATAAATCAGAATCTGGCGATTTTAGACTTTGCTATAAGTTTGATATTCATTTTGAGGAACCGTTGTTGAGAGAAAATGTATATGTAGACGCAAGTACCAATGAAATTATTTTTAGAGTTAATCGCATTTGCCATATAGACCAAAATGGTACTGCTCATACAAAATACAGTGGAGTACAAACCATAAAAACTACAAACACGCTTGCAGGCTATATTTTGAATGAAACTGGCCGAAAAATCCAAACTTATAATATGCAAAATAGTGTAAATTATGACAAAGCTGTTGATTTTTTTGATAACGATAATGTTTGGAATAATGTGAACACAGCTCAAGACGAGGTAGCCACAGATGCACATTTTGGAGCCGAAAAAACGTATGATTTTTATAAAAATAGTTTCAATAGAAATAGTTTTGACAATAATGGGGCAAAAATAAATTCTTATGTTCATTTTGGTTATAATTATAATAATGCATTTTGGAATGGTTCTGTGATGACTTATGGCGATGGAGATGGCTCGTATTTTACTCCTCTTGTTTCGCCTGATGTAGTTGGGCATGAAATAACGCATGCTGTTACAGAAAGATCGGCAAGTTTAGTTTATGCAAACGAATCTGGTGCATTGAACGAATCTTTTAGCGATATTTTTGGGAAATGTGTAGAAATATATGCTATTCCCACCACTACTTCTTGGCTTATTGGTGATAAAATAACACCTGATGGGCTAGGTATAAGGAGTATGGCCAATCCAAATGTTCATAACAATCCAGACACATACAATGGCACATTTTGGGTAGATGGTGGTGGTGTACACTCCAATAGTGGGGTTCAAAATCATTGGTTTTATTTGTTAGTCAATGGTGGAGCGGGTGTTAATGATCTAGGAAATGCCTATCAAGTTACAGGAATAAATATCCAAAAAGCTGCAGCTATTGCTTATAGGAATCTTAATGTGTACCTTTCGGCAAATGCAACTTACGCAGATGCACGTTTTTATGCCATAAAAGCCGCAGAAGATTTATATGGCGCCTGCTCCCCAGAAGCAATAGCCACAGCCAACGCTTGGTTTGCAGTGGGAGTAGGCCCTGCACCAAGTTTTGAGACCAAAGCATTATTTACGGCTAGTCGTACATATTCTTGCGATATACCTGCTGTGGTTACATTTACAAATCAAAGCATGAATGCCAATAGTTACCGTTGGGATTTTGGCGATGGTACTACAAGTAATCTTGCAAATCCTACAAAAACATATTCATCTATTGGGGCTTTTACGATTCGATTGACTGCATCTGGTTCAGCATTGTGTGGTTCTGGTTCAGATATAATTGTAAAAAATAATTTTTTTGTGGTTGATAATATTGGTTCGCCAATTACCCCTAGTTGTATGCCACAAACTAGCTTTAGTTCTACTTTAAATGGTATATCACGTTTTATTTTAAATACAATAGACAACACTTCTGCTAGTTCTGTAGAAGGATACAAAGATTTTAGTTGTTCGTACAGAACAAATTTAGCAGAAGGCAAAAAATTTAATTATGAAATTCATGTTCCAAAAGACTTACATAAAATCAAAATGTGGATTGATTATGACAGAAATGGCACATTCTCAGCATCAGAATTAATTTCAGAATCTACTACCACAGGGGTTTTTAAAAATTCTTTTATTGTAAAAACGATTACAAACAACAATTTGCCAGTACGCTTGAGGGTTGGAGCTGTTTCAGTATACGAAAACGAGTTAGATGGTTGTAGCTCTGTTAGTTTGGGTCAGTACGAAGATTATTCACTTTTGATTTCAGATTTTGTTTCAACTTTGCCAAGTGCTGATTTTATAGCATCTTCAAGATCTGCTCTGCCTGGTAATAAAATTATTTTTTCTGATTTTAGCGAAAATTTGCCTTCTAGTTGGCTTTGGTCTTTTCCTGGCGGCAATCCTAGTACAGCCACCACACAAAATGTAACAGTAACCTATGCCAATCTTGGTACATATTCTGTTTCTTTGAAAGCTACAAATGCTTTTGGAGAAGATACAGAACTAAAACAAGATTATATTGAAGTGGCTAACATATTTAATATGTGTGAAACCCAATTTGTAAATGCTCCTAATGGCTATATTTATGACTCAGGTGGAAAAACAGGTACTTACAAAGATAACGAAAGTTGCACTTTGTTGATTACTCCACCCTGTAATGATAAAGTAGTATTGAAATTTATATCATTTAATACTGAATATGGATACGATTTTCTTAGAATTTATGCAGGTTCTACAACCTCTGCTCCATTGATTTTTGATAAATCAGGAAGTGCAAACCCTGATTCTTTGGTTTTGACATCAAAATCTGTTTTACTTCAATTTCAATCAGATTATATAGTTAAAAATTCAGGTTTTGAGATACAATATTATACCAAAACAGTTTCTACTATCCCCAGTCTTAATTTTTCGATTTCTAACACAAATCCACCTTTAAATTATAGCACACAAATGATTAGCAGTGGGTCTGATATTTTAAGAAATACAATTTGGAATACATCAGATGGGCAACAAAAAAATGGCTCTGTTGTAGGATTTTCGTTTTCTGTATCAGGGGTTAAATCTATTTCGCTTACAGGAAATAATTGTTTTGGATTTAATACGTCTATCAAAACACTTACTGTGCAGCCAGCTGGTAGTATCTCAATAGCTCCATTGACTATAAGCTCGACAGTGGCAAGTGGAGATTCTGTCATTAATAATTTGAATGTAGCAGCTACTGGTGCTAGTGCCATAGGATATGAAGTAGTGCTTTCTTCTAAAAAAATTGATACCACAAGTATAATAAAATATACTACCTATAATGCAATTACAATACATAATTTTAGAAATTTGAGTCCTTTTGTAACTGGTATCTTTGTCAAAGTAAAAATTAATGGAGATTTTGATCAAACTTCTGAATATGCTTCCGTTTACTTTAATGGAATTTTAATTGAGGATATTTTTGACAATGATGTAACCAATGGAACAAATATTATCAAAACATATAAAATAAGCCCAGCTATTTTGCAAACGATTATACAAAGTGGTATCCTTGAGGTTAAAATTCAAAATTCTTATGAAGTAGACCCCAATTTAGGTGGTTTAGATATACATGAAGTAAACATTCAAACACAGAATGAGTCAGATTGGGTAAAAAAAGGAAATCCAAATAAGGGTATCATCAATGGTGGGCAAAATATCCAGGTACCAATTATTTTCAATGCTTTTAAAAAATCAAAAGGAGTATATACAGCTTTTTTTACCCTAAAAAATACAGATGTTACAAAATACAACACCACAATTGCTTGTGTAATGACTGTTGGTGGAAACCCATCAGCAGATTTTACTACCCCAAGCAATGTAGTACTAACCAACAACCAAGTTTACTTTTATGATGCATCAGTAAATACACCCACCAGTTGGAACTGGACTTTTGTGGGAGCAAATCCAACGACATCCACCCAAGCCAATCCTTCAGTAAGTTATACTGCACCTGGGGTTTATGCAGTTAGATTAGTAGTATCAAACAACGATGGTAGCAACACAATTACAAAAAATGGTTTTATAACTGTTGTAGGAATTTCAGTATTAGCTATGTCGCCAAATCCCACAAACGCATCTTCTACTGTTGTGATTTCAGGCACAGGATTGAACAATATAAACAATGCGATTTTTAATGATTCTTTTGGAAGTCAATCAAATGCTTATGTTAGCTCATCGTCTGATTCAAGATTAGAAATTTATTTATATGATGCAATGACAGGAAATTTGACACTTTCTGGGGCTTTTGGCAAAATCATTACTCCTGTTCTTACTATCAATACCATACGTCCATTTGTTACAAGGCTCAACCCTAGTTCTACTTTACCTATGACAAATATAAGTATAGTAGGGGGTTCTTTTACTGGGGTTAATCGTATATTATATAATACTCTTAATGGGATTGCCAGTACATCTAATTTTAGTAATTTTACTAATTATCTTTATTTTTATGTTCAAGCTGGAGCTATTACTGGCAATCTTACACTATCTGGAGGGTTTGGGCATGTAACGACACCTTTGCTCACGGTCATCAATACTTTTCCAACGATTACAGGTTTGTTTCCATCAACCATCTCTGGTGGAGGTAGGTATATTACACTTACTGGTACTGCACTCAATACCATACAGAGTGTTTTAGTACAAACTACCGACCCTTATCCTTATAATTGTTACTTTAGCAATTATTCAAATTATTTGCAAATATATGTGCCAAATCATATTAACTCTGGTAATTTAACCGTTACTGGAACTTTTGGCAGTATGCAAGCCCCTTATTTGACAGTTTTTGTAAATACACCCACAGTTACAAGTATTACTCCTAATCCAACTTTAGAAAACACTTATGTAGATATATATGGTACAGCATTAAATAATGTGTACGAAATTTTTTACAGAAATAAAACTGGAGGGGTTAATTCATCATATCCTTATGTCATTTCAGAGTCAAACATAGAGTTTTATGTTCCAATCTCTGCAAATACAGGACCACTGACTTTGTCTGGTACATTTGGCAAAGTAGTAACACCAGTTTTGACAATTACAGTTTCTAAGCTACCATTTTCATGTATGCCAAATGCAGTAGATAATGGCAATCTTACTCTTACTACAACCCCAAGCAGTGTAAATGTAACGGCAGGAGCAGGCTATTTTTGGACTTTTACTGGTATTAGTGGCAAAACTTATCAATTCTCTAATTGTGGTACGATAAATAATACATCATTAAGATTATATGATTCTTTTGGCTCGTTAATAACTTCTAATAATGGTTATGGTGTACTTTGTAACACAAATGCTGCATCTTTAAGATGGACTTGTAATCAAACTGGTACTTTTTACTTACTATTAACCCAACCATTTTGTGGTAATTTGATTCAAAACGAAACGCTTTATTATAACATTTATCAAACACAACCACCTATAGTTACTCATTTTAATCCAAACCCATCTTCGGGAAATGGAAATGATGTAGTTGTAAAAGGTTCAAATTTAGATGTGGTAAATTATGTAAAAGTGCCAACAAGTACTGGAAGCTCTACCTTAAATATTTATTCTAAATCTTACGGAGAATTTTATTTTTATACTGCTAATAATCAAATAACAGGCCCACTTACACTGACGAGCTCTTTTGGTTCTACTATCACTCCTATACTTACAATAACATCACCTTACGTTTCGAGTATTAATCCAACCACAACTTCGCCTTTCAAACTTGTAACAATCAATGGTATGTTTTTGAATTTTATAAATAGTATATCATATTTTGATAGATATGGCAACTATTCAAATATAAATTCATTTACTAAAACGAGCAACTATATTGTTTTTGAAGTACCATCAGATATGGTTACAGGTACATTTCAATTATCAGGAAATAATTTTAGTATAACTACGCCATTGCTTACAATACAAACACTTAAGCCAACAATTACAGGATTTTCTTTGAATCCTGCTTATAAAAATACTCTAATTACAGCATTTGGCAACGAAATAGGTGGTACAGAATATTTTTATTATAGAGCTAATAATGGTAATATATTACAGTTTTATCCTGCTTTTTCTAATACTAGTTTTGAATTTTATATTCCTTCAGATTTTGTAACAGGAGCCTTAACCTTGACTGGTTCTTTTGGCAAAGCTATAACACCTGTATTAACTGTTATTCCTTCTAAAATAGATTTTTCATGTATGCCAAATGCAGTAGATATGGGAAATTTGCAATTAACTACATCTCAAAATAGTACAATATTGCCAAGTGGAAGCGGATATTTTTGGACTTTTACAGGTATAGCCAATGAAGTTTATAGTTTTGATGTTTGCAACCAAAGTTCAAATACTTATTTGAGATTATATTCTGAAAATGGCATGATTATAGATGATAATTATGGAGATAATTCTTGTAGTTTGCTTTATCCTACTTTAGAATATACACCAGCATCAAATGGACGAATCTATGTTTTATTAAGTGATTATTTTTGTGATAATTTATCCCAAAACACAACATTGCTATATTCAAAACAATTACCTGGGTTACCTGTAATCACAAATATGAGCCAAAACCCAAATATTGTTGGTAATACATTATTTATGACAGGTACTGGATTTAATTTTATAGATTATGTTACATTCAAAAGCTCTAATGGCAATCTATTGATTTATCCAAATATAGAAAACGATAGGTTGCTTAATGTTTTAATTCCAAGCAATGCTATCACTGGTGCAGTTACACTTACAGGTGTTTTTGGTTCAGGTGTTTCGCCAGTTCTTACTATTACAACACCTATTATAAATACTATTTTCCCAAATCCATCGTCAGCAAACGCTTTTGTAACATTATCAGGGCAGTTTTTGAATCAATTTTCTCTTTTCTTCTACAATACTTTAAATAGTGGAGTTCAATATACATATAATTTTACTTCTAATCAAAACAATATTACGCTTCAATTACCAAGTAATATTGTAAGTGGAAGTTTGACATTTGTTGGTTTTGATGAAGGTGTTGTTAGTCCTTTTCTTACAATTACAGCCATACCTGCTTCTATTAGTTCTATCAACCCCAACCCAGCCCAGAGAGGTAATTTAATTTACATTTATGGGAATGGTTTAGCTAATATTAATTCTATCATTTATAAAAATGTCAATAATGGTTCAAGTAATGCAATTTTGAATTATGTATCCAATAGTTATGTTAGTTTTACTCTACCTAATGATGCAGTTTCTGGTTTTATTACTTTAGTTGGCTACAATACAAGACTAGCTTCGAGTATGGTTCTTACAGTTAATGTATCATCTACATCGTTTATGTGTATGCAAAATCCTGTAAATAATGGTAATTTGAATATCGCAACAATCCAACAAAATCTATCTTTAAATTCGGGAAATGGATATTATTGGACATTTGCAGGTGTAAATAATACCTCTTACGGATTTTCAAATTGTGGAGGTGGTTCTGATACCTATTTGCGAATATATAATTCTACTGGTTCTTTAATCAATTCAGTAGATGATAGTGGGCCATTTTGTTCGGGTAGTTCGTCTTCTATGGTATTTAATTGCAATACTGATGGTATTTATTATTTGTTGTTTACAAATTATAGTTGTGATGCATTAACCTACAATCAAACACTATATTATAGCAAAACAATCAGTGGTAGCAACCCACCAGCCACAATTACAACTATCAACCCTAATCCTGCTCTAAGAGGTAATACTATTAGTATTTATGGAGATGGACTTTTGAGTTATAGTTTTGTAAATTATCAATCCAATGCAGGTTTGATTAGAACAGCAAATTTAAGTTTGAGTTCAAATACTTATTGTTACTTTACCTTGCCAACAGATGCAATAACAGGCAAAATAACGCTTACAGGTACAAACTTTAATCTAATATCGAGTATGGTACTTACAGTTAATGTATCATCTGCCTCGTTTATGTGTATGCAAAATCCTGTAAATAATGGTAATTTGAATATTACAACAATCCAACAAAATCTATCTTTAAACTCGGGAAATGGATATTATTGGACATTTGCAGGTGTAAATAATACCTCTTACGGATTTTCAAATTGTGGAGGTGGTTCTGATACCTATTTGCGAATATATAATTCTACTGGTTCTTTAATCAATTCAGTAGATGATAGTGGGCCATTTTGTTCAGGTAGTTCGTCTTCTATGGTATTTAATTGCAATACTGATGGTATTTATTATTTGTTGTTTACAAATTACAGTTGTGATGCATTAACCTACAATCAAACACTATATTATAGCAAAACAATCAGTGGTAGCAACCCCAACCCACCAGCCACAATTACATCTATCAACCCTAATCCTGCTCTAAGAGGTAATACTATTAATATTTATGGAGATGGACTTTTGGGTTATAGTTTTGTAAATTATCAATCCAATGCAGGTCTAATTAGAACAGCAAATTTAAGTTTGAGTTCAAATACTTATTGTTACTTTACCTTGCCAACAGATGCAATAACAGGCAAAATTACGCTTATAGGTACAAATTTTAATCTAATTTCGAGTATGGTACTTACAGTTAATGTATCATCTACATCGTTTATGTGTATGCAAAATCCTGTAAATAATGGTAATTTGAATATTACAACAATCCAACAAAATGTATCTTTAAACTCGGGCAATGGATATTACTGGACATTTGCAGGAGTAAATAATACATCTTACGGATTTTCAAATTGTGGAGGTGGTTCTGATACCTATTTGCGAATATATAATTCTACTGGTTCTTTAATCAATTCAGTAGATGATAGTGGGCCATTTTGTTCAGGTAGTTCGTCTTCTATGGTATTTAATTGCAATACTGATGGTATTTATTATTTGTTGTTTACAAATTACAGTTGTGATGCATTAACCTACAATCAAACACTATATTATAGCAAAACAATCAGTGGTAGCAACCCCAACCCACCAGCCACAATTACATCTATCAACCCTAATCCTGCTCTAAGAGGTAATACTATTAATATTTATGGAGATGGACTTTTGGGTTATAGTTTTGTAAATTATCAATCCAATGCAGGTCTAATTAGAACAGCAAATTTAAGTTTGAGTTCAAATACTTATGGCTACTTTACCTTGCCAACAGATGCAATAACAGGCAAAATTACGCTTATAGGTACAAACTTTAATCTAATTTCGAGTATGGTACTTACAGTTAATGTATCATCTACATCGTTTATGTGTATGCAAAATCCTGTAAATAATGGTAATTTGAATATTACAACAATCCAACAAAATCTATCTTTAAACTCGGGTAATGGATATTACTGGACATTTTCAGGTGTAAATGGTTTTGATTATGGATTTTCAAATTGTGGCAATAATGGAGATACCTATCTAAGAATCTATGATTCTAAAGGTTTGATTGTGAAATCAAACGATGATAATGGGGACTATTGTAATACTACAAGTGCTTCTATGATTTGGAGTTGCAATAAAAATGATATTTATTACTTATTATTTACAAATGCTTTTTGCAATACCTTATCAAATTATCAAAATTTGACTTATAGCAGTACTTTCACAGGAATAACAACAACTCCTTCTCCTTTAATTACGCATATAAGTCCTAATCCTGCGTTGCTAAACCAATCTTTGACAATTTTTGGAAACAATTTGGCTGCAACTCAATTTATATCATATTTTAATAATAACTCCAATATTAGTAATATTACACCAAGATATATTTCAAATAGTATAATCGTATTTGATTTACCAGCTGACGCTATTTCTGGTTATCTTACTATTGTAGGAAATAATTATAGCACTCTATCACCAAGTTTAATGATTTCTAATACTTCTAACTCAATACCTTATGTTGATTTTTCAGCTCAAAATGTAAGTTTAAGTATTGGACAGTACCTCAATCTAGAAGATAAATCTCTCAATAGCCCTACATCTTGGTATTGGGAAATATTTGGACCTCAAAATTTTGAGTCTTATGCCAAAAATCCTTCTATTTTACTTACCCTTTCTGGTGTTTATTCTATAAAACTAAGTGTTTCAAATTTGGCAGGCAATGCATCTTTATTCAAACCAGGATATATATCTGTAGGAACTACCACTGGTATAGTCAAAAATATAAGTTCTTCTGTTTCTTATTTAATTTATCCAAACCCAGCTGAGACAGAAGTATTTGTAAGAATTTTTGATGTTCACCAAAAACTAGAATTAAAATTATTTAATAGTCTAGGAAAGTGTATTTCAACACAAAGTACACCTGTATTAACTGAAGAAAATTTGTATAAAATCGATATACAGGAATTACCCTCAGGATTTTATTTGATTGAGTTTTTAGTAAATAATCATCTGAATCATTCAAAGTTTTTGAAAAAATAATTTATTTTGTAGGAACACGCCTTTTGGCGTGTTCTTTATTTGGCGTGTTCTGTATATCGTGTTTTTAAATTTGTTTTATAGGAACACCCCTTCTGTCGTGTTCTGGGTTT
Source organism: Cytophagales bacterium (assembly GCA_013297755.1). Lineage (GTDB taxonomy): Bacteria > Bacteroidota > Bacteroidia > Cytophagales > UBA9547 > REAG01. The sequence continues at coordinate 106,522 of JAAFIH010000012.1, forward strand.
TTTAGAAATATAACTTTTAACCCCATTTATAAATTTAACTTTTATTTTTAAAATCAATTTTTGGGTTTTTTATTTATTTTATCTTTTTTTTATCACATATTTTTTTATTTTTGTGATTGGTTTTTAAAATATTAAAAAATTGAGAAATAATATAATTTTACGATTTTTCGCATTTATTTTTTTCTGTCATGTATATACATCAAATGCACAGCATCTGGTAGGTGCCGAAATCAGTTATAGTCATGTTTCTGGTAATACCTTCGAAATAACTTTGTCTGTATACAAAGATTGTGCTAGTAGTATAGAAATAGCCAATAGTCAGACCATTTCTTATTCTTCGGTAAGTTTAAACATTGCACCAAGCGTAGTCAATTTGGTATATGCAAGTGGTGGTGTTATCAAAACTTGCGATCGTGGAATTAGTGTTTGCGATGGTGGTACTATAAAATCATTTCAATCAAAAACTTTTAAAGGAAAAGTAAATTTAACCACCCCAGCAACAGATTATAAATTTCAGTGGCTTGGATTTAATAGAACCAACCAATTAAATACTTTTTCTGCTCCACAAAAAGGTTTGTTTGTAGAAGCCATGATCAATACTATTGATGCACCAACCAATAGCTCTCCAGTTTTTTTATCGAATCCTAGTTTTTATGTCTTTCAAAACAGTTTAGTTGAGTACAATCCACAGTGTATTGATGCTACCAATAATGACAAAGTAGAATTCTCTTTGGTAACACCCATGAGTAATGCAGGAGCTAATTTAGGATTTACATCTGGTTTTTCGGCCACCCAACCCATGTCTAGTTCTAGCCCTTTTACCATAAATAGTCTTAGTGGTGTTATTAATTTCACTCCAAGTGTTGTTGCTCAAGTAGGTGCTATTGCAATAAAAGCTACAGAAAAACGTGGTAGCACAACTATTGGGTATACAATGAGAGATATGCAAATAGAGGTATTGCCTTCTATTGTTTTGCCAACATTACTAGGATTCAATGGCAATGATTTTGAAAAATCAGTTTGTGTAGGTGATTTGGTCAGTGTTTTGTTTACTGGACTAGGTGCTAATTCTAGTTTTTTAAAAATGACTTTAGAAACTGCACTTCCAGGGGCAAGTTTCAGTTCTAATGTTAATTTCCAATCAGTATTTGGCAGTTTTTCTTATTCTCCTAAAACTGCTGGTGATCATATATTTGTTCTCAAACTAAGTGATAATAACTGTCCAATACAAGGAATCACTCAAAAAACATATACTATAAAAGCACTTGCAGCACCCAAAATAACACTAAATGTGCCAAGTGTAACCATACTCACAGTTTGCAATACTACATTAAATATACCTGTTACAAGTAATGTTACAGGCAATGCCCCTTTTACATATCAATGGTTCAAAAGTGGAGAGCCAGTTTTATCAACCGCTTCTACTTATACTATTACAACAATAGGCCAGTATTTCCTTTCTGTTAAAGACAATTTAGGATGTAATACAACAAATATCGTAAGTTACAAAGCAAAATTAGAATCTGATTTTGCAACTGATATATATACAGCTTGCGAGACTAAACCAACTACTTTTACCAATAAAAGTAGTTTACTAGATTTGAATACAAGAATTTCAAATTACACCTGGGATTTTGGCGATGGTAGTCCTACAATTACAACTACAAGTAGTTTGCCACTAACACACACTTTCAATAACAGAGGCAAATATGCTGTAAAATTAACCGCATTTTCTGATGATGGATGTGTGGTATCTAAATCTGACTCAGTTCGTGTATATTTTTCGCCAGCATCACAAATTTACTTTTCTCCTAACGGACTTTTCAAATGTGAAAAACCTGGCATTTTCTTGCCTCTAGTAAGTGTAGTTGGCGTTGAACCTTCAGATTTTCCTAAAATAAGTTATGAATGGACTTTTACTGGCATATCTAATACCAGTTCAGAAAAAGTAATTGATATTAGAAAGGGACCAAGTCCTGGATACGATGCAATATATAAAACTATTGACATCAAACTAGAAGCCTCTTTTGTAGGATGTGCATTTAGTAGCCAGACAACTGTAAACCCTAATCCTAAACCTGGATTTACGAACGTAACCAAAAATTTTACACCCACTTGCACTTTTGTGGGTTACCCAAATTTTGAGTTACAAGCACTAGCAACTATTTCTGGCCCTGCTGCAGCAGTTTCAAACATACTTAAATATGAATGGATTAGTTTTGATGGTGTTTTTACCTCAGTTGGCGTACTACCCATAAAAATAAAAAATAAAGAGAGAAAATATGATTTAACAGTTACTGATGCTCTGGGGTGTTTAAACGACACTACAATAACGATAGAAGATGGACTTAAACCAAATTTTAAATTCAATCCTTATTACTGCGATCCAAGCTCAATAGTAGTGGCTCAAGATGATTCTAAATACAGAGGCACTATACTCAATAGATATATTTGGGATCTCGGCAATGGCACCACTATTGGAGGTACTAATCAAGCTGTAAAGTCGCCACTTACAATTCCAAATGCAGGTTTTGCACCAAACGAAACCTATTTCATTAAACTTATTCTCGAAGACTTGTATAGTTGCCTCGACACAGTTGTTGTACCTATGATGCGTTACAATATTGTAAATACATTTGAAGTACCCAAAACAAAACTATGTTTTAATGAACCAATGGATGTAAAAAGTATTAAAAGTTTTAGTAAAATTTTTGAAAAAAATCAAATAAATTTTTGGAATTGGGATTTTGGAAATGGAATAAAAGACACGCTAGTCAATCATAGAACTTATACTATTAATGGTTTTTCTTCTAATATTGTAGAAAAAACCTTTGGAACTCAAATCAAAGTATATGGCGATACAGCTTTTAACAGAACTATTTCCTATCAAAAACCTGGTGTATTTACTATAACTCACACAGTAGGTTATAATAATGGTAGATTTCTGACAGAACCTATTTCTAAAAAAGATATTGATGTTCCTTATGGCTGTTTAGCTACTTTTTCTCAAGTTGTTACTGTAAGTTCTGATATTTCTTACAAAATTGATACTACTCAAAGCAATTATTGTGCAGGTGTGGTTACAACCCTTACTTCTGCAAAATTAGTCCCCTCAGTCAATATACCTATCATAGATTATGTTTGGAAAATTGGCAAAAAAAATGAATTAATAAGTACTTTTCCTGGAATCACAAATCAAAGAAATAAAGTAGCATATACTTTATTTGAAAATGGAAATATTAACTACACCAACGATCCTTTTTATGCTGTTCTTAATGTAAAAGATGCCGATGGTTGTATAGGCAAAGATTCTATTTTAATAGAAAATATGAAAATTTCAGATGCAGTAATTACAAATCCACCTTTATCATGCCAAAATCAACTTTTAAATTTTAATATAACACCTACCAATAGCAGCAATGCTGCCAGTATAGAAAACACAAAGTGGTACATCGAAGGCACAGATTCTATTTATTACAAAAATGCGTCTAAAACCCCCAAATTTCTGTTTAACTCTTCTCCTATCAATGTGCATAATTATAGTGTTAGTTTCACTGGTAGTGGCAAGTTCAAAGATTGTATGTCTACATTTTCTGGTATCTATACCACCACTAAAGCCCCCAAAACTGATTTTACAGTGCCCTCAAATTGGTGCAACCCTGATGAATTAACTATTAATCCTACTTTATTTTCTTTTACCAATACACCAGTAGAAAATTTAAGAAATTCTTGGAATTTTTCTGATTCTACTTTAGGAAAAAATGTAGAACATACCAAACCATTTAATTTAAAATTTAATGCTAATAGTTTTAATAAAATTATGGTAATTACCACTGACCCCAATACCAATTGCACACACACTGCCACTGGCCTTGTTAGGGTATATCAAAGACCAAAAGCTGACTTTACTTTTGCTTCTACCGACCCCAAAGACGCACCTTATGTATATTCTACGAGTATTATCAATTTTAAAGATATAACCTTGATAGATACAAGTAGAAGAGTTAAAAGAACTTGGGATTTTGGAAATGGCACTGCCTATACCAAACCCTACAATCAAGCGCCACTTGATACTCAACTTACATACAACCAATCTAAAATATTTTTCACAAAATTGTTGGTAAAAAATACTGAATTGTGCAAAGATTCTGTAATGAAAAAAATAGACTTGACTAGTTTCTTAAAAATGCCCAACGCTTTCAATCCAAACGATGACCAAGAAATAAATCGAACTTTTGGTGTTATCCAAAATGGAATACGTAAATTAGATTATTTTAAAATTTACAACCGTTGGGGGCAGCTGGTCTTTGAATCTACCGACACCAAAACACCTTGGAACGGCAAAATCAATAATTCAGGTGCAGATGCACCTACAGGTGTGTACATGTACACTGTAAAAGCCTCTACAGGCTACAACGAAGTACAAGAATACAAAGGACAAGTATTGTTGGCTAGGTAAATCGATGGTATAAGCCTCAGCAAAGACTTAATGGTAAAAAAGTATCGACTTTTTGAATAAGTCTTTTTTTTATAATTTTGTAAAAAATTGTTTGTTATTAAAAGCTGACTTTTTTAATAAATAGTACTTTAAGAACGTGATAGAGGGTTGATGTAGCTAAAGCCAACAAAAAAAAGATAATTTACAAACTTTAATTACTCAAAAAACGTAAACATACAAATTTCATTTACAGAAAGAAGCCGCAGGTGGTTTTATGGTAACTGTTCCTTTTTTACCAAGTTGTATAACACAAGGCGATGTTATTGATGATGCTATTGCGATGGCAAAAAAAGCTATAGAATTAAACATAGAGGAACTTAGATAAAGAAACCAGAATATTCCAGTCGACATCAATATTTTAGAGTATTCTTTAAATCTTATTACTGCATGAACCAATCGCCTAGACACTAATTATTTTTTTATAAGATTATAGTTTTATTTTTAAACGTTCCAAAGGTTCATCTCAAATGTACTACATCCCAATAAATCACATCACTTTTGTTGTACATGTTTATTGCCTGAATAGTCATCAAAAAAGGCACTTTTCTTGTCATTATTAAACAAGCTGGCATTGATAAAGGAGAAGTATAATTGAAGCTGTTGTTAAAAAGTTTTAATTCTTTAGATATTAACTTCAAATGTTCTTATCACTTGAAGTGTTATCAATTTATACAAATATTTTTATTCTGCCTATCTTGATTTCTACTCCAATCAAAAAATATTTTAGCGAAAACAATTACCAACAAGAAGCAGAAGTATTTTGAATAAACAAAAAATACGTATAAATTTTCCAAATATATTTTTTTTCTATTATTCCTCCCCAGTTTTTGGATTTTGTTTTCGCCACCAAGGGCTTCCTCTGTATTTTAGATTGCCGTGGCAGTGTATTTTTTTTGTTTTACATTGATCTTTTACACATCTCTTCATCAATATAGCTGGCGGATCTTTTTTCTTGCCCTTACTTTTATTTTTGATAGGTCTCAGGGAATTCTAATTTAAAAAGTTTGTTAAATTACAAATAATTAGTATATTTACAACAGGATTACAATCCGAAAAAAAATGGATACTTTTTCGGATAAAAATCAAAAAATAGCATTATTTCTAG